>CANJWD010000006.1 GCA_947478475.1 Enterobacterales bacterium
GTGTTTCAGACGAGTCGGCATAGCGTGACAGTGCCGCATGGCGGCCAAAAGGGTGAAAAAGAGCGAATAATTCTTCTTTAACACTACGCACTACTGCCAGCCGGGCACCAGGCATAGCTGAGAACTGTTAAGCACTTTTTTCTTTGGCCCTATAGCACAAATGCGGGCATCGTATAATGGTCATTACCTCAGCCTTCCAAGCTGATGATGTGGGTTCGATTCCCACTGCCCGCTCCAGTATCTGCTGATATAGCTCAGTCGGTAGAGCACACCCTTGGTAAGGGTGAGGCCGGCAGTTCAAATCTGCCTATCAGCACCATCTTTTATTTTTTTCCCCGGCATCCGCTTTAAACTGCTCGCTTTAAAATGCTGTTAAAAATGTCTAGCTGGATAGCCCGCTTCATCTCAAAATGAACGGTAAGATTCTGGCTTATCGGGCATTGGCATTTGTTTAGTGTTTATCTGTACACAAATAACCTCAATACACGCTTGCAACTTATCGGAATTGACGTACAATGCGCGGGCCTTGCGAACAATACCCCCAAAAGGGGGGTTATATATTAAACGATTACATCCCCCGTTCGGTTTAAGAGTGGGCGTGGAGTAGTCATCTTTATTTATAAATAACTGGAGCTCTGGTCTCATGCAGAACCAAAGAATCCGTATCCGACTGAAAGCGTTTGATCATCGATTGATCGATCAATCGACTGCGGAAATCGTTGAGACCGCGAAGCGCACCGGTGCGCAGGTGCGCGGTCCTATCCCGCTGCCAACTCACAAAGAACGGTTTACCGTCCTGATATCTCCGCACGTCAACAAAGATGCCCGTGATCAGTACGAAATTCGCACTCATAAGCGTCTGGTTGACATCGTTGAGCCAACCGAGAAAACTGTTGATGCATTGATGCGTCTGGATCTGGCTGCTGGCGTAGATGTGCAAATCAGTCTGGGTTAATCAGGGGCATTGAACGATTGAGAGGTTGCAGCAATGATTGGTTTAGTCGGTAAAAAAGTGGGAATGACGCGTATTTTTACTCAGGATGGCATCTCAATCCCGGTAACAGTTATCGAAGTTACGGCAAACCGCGTGACTCAGGTGAAAGAATTGGCGCACGATGGATATCGTGCCATTCAGGTAACTACCGGCCTTAAAAAGGCAAGCCGTGTCAACAAGCCAGAGGCGGGACATTTTGCCAAAGCAGGTGTTGAAGCTGGCCGTGGTCTGTGGGAGTTCCGCCTTCCGGAAGATAAAGAATTCATTGTTGGTCAGGCGATTAACGTTGATATTTTCGCGGATGTTAAAAAAGTGGACGTTACAGGAACATCTAAAGGTAAAGGATTTGCTGGCACTGTAAAGCGCTGGAATTTCCGTACCCAGGATGCAACTCACGGTAACTCTTTATCTCACCGCGTACCGGGTTCTATCGGTCAGAACCAGACACCGGGAAAAGTGTTTAAGGGCAAAAAAATGGCAGGCCACTTAGGCTGTGAACGTGTCACTGTTCAAAATCTGGACATAATACGTGTTGATGCTGAGCGTAATTTGCTGCTGGTCAAAGGCGCTGTGCCGGGGGCAACCGGCGGCAATTTGATCGTTAAACCAGCTGTCAAGGCGTAACGTCGAGGAGACAGTAATGGAATTGGTAATAAAAGACGCACCAGGTGCGCTGACTGTTTCCGAAACTACCTTCGGGCGTGATTTCAATGAAGCGCTGATACATCAGGTTGTTGTTGCTTACGCCGCAGGTGCCCGTCAGGGGACTCGTGCTCAGAAAACACGCGCAGAGGTAACAGGTTCAGGTAAAAAGCCATGGCGTCAGAAGGGCACAGGCCGCGCTCGTTCAGGTTCGGTCAAAAGCCCAATTTGGCGTTCTGGCGGTGTTACTTTCGCGGCAAAGCCACAGGATCACAGTCAGAAAGTTAACAGAAAGATGTACCGTGGTGCTCTGAGAAGCATTTTATCCGAATTAGTACGCCAAGATCGTTTAATCGTTGTCGAGCAGTTCTCGGTTGCCGCACCTAAGACTAAGTTGCTGGTGCAAAAATTAAAAGAGATGGCTTTGGAAGACGTACTGATCGTGACCGGTGAAATTGACGAAAATTTATTCCTGGCAGCACGTAATCTGTACAAAGTTGATGTCCGCGATGCAGCAGATATCAATCCCGTTAGCTTAATAGCCTTCGACAAGGTGGTCATGACCGTTGATGCCATCAGGCAGGTTGAGGAGATGCTGGTATGATTCATGAAGAACGTCTGTTGAAAATACTGCGCGCGGCGCATGTATCTGAAAAAGCGTCTGCGGCCATGGAGAAAAAAAATACTATTGTCCTCAAAGTTGCCAAAAATGCGACAAAATCAGAAATTAAATCTGCGGTCCAAAAATTATTTGAGGTCCAGGTCGAAGCAGTCAACACTCTGCTGGTTCAAGGCAAAGTGAAACGTCATGGTAAGCATACTGGTCGTCGCAGCGACTGGAAAAAAGCCTACGTCACCCTACAGGAAGGCCAGAATCTAGACTTCATTGGCGGCGCACAGTAAGGCGGAGGAGTTAAAAACAATGGCAGTTGTTAAATGTAAACCTACATCTCCGGGTCGTCGCCATGTTGTTAAGGTGGTCAATCCAGAGTTACACAAAGGCAGGCCGTATGCCCCGCTGCTGGAAAAGCTCAGCAAAAGCGGTGGTCGCAACAATAATGGCCGCATCACCGTGCGTCATATCGGTGGAGGCCATAAGCAGAATTATCGTCTGGTTGATTTTAAACGAAACAAAGACGGTATCCCTGCTGTGGTTGAGCGCCTGGAGTACGATCCAAATCGTTCCGCGAATATCGCACTGATTTTATATCGGGACGGTGAACGTCGTTATATTCTGGCACCTAAAGGTTTAAAAACCGGTGACCAGGTACAATCTGGGGCTGATGCTGCAATTAAGTCAGGCAATACGCTGCCTATGCGCAACATTCCAGTGGGCTCAATGGTGCATAACGTTGAAATGAAACCTGGCAAGGGCGGCCAGCTGGCTCGTTCCGCGGGGGCATACGTCCAAATTATTGCCCGTGAGGAGTCCTACGTTACGCTGCGTCTGCGTTCCGGTGAAATGCGAAAAATTCAGGCTGACTGTCGTGCCACCATGGGCGAAGTTGGTAATGCTGAACATATGTTGCGTGTTCTGGGTAAAGCAGGTGCCAGTCGCTGGCGTGGTATTCGTCCTACCGTTCGCGGTACGGCGATGAACCCTGTCGATCATCCACACGGTGGTGGTGAAGGTCGTAACTTTGGTAAGCACCCGGTCACTCCGTGGGGCATCCAGACCAAAGGTAAGAAGACCCGTAGCAACAAGCGTACTGATAAATTTATCGTACGGCGCCGTAGTAAAAAATAAAATTAGAGGATAAGCCATGCCACGTTCTCTCAAGAAAGGGCCTTTTATTGACCTGCACTTGTTGAAGAAGGTAGAGAAAGCGGTGGGAAGCGGAGACAAAAAGCCGATTAAGACCTGGTCCCGCCGTTCAACGATCTTTCCAACCATGATCGGTTTGACCATCGCTGTCCATAATGGTCGGCAGCACGTTCCTGTATTTGTCTCCGATGAAATGGTCGGACACAAATTGGGGGAATTTGCACCCACCCGTACTTATCGCGGCCATACGGCTGATAAAAAGGCCAAGAAGCGTTAACCCAGGAGGAAAGAGATGGAAACTATCGCTAAACATCGCCACGCTCGTTCTTCTGCGCAAAAGGTTCGCCTGGTGGCCGACCTTGTTCGCGGCCAGAAAGTGTCGCAGGCTCTGAAAACGTTGACCTATACCAATAAAAAAGCAGCCTGTTTGGTAAAAAAGGTACTGGAGTCGGCTATTGCTAATGCCGAACACAACGATGGTGCCGACATTGATGATCTGAGCGTCACGAAAATTTTTGTGGACGAAGGACCCAGCATGAAACGGATTATGCCACGTGCAAAAGGTCGTGCGGATCGCATCCTGAAGCGTACCAGCCACATTACTGTGGTTGTGTCCGACGCTAAAGACTCTGGAGAGTAGCAATGGGTCAAAAAGTACATCCTAATGGTATTCGACTGGGTATAGTAAAAGCCTGGAACTCTACCTGGTATGCAAATACCAAAGAATTCGCTGACAATCTCGATAGCGATTTTAAAGTGCGTCAATTCCTGACCAAGGAATTATCCAAAGCCTCTGTTTCTCGTATCGTGATTGAGCGGCCGGCTAAAAGTATCCGTGTGACTATTCACACGGCTCGTCCAGGCATCGTAATCGGTAAGAAAGGAGAAGACGTTGAAAAACTGCGCAAGGTTGTAGCGAATATCGCCGGCGTACCTGCGCAAATTAATATCGCTGAGATCCGTAAACCGGAACTGGATGCAAAATTAGTGGCTGACAGCATCACTTCGCAGCTGGAACGTCGTGTCATGTTCCGTCGTGCTATGAAGCGTGCTGTACAGAACGCTATGCGTCTTGGCGCTAAAGGGATCAAAGTTGAAGTCAGTGGCCGCCTTGGTGGCGCTGAAATCGCGCGTACCGAATGGTACCGTGAGGGTCGTGTTCCCCTGCATACTCTGCGTGCGGATATCGATTACAACACCTCTGAAGCCCACACTACTTATGGTGTCATTGGCGTTAAGGTATGGATCTTCAAAGGTGAAATCCTGGGTGGTATGGCTGCCGTTGAACAACCAGAACAGCCGGCATCTCAACCTAAAAAACAGCAGCGTAAAGGCCGCAAGTAAGGAGAATCGCTGATGTTACAACCAAAACGTACAAAATTCCGTAAAATGCACAAAGGGCGTAACCGCGGCCTTGCGGCAGGAGTGGACGTGAGCTTCGGTACCTTCGGTCTAAAAGCGATAGATCGTGGTCGCCTGACTGCCCGTCAAATCGAAGCAGCCCGCCGGGCAATGACCCGGGCGGTAAAACGCCAGGGTAAAATTTGGATTAGGATATTTCCGGATAAACCCATTACAGAAAAACCGCTTGAAGTACGTATGGGGAAAGGTAAAGGCAACGTAGAATATTGGGTTGCCCTGATCCAACCGGGTAAAGTTCTCTATGAAATGGACGGTGTGTCTGAAGAGCTAGCCCGTGAAGCCTTCAAACTGGCAGCGGCGAAACTTCCTATCAAAACCACCTTTGTAACCAAGACGGTGATGTAATGAAAGCAAAAGAGCTGCGTGAAAAAAGCGTTGCAGAGCTGAACAGTGAGCTGCTTAACCTGCTGCGTGAGCAATTTAATTTGCGCTTGCAGGCGGCAGGTGGCCGGCTACAGCAGACGCACCTGTTAAAACAAGTGCGTCGTAATGTTGCATTAGTTAAAACTTTACTGACTGAAAAAGTGGGGGCGTGATGACTGATAAAATTCGTACTCTTCAGGGTCGTGTCACCAGTGACAAAATGCAAAAATCCATTGTAGTTGCCATTGAACGTAAAATTAAACATCCGGTTTATGGAAAATACGTTACACGTACAACTAAATTGAATGTTCATGATGAGAACAACGCATGCGCTACCGGTGACCTCGTTGAGGTGCGCGAGTGCCGTCCAATATCCAAAACCAAAGCATGGACGCTGGTACGTATTGTAGAGCAAGCGATTCAGGCATAGTTCAGGTATAGAGCGGCTTCCTCAAAATCAGCCATTTTATTTTCTCTACCTATATTCCAGAGCTGGTGCTACAATGCCGCGCCTTGGTTTACAGGGATTTTCATTTACAGGGGTTTTCAATGGCCTATTTCGGCCTATTTTGGGTCCTGTAATTTAGCTGTAGTTGACATTAGCGGAGCACTAACATGATCCAGGAACAGACTATGCTGAACGTAGCCGATAACTCCGGTGCGCGACGCGTAATGTGTATCAAGGTTCTGGGTGGCTCGCACCGCCGCTACGCGGGCATCGGCGACATCATTAAAATCACTATTAAGGAAGCAATTCCTCGTGGCAAAGTGAAGAAAGGCGATGTGCTGAAAGCAGTAGTGGTGCGCACCAGAAAAGGGGTGCGTCGCCCTGACGGTTCTGTCATTCGCTTCGATGGTAATGCTTGCGTTATTTTGAATAATAACAGTGAGCAGCCGGTCGGTACGCGTATTTTTGGGCCGGTAACTCGTGAATTGCGCAATGAGAAGTTCATGAAAATTATCTCTCTGGCACCAGAAGTAATCTAAGGAGTGTAGCATGGCAGCAAAGATCCGTCGTGATGACGAAGTTATCGTCTTGACCGGTAAAGACAAAGGTAAACGCGGTAAAGTAAAAAGTGTCCTGTCTTCAGGAAAAATTATTGTTGAAGGTATCAATCTGGTTAAAAAACATCAGAAGCCTGTCCCGGCGATGAATGAACTAGGTGGCATTGTTGAAAAAGAAGCGGCAATCGCAGTTTCCAACCTTGCGCTGTTCAACGGATCAACCGGTAAGGCTGATCGTGTGGGCTTTAGATTTGAAGAGGGAAAAAAAGTACGTTTTTTCAAATCAACTAGCGAAACTGTCAAGTAACGAAACTATCAAGTAACCTGGAGTAATATTATGGCGAAACTGCATGATTACTACAAAGACAGCGTAACCAAACAACTGATGTCTCAGTTTGGCTACGGTTCTGTCATGCAAGTCCCAAGAATAAAAAAGATAACGCTTAATATGGGAGTGGGTGAAGCGGTTGCCGACAAAAAATTGTTGGACCACGCCACAGCAGACCTGGCAGCAATTTCCGGTCAAAAACCATTTATCACTAAAGCACGCAAATCTGTTGCAGGATTTAAGATCCGTCAGGGTTATCCTATCGGCTGTAAAGTCACTCTGCGCGGTGTCCGCATGTGGGAATTTTTTGAACGCCTGATTACTATTGCTGTGCCGCGCATCCGTGATTTCCGCGGATTACACGCTAAATCATTTGATGGCTGGGGTAACTACAGCATGGGAGTGCGCGAGCAGATCATTTTTCCGGAAATCGACTACGACAAAGTTGATCGCATACGTGGTTTGGATATTACCATTACCACTTCTGCGCAATCCGACGATGAGGGCCGTGCACTGTTGACTGCCTTTCGCTTCCCATTCCGTAAATAAGGCAGAGTTGACTTATGGCCAAGCAATCATTGAAGGCGCGTGAGGTAGTGCGCAAAAAACTGGCTGAAAAATTTCGCGCAAAACGTGAAGAACTGAAGATCGTTATCTCAAGTCTCAAATCATCCGATGAAGATCGTTGGAATGCAGTGCTCAAGTTACAAACTTTGCCACGTGATTCCAGCCCGTCCCGTCAGCGTAATCGCTGCCGCCAAACTGGCCGGCCGCATGCTTTCCTACGGAAATTTGGCTTAAGCCGTATTAAGGTTCGCGAAGCCGCGATGCGCGGTGAAATCCCGGGCCTTAAAAAAGCAAGCTGGTAATTATCACCAATTGAATCACGGGAGTAAAGACAGATGAGCATGCAAGATCCGATCGCGGACATGCTAACACGTATCCGCAACGGTCAGGCCGCGAATAAAGTTGCGGTCACCATGCCTTCTTCCAAACTGAAAATGGCTATTGCCACTGTGTTAAGAGAAGAGGGTTTTATTCAGGAGTTTAGTATCGAAGGCGACACCAAGCCAGTTCTGGAATTGGTATTGAAATATTTCCAGGGTAAGGCGGTGGTAGAAAGCATTCAGCGTATCAGCCGACCGGGTCTGCGCATCTATAAGAAAAAAGATAAGCTGCCAAAAGTGATGGCCGGTTTGGGTATTGCGGTTGTTTCTACCTCTAAGGGTGTTATGACTGATCGTGCAGCTCGCCAGGCTGGTCTTGGCGGTGAAATTATCTGCTACGTAGCATAATAATCCGGGAGGAAAAAATGTCTCGTGTTGCAAAAGCACCCGTCGTTATTCCTGACGGCGTTGAGGTAAAACTCAGCGGCCAGGTGATTTCGGTTAAGGGTAAAAACGGCGAGTTGACACGTACTATACATAGTGGTGTCAACGTGCAGCAAAAAGAAAATGAACTGGTATTCACCCCGCGAGCGGACGTTGCAGATGGCTGGACTCAGGCGGGAACCACCCGGGCACTGCTTAACGCAATGGTTATCGGTGTCACTGAAGGTTTTACCAGAAAGTTACAGCTGGTCGGTGTCGGTTATCGTGCTGCAGTGAAAGACAATGTGGTCAGTCTGGCTTTAGGGTTCTCTCATCCGATCAACCATAAACTGCCAGCAGGTATTACTGTCGAATGTCCGACCCAAACTGAAATCATACTGAAAGGTGCTGATAAACAGTTAATTGGTCAGGTTGCAGCAGATTTGCGTGCCTACCGTCGTCCTGAACCCTATAAAGGTAAAGGTGTCCGTTACGCCGATGAGGTCGTGCGTATCAAAGAGACTAAGAAGAAGTAAGGTAATCGCATGGATAAAAAAACAGCTCGTATCCGTCGTGCAACCCGCACAAGGTGCAAAATCAAAGAACTGGGCGCAACCCGTTTGGTTGTCCACCGTACACCAAGACATATGTATGCTCAGGTTATCGCACCGAGTGGTTCCGAAGTGCTGGCAGCTGCTTCCACTGTAGAGAAAGTTATTAGTGAAACACTAAAGTATTCGGGGAATAAAGATGCGGCAGCCGCTGTAGGCAAGGCTATTGCTGAACGCTCGTTGGAAAAGGGCATTAAAGGAGTTTCCTTTGACCGTTCCGGTTTTCAATATCATGGTAGAGTCCAGGCACTGGCGGATGCTGCCCGTGAAGCTGGCCTTCAGTTCTAAGGTAGAGGTATCGGATGGCTCATATCGAAAAACAGGCGGGTGAACTGCAGGAAAAACTGATCGCGGTCAATCGTGTATCTAAAACCGTAAAAGGTGGGCGCATTTTCAGTTTCACTGCATTGACAGTCGTCGGTGATGGTAACGGTCGTATTGGCTTTGGTTACGGTAAGGCACGTGAAGTTCCGGCAGCCATTCAGAAGGCGATGGAAAAAGCCCGTCGCAATATGATGAACATTGCGCTGAACAGCGGTACCCTGCAACATCCCGTTAAAGGTGCTCATACAGGATCTCGCGTATTTATGCAGCCCGCCTCTGAAGGTACCGGCATTATTGCTGGTGGTGCGATGCGCGCCGTGCTGGAAGTTGCCGGGGTGCATAACGTATTAGCCAAAACGTACGGTTCGACTAACCCAATTAATGTGGTTCGTGCAACTGTCGATGCGCTGGCAAATATGAAGTCCCCAGAAATGGTCGCTGCCAAGCGTGGTAAATCCGTTGCAGAAATCTTGGGGTAAATAACATGGTAAAAACTATTAAAGTCACCCAGACACGTAGTGCAATTGGTCGGTTGCCTAAGCATAAGGCAACGCTGACTGGTTTAGGCCTGCGTCGTATTGGACATACAGTAGAACGGGAAGATACTCCATCGGTACGCGGTATGGTTAATTTGGTTTCCTATATGGTTAAGGTTGAGGAGTAACAGATGCGTTTAAATACTCTCTCTCCGGCAGAAGGATCCAAACGCGCGCCGCAACGCGCCGGCCGTGGGATTGGATCGGGTTTGGGTAAAACGGGAGGTCGTGGCCATAAAGGTCAGAAATCTCGTTCTGGTGGCGGTGTCCGTCGTGGATTTGAAGGTGGTCAAATGCCTTTATATCGCCGTTTGCCGAAATTTGGTTTTATCTCTCGTAAAGCGATGGTTACTGCCGAGGTTCGTTTGTCAGAGTTGTCCCGAATGGATGACGATGTCATCGATCTCAATGCGCTAAAAGCTGCCAATATCGTCGGGATCCAGATTGAGTTTGTAAAAGTGATGCTTTCTGGTGAAATTGTACGGCCGGTAACAATTCGTGGCCTGCGAGTCACTAAGGGAGCTCGCAGCGCTATCGAGGCAGCTGGCGGTAAAATTGAGGAAGCAGTAATTTGATGGCCAGGCAACCAGGGTTAGATTTTCAAAGTGCTAAAGGCGGGCTCGGTGAACTGAAGCGCAGGCTATTGTTTGTAATCGGTGCGCTGATTGTTTTTCGTGTTGGCTCTTTTATTCCAATCCCTGGTATTGATGCTGATGTACTGGCTAAATTGCTTGAACAGCAGAAGGGAACCATCATTGATATGTTTAACATGTTCTCTGGTGGTGCGCTCAGTCGCGCGTCGATCTTTGCTTTGGGTATTATGCCTTACATATCGGCATCAATTATTATCCAGCTGTTAACGGTTGTTCACCCAACGCTGGCAGAAATAAAGAAAGAAGGGGAAGCGGGTCGCCGTAAAATAAGCCAGTATACCCGTTATGGTACCTTGATCCTGGCGATATTTCAGTCCGTCGGTATCGCTACGGGTTTGCCGAATATGCCAGGTATGCAGGGGCTGGTAGTAAGTCCTGGGTTTCCCTTCTATTTTACTGCTGTTGTGAGTCTCGTGACCGGGACAATGTTTCTGATGTGGTTAGGTGAACAGATTACTGAGCGTGGTATCGGTAACGGCATTTCGATCATAATATTTGCGGGTATTGTTGCTGGCCTTCCGCCGGCAGTTGCTCAGACTATCGAGCAAGCCCGGCAAGGTGAATTGCATTTTTTTCTGCTGTTGCTGGTTGGAGTACTGGTGTTTGCCGTGACTTTCTTTGTCGTGTTCGTTGAACGTGGTCAGCGTCGTATTGTTGTTAACTATGCCAAACGTCAACAGGGCCGTCGGATTTACGCGGCACAAAGCACACATTTACCATTAAAAGTCAATATGGCGGGTGTTATTCCAGCGATTTTTGCTTCAAGTATTATTTTATTTCCGGCAACCATTGCATCATGGTTTGGAGGCGGGACCGGCTGGAACTGGCTTACGACAATTTCGATGTATCTGCAACCAGGACAACCGCTCTATGTGTTGCTTTATGCCTCTGCAATCATCTTCTTCTGTTTTTTCTATACCGCATTGGTATTTAACCCGCGTGAAACAGCGGATAACCTGAAAAAATCTGGAGCGTTTGTGCCCGGTATTCGCCCAGGAGAGCAAACAGCGAAATACATTGATAAAGTGATGAGTCGCCTTACATTAGTGGGTGCGATCTACATTACCTTTATTTGCCTGATTCCGGAATTTATGCGGGATGCGATGAAAGTTCCCTTCTATTTTGGTGGTACTTCGTTGCTGATCGTAGTGGTTGTTATCATGGACTTTATGGCTCAAGTGCAAACTCAGATGATGTCCAGTCAGTATGAGTCTGTACTGAAAAAAGCAAACCTGAAAGGTTATAAACGCTAGTCAGGAATGAGTAACATATACGGAGAGTAAAAATGAAAGTCCGTGCTTCCGTCAGGAAATTGTGTCGTAACTGCAAAGTTATTAAACGCAACGGAGTTGTTCGCATAATTTGTGACAGTGAACCAAAACATAAGCAGCGGCAAGGCTGACTTATCGTGCAGTATTTTCTTGCAAAGTTGGATTAAGCTGGCTAGATTAACCGGCCAATCTTTTATGTATGACTGCATCACTATTTGAGTATCCTGAAAACGGGCTTTTCAGAATAGTGTTGCTGCGAAATTTATAGGAGTGCATAGTGGCCCGTATAGCAGGCATTAACATTCCTGATCAAAAACATACCGTGATCGCCTTAAGATCGATTTACGGCATTGGTGCTACTCGTTCACAGGCTATATGTGCTGCTGCGGGTGTTGCTGAACATGTTAAGATCAGTGAGCTATCTGAAGAACAAATCGAGAAGCTGCGTGACGAAGTTGCCAGATACGTTGTAGAAGGTGATCTGCGTCGTGAGGTAACCCTAAGCATCAAACGTCTCATGGACCTTGGCACTTACCGTGGTTTACGTCATCGTCGTGGTTTGCCAGTTCGCGGTCAGCGCACTAAAACCAACGCACGTACCCGAAAGGGTCCGCGTAAACCGATCAAGAAATAATCGGGATGATTGAATAATGGCAAAGGCACCTGTTCGTGCACGTAAGCGTGTTAAAAAACAAGTCTCTGACGGCATGGCTCACATCCATGCTTCTTTCAACAATACCATTGTTACCATCACGGATCGTCAGGGTAATGCATTGGGTTGGGCAACAGCGGGCGGTTCTGGTTTCCGTGGTTCTCGTAAATCTACCCCGTTTGCTGCTCAGGTTGCAGCTGAGCGCTGTGCAGATGCGGTAAAAGAGTATGGCATTAAGAACCTGGAGGTTGTGGTTAAGGGCCCGGGTCCAGGCCGTGAATCTACTGTCCGCGCGTTAAACGCTGCTGGTTTTCGCATCACGAATATTACTGATGTGACTCCGATCCCCCATAACGGTTGTCGTCCACCGAAAAAGCGTCGCGTATAACGTCGCTTTCAGGATTGTTGGAGAAATAAAATGGCAAGATATTTGGGTCCTAAGCTCAAGCTGAGCCGTCGCGAAGGCACTGATCTGTTCCTTAAATCGGGTGTCCGGGCGATCGAATCCAAGTGTAAAATCGAACAAGCGCCTGGCCAGCATGGTGCGCGTAAACCGCGTGTATCGGGTTATGGTGTTCAGTTGCGGGAAAAACAAAAAGTGCGTCGTATTTACGGTGTCCTTGAGCGTCAGTTTCGTAACTATTATAAAGAAGCAGCACGTATTAAAGGCAATACCGGTGCGAACCTGCTGCAATTGCTAGAGGGTCGCCTGGACAATGTTGTTTATCGTATGGGGTTTGGTGCTACCCGTGCAGAATCACGTCAATTGGTGAGTCATAAAGCTGTCATGGTAAACGGTCGTGTCGTTAACATTGCTTCTTATCAGGTATCTCCATGTGAAATCGTCAGTATTCGTGAAAAAGCTAAAAAACAGTCTCGGGTTAAAGCTGCGATGGAACTGGCTGAGCAACGTGAAAAACCGCTCTGGCTGGAAATTGATGCTGTGAAAATGGAAGGTGTGTTCAAGCATGTTCCTGAACGTGCTGATTTGTCTGCGGACATTAACGAACACCTGATCGTCGAGCTTTATTCTAAATAGCGATCAGAACTGAAGAGAGGACACAATGCAAGGTTCTGTGACAGAGTTTCTAAAACCACGCCTGGTAGATATAGAACAGATCGGTTCGACGCATGCCAGGGTGACCCTTGAACCTTTAGAGCGTGGTTTTGGCCATACTCTGGGTAATGCACTGCGCCGTATTTTGCTGTCATCGATGCCGGGTTGTGCGGTGACTGAAGTCGAAATTGATGGTGTACTGCATGAATACAGCACCAAAGAGGGTGTACAGGAAGATATTCTGGAAATTCTGCTCAATCTGAAAGGGCTGGCGGTAAAAGTTCAGGGAAAAAATGAAGTTATTCTTACTCTGAATAAATCTGGCATTGGACCTGTGACCGCAGCTGATATCGTCCATGATGCAGATGTTGAAATTATTAGGCCGCAGCACATAATCTGCCACCTGACTGATCAAAACGCAGTTATTAATATGCGTATTAAAATTCAGCGCGGTCGTGGTTATGTCCCTGCTTCGGCGCGAATTCATTCGGAAGAAGACGGTCGCCCAATCGGTCGGTTGCTGGTTGACGCGTGCTACAGCCCGGTGGAACGTATTGCCTACAATGTTGAAGCAGCACGCGTAGAGCAGCGTACCGACCTGGATAAACTGGTTATCGAAATGGAAACTAACGGTACCATTGATCCTGAAGAAGCAATACGCCGTGCAGCAACCGTTCTGGCGGAACAACTGGATGCTTTCGTTGACTTACGTGATGTACGTCAACCGGAAGTCAGAGAAGAGAAACCAGAATTCGATCCAATATTATTGTGTCCTGTTGACGATTTAGAGCTAACTGTGCGCTCTGCTAACTGTCTCAAAGCCGAAACCGTCCATTATATCGGGGATCTGGTGCAGCGTACTGAGGTCGAGTTACTGAAAACACCTAATTTAGGTAAAAAATCCCTTACTGAAATTAAAGATGTGCTGGCTTCACGTGGCCTTTCTCTGGGGGTACGCCTGGAAAACTGGCCACCGGAAAGCATTGCTGATAAATAACCGGATCACAGGTTAGAGTTTTACTTAAGAAGGATAAGGTCATGCGCCATCGTAAAAGTGGTCGTCAGCTAAATCGTAACGGCAGCCATCGTAAGGCAATGTTTCGTAATATGGCTGGTTCTTTGGTTCGTTATGAAATAATCAAGACGACTCTGCCTAAAGCCAAAGAGCTGCGCCGCGTTATTGAACCGCTGATTACTCTTGCCGATACCGATAGTGTAGCTAATCGGCGTCTGGCATTCGCACGTACTCGTGATAATGAGATCGTGGCGAAATTGTTTAATGAGTTAGGCCCGCGTTTTTCAAGCCGTCCGGGTGGTTATACGCGTATTTTAAAATGTGGTTTTCGCACAGGTGACAACGCGCCAATGGCTTACATCGAGTTAGTTGATCGTGGCTGTTCTAAAACAGAAATAGTGACTACGGAATAAAATAAATCTGTAGCTGTGTGCAAAAAAAGCGGAATATTTCCCGACTATTAGGGAATGCTCACCTCCACCCCGTTAGTAATCCGCTAACGGGGTGTTTTTTTTACTTAAAAGAAAAGTAATTAAAATGCCAATATATTATTGTTAATATAAATAAAATTAAATAACATTATATTCACATTACGCAAAACAGCGCAGGGGATCATGGTTAGGGAATTTATAACCAAACAGGTAAATCCCAGACATGATCGAAGGATAAATCTAAGCAAAGCGATAGTAAAATCGCGCAATGAAAATAGAATGTAACCCTTTTCGCGACTATTCAATCGAGTCAACTTTGTTTATACACCGTGTCCTTGTATCAGTCATTGGTATATTGCTGCTCAGTGGGGTACTGCTGACTAATTTATGTCATTTACAGATTAACCGCGTTGAAGATTACCGTACGCGGTCCAACGAAAATCGCATCAAATTAGTGCCAATTGCACCCAGCCGCGGTATCATTTATGACCGCAACGGTGTGCCACTGGCGCTGAATCGTAGCATTTATCAGCTGGAGTTAATGCCAGAAAAAGTGAAAGATTTAAAATCCACTTTGGACGCATTAAAACCCATTGTTGATCTTACCGATGATGATATTGTTAATTTCAATAAAGAACGCCTGCGTTCACGGCGGTTCACTTCAATCGTGGTAAAAGCAGCATTGACCGAAGTTCAGGTCGCTCGCTTTGCCGTCAATCAATTTCGTTTTCCTGGTATTGAGATCAAAATCCATCAGCGTCGCTATTATCCCTACCGCTCTGCGCTGACTCATGTTGTCGGCTATGTCTCTAAAATTAACGAAAAAGACGCTGAACGCATGGAAAAAGAAGATATTCTTGCTAATTATGCAGCCACTCAGGATATCGGTAAATCAGGCATAGAGCGTTTTTATGAATCAGTATTACACGGTAAAGTTGGTTATGCAGAAGTTGAAGTAAACAATCGTGGTCGCTTAATTCGTCAGTTACGCGAACAGCCGCCCCAGGCAGGTAAAGATATCTGGCTGACTGTGGATCTGCGTTTACAAACCTATATTGAACAGTTACTGGCCGGTAGCAGGGCTGCTGTAGTGGTAAGTGACCCGCGAACTGGCGGTATTTTAGCTTTAGTTTCAACCCCAGGTTATGATCCTAATCTGTTCGTCCAGGGCATCTCCAGTAAAGACTATCAAGGGTTATTAAAGGATCCAAATCGCCCGCTTGTTAACCGTGCAACTCAGGGAATTTATCCCCCCGCATCAACAGTAAAACCCTACATTGCCGTATCAGCACTCAGTACAGGTGTTATAGATAAGGACACCAGCCTGTTTGATCCGGGTTGGTGGCAATTGCCCGGCTCTGAAAAACGTTACCGTGACTGGAAAAAATGGGGGCATGGCAGATTAAATGTGACCAAAGCATTAGAAGAGTCATCAGACACCTTTTTTTACCAGTTAGCCTATAAAATGGGTATCGACAGGCTGTCTGAATGGATGAGTAAATTTGGCTACGGAGCCTATACAGGCATAGATCTTGCTGAGGAGCGTGCCGGTACCATGCCCACCAGAGAATGGAAACAAAAACGCCATAAAAAAAACTGGTATCAGGGCGATACCATTCCTGTTGGTATTGGCCAGGGCTACTGGACTGCTACACCGGTTCAGATGGCAAAAGCGCTAACTACACTGATCAACGATGGTGACGTTAAAATACCGCATTTGCTGCTACACACGAAAATAAATGGTGCATCTGTCCTCTGGCAACAGAAGAATCAGCAGAAAATTGACGATATTCCTTCCGGCTATTGGGAAATCGCCAAAAATGGCATGTTTGGTGTGGCCAATCGTCCGAACGGTACGGGGCGTAAATACTTTGAAGGAACACCGTATAAAGCGGCTGCTAAATCAGGAACGGCACAGGTGTACAGCTATGAAACCTATAATGCCAGCAAAGTTGTTGAACATCTGCGTGATCATAAACTGATGATGGCATTTGCCCCCTTTGATAATCCAATGGTGTCCGTCGCTATTATCCTTGAAAATGGCGGTGCAGGTACCGCCGTTGGGGTTCTTGCCCGCCAGATTCTTGATCACAGCCTATTGAGTGATATCCATACAGATTTAGTGGATATGGCTCAAGCTCCGGCTGCTGCTGAAATTGATTTAAGGTAGACCATGACTGACAATCAACACAAAGGCCACTGGTGGTCTGGAATGCATCTCGATCTCTCGCTCTTCATCGGTATCTCAGTATTGCTGGCCTATGGCACACTAGTAATATGGAGCGCCAGTGGTCAGAGTATCGACATGATGCAACGCAAAGTTATTCAGGTTGCTCTTGGGTTAATCGTTATGCTGGTAATGGCACAAATTCCTCCTCGTGCTTATGAAAACTGGGCCCCTTATCTCTATTTTGTTTGCATAATTTTATTACTTTTGGTTGCTGTTCACGGTGATACCAGCAAAGGGGCACAACGCTGGCTTGATTTGGGGTTGATTCGGTTTCAGCCTTCTGAAATCGCAAAAATTGCTGTACCGTTGATGATAGCGCGTTTTATGAATCGAAACCCCTGTCCGCCATCGTTAAAAAATATTGTGGTTGCATGGATTCTAATTTTGCTGCCTGTGTTACTGATTGCCAGTCAACCGGATTTAGGTACCTCAATCCTGGTCGCTGCGGGTGGTCTGTTCGTGTTGTTCTTATCCGGTATGGGCTGGAAACTGATTGCTGTTGCAATCATTCTGGTGGCGGGGTTTCTGCCAGTGCTGTGGTTTTTTCTCATGCATGACTATCAGCGTGATCGGGTCATCATGTTGCTTGATCCGGAATCTGATCCACTTGGCGCCGGGTACCATATCATTCAGTCAAAAATTGCTATTGGTTCTGGTGGATTAACAGGAAAGGGCTGGCTACAAGGGACTCAGTCACAGCTGGAATTTCTGCCAGAACGCCATACTGACTTTGTCTTTGCCGTGCTGGCTGAAGAACTGGGCCTGATTGGCGTGTTATTTCTTTTTGCACTCTATCTTTGTATCATCATGCGGGGCCTGACGATAGCAGCCGCTGCTGAGACAACATTTGGCAGAGTAACCGCGGGCGGGATAATGCTGATTTTCTTTGTATATTTATTTGTTAACATAGGAATGGTCAGTGGCATTTTACCCGTAGTCGGCGTGCCCCTGCCCTTAATCAGCTACGGCGGCTCCGCGCTGATAGTCCTGATGGCGAGCTTTGGTATTGTAATGTCAATACACACACACCGCAAAACACCGGTTCAACGCTTATAGCGCTTCATTTCCAGCGCAAAAATTCATCGCAAAAAATTCCCGTCTTATTTTTTTGGTGGAGCCAGACGGGATCGAACCGTCGACCTCTTGCATGCCATGCAAGCGCTCTCCCGGCTGAGCTATGGCCCCATACAAACAAATCTACCCAACGGGAGTGCAGGATATGAGACCAGTGAAATAGTGTCAACGGATAAATCGATTTTTTTGAACGGCATTTTTTAAAAAAAATTGAATGTGCTGTGGTAAACAGCGTTTATTATTGTGCTTCACATCTGGTAATAAATTCCAGCGCGCGGCTGATTCTGGCCAAAGAACGCTGCTGACCAATTGCATGTACCGTAACATCGACACCTGGAGACTGGCTGCTACCCGTAACAGAAACGCGCAATGGCATTCCTACTCTTCCCATGCCAGTACCCAGTGTTTCCGCAGTATGCTGAATAGCATGATGCACATTTGCTACTGTCCAGTCGCTGATTGCAACAAATTGACTATACAGCATTTCCAGTGGCTGACGGGCGAGTGGGGACAGATGTTTTTTTGCAGCTTCGGCATCAAATTGATCGAATTCTTGATAGAAATAACGGCAGGAAGCAGCCATCTCTTTTAAAGTGTTACAGCGATTGCCTAGCAGTCTGACTATATCGACTAACTGCGGGCCATGATCGGTACCAAAGCCTTGCTGTTCTATATGCCAGGAGAGATGACCGGCAACATATTCCGCTGGCAGATGGTTTATATAATGATGGTTAAGCCAGAGCAGTTTTTCTGTATTGAATGCGCTAGCGGATTTGCTCAGCGTATCAAGGGTAAATAACATTTTCATTTCATCAATTGAGAAAATTTCCCTGTCGCCATGAGACCAGCCCAGGCGCACCAAATAGTTGAGTAGCGCTTCTGGCAGATAGCCATCATCACGGTATTGCATAACACCCACTGCACCGTGACGTTTTGATAATTTATGGCCATCATCACCCAGTATCATTGATACATGCGCATATTCAGGGATTGTAGCGCCCAGTGCCTGGAATATGTTGATTTGGCGCGGCGTATTATTAATATGATCTTCACCACGGATAACGTGAGTAATTTTCATATCCCAGTCATCGACGACTACGCAAAAATTATAAGTTGGTGAGCCGTCTGTTCTGCGAATAATCAAATCATCCAGTTCCTGGTTGCTGACCCTGATTAGCCCACGGATTTTATCTTTAAAAATAACGGAACCGTGCTGCGGATTACAAAAACGGACAACACAGGGTTCATCAGCATGATGCTGGTACTGATTATGACGACAATGGCCGTCATAACGTGGTTTAGCGCCACTGATCCTCTGTGTTTCACGTAAATTTTCCAGACGTTCTTTAGAACAGTAGCATTTGTAAGCACTGCCATTTTCAAGCAGCTGGTTAATCACTGCGTTATAACGCTCAAAACGTTTGCTTTGAAAATAGGGACCTTCATCCCAGTCAAGATTTAACCAGTTCATTGCATCAATAATCGCGTCAGTAGCCTGCGGAGTTGAACGTTCCAAATCAGTATCTTCAATGCGTAACACGAATTCACCCCCCAAACTCCTGCTGAACAGCCAGCAATATAGCGCGGTGCGGGCGCCACCAACGTGCAGATAGCCAGTTGGACTCGGTGCAAAACGGGTTTTGATTTTCATTGAGATACACCCTTTAATTAATGGTCAGCACATGCTGATGATGGACTGAAGTTTTAAAAAATCAGGCAATATCCTACCACTTTGTTGTAATTCCTCAACGCGGCGACTCATTTGCATGTAAAGTGACTGCTGTCGCTGTTTGGCTGTATAAATACCGACATAACATCGCTAGTGTAGCCTGTTTAAATTTACAGCAAACACACCCTTTTCATTTTAAAAACTGTTCTTTTCATTTCAAAAACCGTTGACTCATCGCCAGCTACGCCTATAATGCGACTGCAATGTGAGAAGTGGGCGATTAGCTCAGTTGGTAGAGCATCTCCTTTACACGGAGGGGGTCATCAGTTCGAGTCTGGTATCGCCCACCACATCTCTTTGGGTCGTTAGCTCAGTCGGTAGAGCAGTTGACTTTTAATCAATTGGTCGCAGGTTCGAATCCCGCACGACCCACCAAGCCATACTGCAATCAACTCTAAAACATCATCCCACCCTATTTTAAACAGCACTGCCTGCCATCAAAAATTATTGATAATACTGTTTAGTCGCTGCCAGCTGAGCGATTGACTTCTGTTGCTTTAATTAACCGTATACATCCCCATCGCCCATCGCCCATCGATATTTATCATATATACCCTGATAAAAAACAGTCTTTCATCTGTCCGATAAATCTGTTAATTCCTGATATCCAGCTCGATATCCATTGCGCTGGCTGATACTCCGTTAAAAGTACCGTGAGAAATTATTATGCGTAACATTCAATTAGTGCTGTCCCGGTGGGGTGCCTGGGCACGAGATGATCCTGGAATTGATTACTCACACATTGCGGCTGGTTTTAAGGGGCTGCTACCGGGTAAGAGATGTTGCATTGAACCTTGCTGTGATGACGATGGTCTGTGTATTGATAGCGCTGTGAGGCGACTGAAAACAGCTCGTAAGCCACATGAGCTGGAACTCATTCTGCGTCACTATGTATACGGCCAGTCGAAATCTTCCATCGCCCTTACGTGGAAGTGCAGTGAACGGGAAATTCGCCGCCAGCTGCAAATTGTGGAAGGGTTTATTGATGGATGCCTGGCTGTAGCGGGAGTAACGCTGGAAATGGATGAAATACCGCAAATGCACATTGATAAAAAAATCATTGATAAAAAAATACTACCCCGGCCCGAAAAAAATGTTGTACCTTGATAGAAGTGGTTGCCGTGTGTAACTGCTTCCCCATTTTTAAAGCCCCGCAATTGCGGGGCTTTTTTATGTCAATAGTCTGGTCCGGATAAACTTTACCAACACATTACCCGCCCCGGCCCGACCATTGGAGCTTTTCATTTTTGATCTTCACGAAGCGAGTAAAGGAGCATTACAACATGTCAGAACCGATTTCAGACAATGGTACTGCAATGCTTATGGCTACCGGCGTAACTATTGCTGGTGTGTTATCGGGGGTAGATGCCGGTGTATTGATCGGGGCATTCGCTGGGGCTGTCATTTTTGTGCTGTCAGCAACAGAGCTTGTCTTATTCAAAAAAATCATGCTGTTTGGAGTGTCCTTTCTGGCAGGTATTGTTGCCGCCAGTTTTGCTGCTGACATTATCACAGCTATGACACCAAACAATGTAGAGGCTAAAGATCCGGTTGGTGCTCTGGTTTCTTCAGCAATTGCTGTACGTTTTTTGATATCGATCAGCAGCAATCCCGCGTCGTTTATTGACCGTTTCAGGCGAGGAGGCAACGATGTTAAATGAAGTTAATGCAATCGCATGCCTGGTGATTGCAGTGCGCTTGTTGGCATATAAACGTCGTGGTGCAGCGCACAATCTGTTGGGGGCATTATTTGCATACGCCCTGATTGTTGCCTGTGGTTCGGTGACGATACGTATCATGACCGGTGATTATGCTCACTCTGACTGGTCTGAAATTTTCATCAATATAACAGTAGGCATTGCTGTTATTGCGGCACGCGGAAATATTATGCGCCTGATAAGATTTTCACGTATCACCCGACGCCGAAAACTTTAATCAATATCATTATGGGCACTGCCCGTTGTCACTAAATGCAAAAAATCTTCTGATAAAACAGCTAAATGGGTAAAAACATGACACTGAATCAGTTTCAGCAAGCGGCTGGTATCAATGCTAAGCTGGCCACACGCTGGTATCCACATATCACCACAGCCATGCAATTGTTTAATATTGTTACGCCAGCAGCACAGGCGATGTTTATTGCGCAAGCAGGACATGAATCAGCCGGTTTCACCAGAGTGGCGGAGTCGTTCAATTACACAACGACGGCTCTGTGTAATACCTTTGGCAAATGGATTAGCGAGGATCAGGCTGCAAAATTGGGGCGTACCCAGGACAATCCTGCGCAGCAGGAAGCTATCGCCAACCTGGTTTACGCAAAGCGTGGTGGTAACAGTGCGGCAGAAGATGGCTGGAAATATCGCGGGCGTGGCCTAATCCAGATAACCATGCAAAATAATTATCGGGATTGCGGGCGAGGCTTAAACATCGATCTGGTGGCCAATCCTGATTTGTTGCTGGCAGATGTTAATGCTGCACATTCCGCCGCGTGGTTCTGGCAGGCGAAGGGCTGCAACGATATGGCTTCCAGCCTGGAGTGGATCACAAAAAAAATTAACGGGGGCTATAACGGCCTTGAAGACAGGCGGCAGCGCTACCACAAAGCATGTCAGGTGCTGGTATGACGTACACAGCCAAATTTTGTGGTGTGCTACTGGTACTGCTGGCGCTGCTGGCATTCACCGCCAGCCGCTACCAGTCTAAATACCAGGAGACATTACAAACACTTGAACGGGAACAGGCCATTACCCGAAGCCAGGAGAAGGCGCTGGTTGAAATCAGGCGGGCAGAGATCATTAATCGTGAATTAACAGCAAAGCAGCTGAACCAGGAGCAAATACTGCGACAAAAGGGTTATGATGAAAACAAAAAATTACGCCAGACTCTGGCGACTGATAACTGTAACGACCGCCAGCTTCCTGATTCCGTTATTGATATCCTGCACCGGCGGGAAAAACCCGATGCAAACCCTGTACCTGCTGCCACCGGAGCCACTGTTAATAAAGTGCGAAAACTCACATTTTGACGGGCTCACCTTCGGTGATGCAGTGGAATTTTTGCACCAGAAACAGCTTGAAAATGATATATGTGCCTTGCGTATGGAAGCATTGCTTAACTGGAGAGAGTCAGTCGATAAACTCTGACATGGTCGGAATTTCTTAAAAACAGCTCATACTGCACCAAAAGTGGGCTCAAAGCGCTCGTTTTACCCTCGTTTTATTAGGCTCCTTTCGTTAAACCAAAATGCTGGTAAGCATGGGCGGTGGCAATACGGCCGCGCGGAGTACGTTGAATAAAACCCTGCTGGATCAGGTAGGGTTCCAGCACATCTTCAATAGTCTCTCGTTCCTCACCAATGGCCGCCGCCAGATTATCCAGCCCGACCGGACCGCCCATAAATTTATCGATCACTGCCAGTAATAGTTTACGGTCCATATAATCAAAACCTTCACTATCCACATTCAGCATATCCAGCGCTTGTATGGCGACTGCACTGTTAATGGCACCCTGTGCCCTTACTTCAGCAAAATCTCGTACCCGCCGCAGCAGGCGGTTAATGATTCTGGGCGTCCCCCGTGAGCGGCAGGCAAGCTGGCGTGCACCATCTGCCGTAAGCTCCAGACCCAGACAGCGTGCACTGCGGGCAACAATTTTTTCGAGATCCGCCACCTGATAAAACTCAAGGCGCTGCACAATACCGAAACGATCACGCAGTGGTGAAGTCAGAGAACCGGCGCGAGTGGTTGCTCCAATTAAGGTAAACGGGGGTAAATCCAGCTTAATGGAACGCGCTGCTGGCCCTTCACCAATCATAATATCCAGCTGGTAATCTTCCATGGCCGGATAGAGGATCTCTTCAACGACAGGCGATAAACGGTGGATCTCATCAATAAACAGCACATCATGCGCTTCCAGGTTTGTGAGCATGGCAGCGAGATCCCCGGCTTTTTCCAGCACCGGGCCGGAGGTCGTGCGTAAATTGACTTGCATTTCATTGGCGACAATGTGTGCCAGCGTTGTTTTTCCTAATCCTGGCGGGCCAAAAATCAGCACGTGATCCAGTGCGTCACCACGCTGCCTGGCTGCCTGAATGAAAATCGCCATTTGTTCACACACATGGGACTGACCCACGTACTCTCGTAGTAATTTAGGGCGAATCGCGCGGTCAATGACGTCTTCTTCCTGAATGAGCTCCGTCGAAATCAGGCGATCGGCTTCTATCATTTTTTAGCCTCTGTTGATTTTCAAAGCACCCGGCGTAATGCATCACGGATTAGCGTTTCACAATCTGCCCCTGGCGTGGCAATTTTACTGACTAATCGGCTCGCTTCCTGAGGTTTGTAGCCTAATGCCACCAGTGCGGATGCTGCCTGTGCCTCGATATCAGCATCTGATATGTGATGCCCTGAAACCACAGATGACGCAATGTCACCACGATCATTAAATATATCGCCATGCAACCTCTTAAACCGGTCTTTCATTTCAACAACCAGGCGTTCGGCTGTTTTTTTACCCACTCCGGGTAGTGTAATCAGAGTGCTAATCTCTTCATGCCCGACGGCGCGCACAAACTGCTGCGCAGACATGCCCGATAAAATTGCTAACGCCAGTTTAGGCCCAACGCCATTCACTTTAATCAGTTCACGAAACAGCGTACGCGTCTGTTTATCATTGAAGCCGTAAAGTAACTGCACATCTTCGCGGACCACAAAGTGGGTGAAAACGATGGCTTGCTGCTCCAGTGCTGGTAACTGATAGAAACAGGTCATTGGCATATAGATTTCGTAGCCGACGCCGCCGGCTTCCAGCAGCACCAGTGGTGGCTGTTTTTCAAGAATAATCCCTCGCAGACGCCCTATCATGTTGGTGAATATCCTTTCTGGCCACCGGCATACAGCCACTCTTCTAAGAAGAATTTATAACACAAGAAGAATTTATAACACAAAAAGCTGGATAAATATACAGTTAATTCAGCGCCGCGGGCTTAAACGCCCACGTAACAGGCTCAACTGGCTGTTCCCCAGTCTGTGCGTATTCTGGCTAAGATGGCAATGAGTGATAGCGATGGCCAGTGCATCTGCCGCATCAGACTGCGGGGTAGCAGACAGTGCAAGCAGGGAACGGACCATATGCTGTATCTGGCTTTTTTCGGCCGCTCCCGTCCCAACTACGGTCTGTTTTACCTGACGGCTCGCATATTCAAAAACGGGTAAATTCAGATTGACCGCGGCAACAATCGCGGCGCCGCGCGCCTGACCCAGCTTTAAGGCGGAATCGGCATTTTTGGCCATAAACACCTGTTCAACCGAAAAAAAATCTGGCTGAAATTGCGTGATAATTTCAGTCACTCCGGCATAAATAAGTTTTAATCTGGCTGGTAAATCATCCACAAGCGTCCGAATACAGCCACTGCCAAGATAGATAAGCTCTCGCCCTTGCTGACGGATAACACCGTAACCAGTGACACGCGACCCGGGATCAATACCTAAAATAATCGCCATAGCGGCACCGGCACCTTTTTCACAGTCGTCGATCGGCAGCCCGTAGTACCCGTAGTACCCGTAGTAACAACAGAGCTGCTCAGCTCCGGTAACTTAATCACTTTTTGCACCGTTACAGCAGCGCGGCAATTTCATCCGAAATTTCCCCATTATGGTAGACTTCCTGAACGTCATCAGAGTCTTCCAGCAAATCTATCAGTCGCAACAGTTTTGGCGCAGTTTCTGCATCCAAATCCGCTTTGGTTGAGGGTATCAGTGAAACGTGCGCGGCCTGTGACAGCAACCCGCTCGCATCAAGCATATCTTTAACGCTACCCAATGATTCCGGTACAGTGTAAACATCGATGGCACCGTCATCATAGACCAGCACATCATCAGCCCCGGCTTCCAGAGCAGCGCTCATCACTCTTTCTTCATCCAGACCTGGCGCATACGAAATCACGCCTTTCTTACTGAAAAGATAAGACACTGATCCGTCGGTGCCCAGATTACCACCCGTTTTACTAAATGCATGACGTACTTCAGATACGGTGCGATTGCGATTATCACTCAGGCACTCCACCATAACAGCCGTACCACCCGGGCCGTACCCTTCATAAATAATGGTTTCCATATCAGTATCTTCGTCACCGCCGATACCCCGGGCAATCGCGCGGTTTAGTGTATCACGCGTCATATTATTAGAGAGCGCCTTATCAACAGCCGCTCTTAAACGTGGGTTAGCCGCTATATCACCGCCCCCTAATTTAGCGGCTGTCACCAGTTCGCGAATAATTTTGGTGAACACCTTGCCACGTCTGGCATCCTGTGCCGTTTTACGATGCTTTGTATTAGCCCATTTACTATGACCTGCCATAAAAATCTCCGAAAATAGTTCAGTCACGCTGGCTGCAAATAATAAATTCTTCAATCGCTAATCGGTTACTCCAGGATTTCGTAAGCCTCACGGCTGATGCAGCATTAACCCACTGGTAAGCATTGTGTTCTGTGATAGTCAGACAGCGCTCTTGTGCGAGGCCAAGGCAGAACCAGTGTTCTTTATTGTGCGTTATCCCTGGCGCATAACGAGACAAAAACTGCGTAAAAAGTTTAAATTCGATGCAGCGATGACAGTCCAGTAAGTTGAGCTTTTCCCCCAGAATATCAATACCCGTTTCTTCCCTGACTTCACGCAGCGCAGTATGCAACGGCAACTCACCCTCTTCCATACTGCCAGTAACCGACTGCCAGAACTGAACATCATCACGGCGCTGCAACATCAGCACCCTGCCGCTCGCGCGGGCATAAATAACCACTAGTACTGATTCGGGACGTTTATAACGCATTGGACTTTTCATCAATCCAATTCCATTAACTCAATTCCATTAACCCAATTCCATTAACCCAATCAGTTTGTAAGAGCCTGTTTTCCCGTCACGGCGATCGATAATTCCTGCAAAGCGGCAGGATTAGCTACGCTGGGTGCATCGGTTACCAGACAGGCGGCCGTCGTGGTTTTCGGGAAAGCGATAACATCGCGAATATTATCCGTCCCGGTTAGCAACATCACTAATCTATCCAGACCAAAAGCCATACCAGCATGTGGCGGCGCGCCAAATTTTAGGGCATCTAACAGAAAGCCGAACTTTTCCCGCTGTTCCTGTTGCGTGATGCCAAGCAGCGTAAATACCTGTTGTTGCATTTCAGCCTGATGAATACGCACCGAACCACCACCGACTTCATAACCATTGATAACCATGTCAAAGGAGTCAGCAATAGCGGAAACGGGATCTGCCGCCAGTTCAGCGGGGCATCGATGCTGTGGCGCAGTGAAAGGATGATGCATCGCTGCCAGCCGGCCCTGAGCGTTTTCTTCAAACATCGGAAAGTCGACCACCCACAGGGCTTCCCAGTTTGCAAGCCTGGTGAGCGCCAGGTCGCGCCCCAATTTCAGTCGCAATGCGCCCATGGCCTCTGTGACGACTTTCATGCTACCCGCAGCGAAAAACAGTATGTCACCACTCTCTGCCTGGGTGCGTAGCAGAATAGCCTCCAGTGTTGATGCAGATAAAAACCTGGCAATCGGGCTCTGTACACCGCTCAAACCTGCTGCACGATCAGTGATTTTCATCCATGCCAGCCCGCTGGCACCATAACTGGCGACAAACTCAGCGTAATCGTCTATGAGCCTGCGGCTAATGTGTGCTCCGGCCGGGACGCGGATGGCTACTACACGGCTCTGAGCCTCGTTGGCCGGGCCGGAAAATAGGGCAAATTCTGTGTCCCTGACCAGGTCTGCAATATCCACCAGTTCCAGAGGATTGCGCAGATCAGGTTTATCGGAGCCAAAGCGGCGCAGGGCTTCGCTAAAGGTCATCACCGGAAAGCGGCCAGGGTCTGTGCCTTTCATCTCTTTCCATAGTTCACGTATCAGTTTCTCCATCACGTCTCGTAGCTGGCTGGCGCTCATAAAGGAAGTTTCAACGTCAATTTGGGTAAATTCTGGCTGGCGGTCGGCGCGCAGATCTTCATCACGAAAACATTTAACAATCTGATAATAGCGATCAAAACCGGATATCATCAATAGCTGCTTGAATAACTGTGGTGACTGCGGCAGGGCGTAGAATTTGCCTTTATTAACCCGGCTTGGTACCAGATAGTCACGGGCACCCTCCGGTGTTGCTTTCGTCAGCATCGGGGTTTCGATATCGAGAAAACCATGGCTATCCATAAAATGCCGCACGAAACCGGTAATTTTGGCGCGCGTTTTCATGCGCTGTGCCATTTCCGGGCGGCGCAAATCCAGATAACGGTATTTTAGCCGCTGTTCTTCACTGTTAATTTGATTTGAGTCCAGCGGAAGGGGTTCAGAACGGTTAATAATATTTATTTCATCGGCAAAGATTTCTATCGCGCCGCTGGGCATTGCCTGATTAGCCTGGCCCTCGGGGCGGGGACGTACCGTTCCGGCTACCTGAATACAAAATTCATTACGTAACTGGGATGCCTGCTCAAAGACGTGCTGGCACTGCGGATCGCAAAATACCTGCACAGTACCTTCCCTGTCACACATATCAATAAAAATTATACCCCCTAAATCACGGCGGCGACTCACCCAGCCACAAAGCCGGACACTTTGACCAGCGTGCGACAAATTCAACTGCCCGCAATAATCAGTACGCATCTATCCTCCTTATTTTTTCAATCGAGGTAATACCCTCAATGCGACATACGCTGTACACACAATGTGCGCGTGCTTTACACGTGCTCTGCGCGTGCTCTACACGTGAATATAGCGTTCACTCTCTGGTAACCAGCGTTCGATAAGGGCTTTTGCATTATGCGGATAATAGTGATGGATATGGCGGGCAGCCCGCTGTATTTCCGGAATCATGGCCTGATCGCGCAATAAATCAGCGACCTTAAGCTCACTGTTACCCGCCTGGCGGGTACCCAGTAATTCACCAGAGCCCCGTATTTCCAGATCCCGCTCAGCAATCACAAAACCATCGTTACTCTCGCGCAAGACCTGCAGCCGCACCTGTGCTGTTCTGCTTAATGGACTCTTATAAAGCAAAATACAGTGTGACGCTACCGCTCCCCGCCCGACACGACCACGTAACTGGTGGAGTTGCGCCAGCCCCAAACGTTCAGGGTTATCGATAATCATTAAACTTGCATTGGGCACATCCACACCCACTTCAATCACCGTAGTGGCGACCAGTAATTGCAAAGCACCCTGTTTGAAGGCCTGCATTATGGCTTGTTTTTCATCCAGTTTCATCCGGCCATGTACCAGACCTACACTCATTTCCGGTAACAACATTTTTAGCTCTTCACAGGTTGCCTGGACTGTCCGGGCCTGAGTTAAATCAGATTCTTCAATTAAGGTACATACCCAATAAGCCTGTCGTCCTTCCTGTTGGCAGGCATTTTTAACTCTTTGAATAATTTCATAGCGCCTGGAATCCGCTACGGCAACGGTGGTAACCGGTGTTCTTCCTGGTGGTAATTCGTCGATAACAGAGACATCCAGGGAAGCATAAGCAGTCATTGCCAGAGTACGGGGAATCGGTGTTGCGGTCATTATCAACTGATGTGCGTAGAAACCCTGGTCTGTGCCTTTTTCCCATAACGCCAGACGCTGATGTACACCAAAACGGTGTTGTTCATCAATGATGATCAGCGCCAGGCCAGAAAATGTGATCTGTTGCTGAAAAATCGCGTGAGTACCGATAATCATGGAAACAGTGCCGTTTGCTATCGCCTGTTGCTGGCTGATACGCGCCTTCCCCTTTTGTTGTCCGGCCAGCCAGCCAACTTCTATGTTCAGGGCGGAAAACCATTGCCGGAAGGTCTGAGCATGCTGTTCTGCCAGTAATTCAGTGGGCGCCATTAACACCGCCTGCTTACCCTGCGCTATCACGCACAGTGCGGCCAGAGCCGCCACCAGGGTTTTACCCGAGCCGACATCCCCCTGTATAAGACGCATCATTGGAACGCCTTTAGCTAAGTCTTCCTCTATCTCCGTGACGACCCGATTTTGCGCGTTAGTAGGTGTAAAAGAGAGCCGGGACAAAAATTTTTGCTTTAATTTTTTAGCGGGTTTAAATGCCAGAGCCTGATGGCGGTGCGCACTGGCACGCAGGGCCAGCATACTTAAGTTGTGTGCCAGCAGCTCTTCTATAATCAAACGGCGTTGTGCCGGATGCCTGCCCTGTGCCAAATCGGCAGGCGCAATATCGGGTGGCGGGTGATGCAGAGTGTGTATGGCCTGTGTCAGGTCAATCAACGAACAGTGCAATTCGACAGGTAGTAGCTCGGCGGGCAGGCAACTATCCAGCATTGCTAATGCCTGATCGATAAATTTACGCAGCGTGATCTGATGAAGTCCCTCAGTAGTGGGGTAAACCGGTGTCAGTGATTTTGGTAATTTGACGTCGCTATTGGCGTCATGAACAGAATACTCAGGGTGAACTATCTCATTCCCCTGTTTCCCTGATGTTATTTTTCCCCAAACGATAAGTTGTCTGCCCGCTGTCAGGCTATTTTTCATCACAGCAGTAAAGTTAAAAAAACGTAAAGTCAGTACGCCACTGCCGTCGCTTACCTGGCAGGTGAAGATGCGACGCCGGCCGATACTGATATCAGAGTGTAATATCTCTCCCTTTACGGTAGCAGACAGACCCGGTAACAGATTTTTGATAGGGTAAAGACGGGTATGGTCTTCATAGCGCAGAGGCAGATGCAACAGCAGATCATGAACAGTCACCAGACCTATTTTGGCTAATTTTTTCTCCTGTTTTACGCCAAGGCCAGAGAGTGTCGTTAACGGTACTGCGTCCAGCAGGCTATTTTTCATTCGGACCTCTGCGAGACGATGGTAAACAAACGTCCGGCTATTAATTTCGGTTACGGCTAACCTTAATCACATCTGGAATAATACGAATTTTACGCATTATATTAGCCAAATGAATACGATCTTTCGTCGTCAGGCGAATACAGGCGCTGTATATCCGGCCATCTTTTTCTTCCGTATTCATACCATGAATATTGGATTCCGCTAAATTAATGGCGGCCGTCAGGTTAGCTAATGCGCCTTGTTGATTGAACATTTCAACTTTTATTTCTGCAATAAATTCCTGTTCAATATTTTTATCCCACTCAACCGCCATAAATTTTTCTGGTTCTTTCTGATAGCAACGGATATTGCGACAGGATTCATGGTGTATAACTAATCCTTTTCCCGGGCTAATGTGCGCAATAATGGGATCTTCTGGAATAGGATGACAACATTTAGCAAACGTGAGCAGGACGCCATCGGCCCCCTTGACTGGCAGTTTACGCGCGCCAAACAGGGGGGTACTTGCCGGGCTACCCAGCAGATTTCTTGCAACGACGAGGCTCATGGTATTACCCAAGCCAATTTCTGCTAATAGATCATCCATGGATGCCAGTTTCATACGCGTCAACTGATGCTGGATATTTTCAGAAGAAATATCCGTTATTTTGCGGCCCAGCCCGAGAGCATGATTGAGCAAGCGGCGGCCAAGGATAACCGATTCATCACGCTTAAGATTTTTCAAAAGTTGACGGATTTTGGCACGCGCTTTTGAGCTAACGACAAAATTCAGCCATGCGGCGTTGGGACGGGCACCCGGTGCCGTAATAATTTCTACGGTCTGGCCACTGGACAACGGCTGGGAAAGTGGATGTGGCTGGCGATCAACACGGGCACCAACACAGGCATGACCAATATCAGTATGCACGGCATAAGCTAAATCAATCGCGGTGGCACCCATTGGGAGTTCGACGATTCGGCCTTCTGGAGTGAATACGTAGATTTCATCAGGAAATAAATCAGATTTAACACTTTCAATAAACTCAAATGAATTGCCAGCACTTTGCTGTAACTCCAGCAAACTTTGCATCCAGCGCCGGGCACGAACCTGAGCGGTAGTACCGGACTCTCCCTGTACCTTATAAGTCCAGTGCGCCGCTACCCCCATTTCGGCCATTTGGTCCATATCTTCAGTGCGAATTTGCACTTCTACGGGCACACCATGCGGACCGATGAGTGAAGTGTGTAATGACTGGTACCCATTAGCTTTGGGGATGGCAATATAATCTTTGATCCTGCCGGGACGCGGTTTATACAGGCTGTGTACCTGACCAAGCACCCGATAACAGATATCGACTTCTTTCACAATAACGCGAAAAGCGTAGATATCCATGATTGAATGGAAACGCTGTTCTTTCAGATTCATTTTGCGGTAGATGGAATACAGGTGTTTTTCTCGTCCACTGACGCTGCAATCAATATTCGCTTCTATTAACCGCCCTTTAATTTCAGCGAGGATCTTTTGAATCATTTCCTTACGGTTACCGCGCGCTGCCTTGACAACCTTTTTAATAACACGATAACGGTTGGGGTACAGCGCTTCAAAACCCAGTTCTTCCAGCTCAGTTTTTAAGTGATGAATACCTAAACGATGCGCTAAAGGGCTGTATATCTCAAGCGTTTCACGGGCAATACGGCGGCGTTTACCCGGCCGTAACGAAACTAACGTGCGCATATTGTGGGTGCGATCAGCCAGCTTGATCAAGATAACGCGAATATCCTGTACCATGGCCATGATCATTTTGCGAAAATTTTCCGCCTGAGCTTCTTTTTTATCCTGAAACGTCAGTCTGTCGAGTTTGGAAACACCTTCAACCAGTTCCGCAACATTTTTCCCGAACAGCTGCTCCACATCCTGGTAGGTGGCGGCGGTATCTTCGATAACATCATGTAAAAGCGCAGCCATTAAGGTTTCATAGTCAAGCCGCATCTCAGCCAGAATACAGGCCACAGCAACGGGATGAGTAATATAAGGTTCACCACTAGAACGCGTCTGCCCCTCGTGAGCATCACGTGCAACCAAATAAGCCTGCCCGAGTCGCTTTATCTGCTCGTCTGGCAGGTAACATTGAATGTGTAGCTTCAGACTCTCAAACAGATACAAAACAGATCCCGCGTCTAAATTTAACTAAGATTCTCAACAGCCACCGTTACCGCCTGAATTTTGGCAGATTCCTGTTCTTGCTGTGCCTGATGTTCACGGACATCAAGAATTCGGTTAGTAATAAGACCTTCTTCAACCTCGCGCAAGGCTATTACAGTAACTTTATCATTTTCTTCAGGCACTAACGCATCTTTACCGCCAGCCTGAATTTGGCGGGCCCGGCGAGCAGCAACCAGGACTAAATCAAACCGGTTACCAATTTTTTCTACCGCATCCTGAACAGTTACACGTGCCATGATTGTGCTCTCCATAGGTAACAAAATGATCGATAACGAAATGACCGCGAATGATACTGAAACAGAGGTCAGTCTGCCAATAATTTGCTGATTAAAGCCTCATGCCGTCGTTGCTGACGTGATAAATGCAGCCGTTCGGCGCGAATAATGGTTTTTAGATCAGATAACGCCAAATTAAAATCATCGTTTACAATCAAATAATCGTACTCCGCATAGTGATTCATCTCAGAAATTGCCTGCTGCATTCGTCTGTCGATGACCTCTTCGCTGTCCTGGCCACGGCCACGCAACCTGCGATCCAGTTCTTCTTTAGACGGGGGTAACATAAATATACTACGTACCTGCGGCATTCTGGCGCGAATTTGCTGCGCGCCCTGCCAGTCAATATCAAGAAAAACATCAACACCCGTTAACAAAACTTGCTGAACAGTCTCATGAGAAGTACCGTAGTAGTTTTCGAATACTTTGGCATATTCGAGGAAACTATCATTTTTTATCATCTGAAGAAATTTCTCTTCAGAAACAAAAAAATAGTGCTCGCCATCAATTTCATCAGGACGTTTTACACGTGTGGTATGAGAAATGGAAACCTGTGTATCGTACAAAGGTTGGGTTTTTAATAACGCCTGAATCAGGCTTGACTTTCCGGCTCCACTCGGTGCAGAGACAATATACAGTGTACCTGGAATCATGATGATATTTCATCGCGTCAATTTAGGAACAATCCTACGCAGTATACACCTCAGCAGCACATCATACAGCGTTATCATGTGATTCCATTGAGTAATTGACTTATAAACAAATCAATCCATTTTTTTACGTAACTATTGCTAATGATTGACATAATTTTCTATTAAAAACGATCTGTTTTTTAGTGCTATACACGCTATTTTTTATTGCTAATTATCGGGGGAGATGATGCTCTCGGAACTTTGTTCTGAACGGAATATTGCACGGATAAACACAGAAACACAGGTACAAAAAAATAAAACAGTGGAGAAATTTACAGTATTTACGATTGCACCCTAAAATAGGTGCAGGGATGTTATGGCGTAAATAGAAATGCGTAATTGGCAAATTTATCATTAAAATAAGGTATCGTTAATAAAATTAATTTTTATCACAACAGTAAAAGCGCCTAATTATCATTGTAAAAAAACTCACACTCGCTAATTTAACCATCAGTGAAGATCGCTGTTACCCTATAAATTTAATGTTTATTTAATATTGAAATATAGTTATAAGTTTGTATCGTAACGATATCAATCATATTGTATTAAATAGCTCTCCGGGCGCAAGCGAATACCGCAACCTGATAGAACAAGACATTACCAGCCACCCAGCCACAGATAAGCCGATTGGATCGCAGCTCTGATTCGTTAATTGGATCATTCAATGGTTTTTTTAAGAAATGATCCACGCCTGTCACCTTAATATGAGCGGATTATTGCAGCGAAACACATGTAAGAGCCTATACTTTGTTCGAGCGTTATGACAGCAGATATTTTTGTACAATTGGGTTTACGTACAACTTGGGTTTACAGATGTACTGACAACGGCAGGGTTTTACGTGAATGATTTTTATGTGAATGACAGTGATCAGCGGATGTTGGTAATGGTTACTGCTGGCTGTTTACTGTAAAATTTGGTTTCTTACTTATACATTTTCCTGATGGCAGCCACTGGAGTTTCCCGTGGATTTTTTCCCGAAAAAATTTCGTCCATTAAAGATGGTGCAGGTCAGAACGATAGCAACCAGATACGATCAGTTAAAACGAAATTATGAAAATATTGTGGCCTCAGCATGTAATTATTTATAGCTGATCATGTAACACATCAATAGATATTATTATATTTTAAAAAAATTAATGAATAAAAATTAGTTAAATCCTAAAAAAAAGTGATTTAACCTTAGTCTGTGTGACATCATTAAGAGCAGTTGACAAAAACTCTCCCTTCTCTATCCTGGAATAGGTATTTTTAGCATTCATGGGTTAGTTATATTACTTTTTTTTAATAATTAGTTATCTTTTTATTATTAATTCATGGAGACCATGTGAATAAATTTCAATGTTCAGTAGTACATCGTTTGCCACAAAGTTATCGCTGGCTGCCTGGTTCTGCTGGAATACAAGTAGAGCCGCTGCCCGCAGCCCTTACAGACAAAAATAATAAATTGCTGGGGTTAAAATTGCTGGGCCATCCCAGTGCAGATGCCAGAAAGGCCATGCAAGAACTCCACCATTCATTGCAAAAATTTGGGATTAGTAGCGCGGTTGTTGAATGGGAGGAGGAGCCATGCCTGTTTGTACCCTGTAGTGATGAAAGCACAGTGATGGGGCATCTGAAGGGACTTGGTGTCGTTATTGCAGAGACTGAGGGCGCTCGTGACCCTTGCTGATATTCGGGTAGCTAACCCGGTCATGTCAGACACAAGGGAAAGGCTGTAATCGAACGATGAAAGAATGAATAATACCTTGTTATATCAATATACTGTTAATTTGCACAACACCATTAACAGTCTGGCCCTGACGCAAAAAAGCCTGACCATCAAATCAGGCTCTGTCACGCGGATACAGCAGTGTTTTAGTGGGTTGCTACTTCTTCTTTATTCATTTCTTTAGCCATCATAGCTTCTTTTTCCGCTTCCACAGCTCTTCCTTCTGCGTGATGTTTGGCTGCCTTCTCGTGATGCTTCGCCACTTTTCTGTGTCGCTCAGCCGCTTCTTTGTGTTTTTCAGCAGCCTCTTTAGCCTCTTTATCTATCGATGTTGCATCAACAGCAATGCCTGAGAAGGAAATCAGACCCAGGGCGAACAGAGACGACACCAATATTTTTTTCATCATAAGAGTACCTTACTTTTATAAAATAAACCCACTGGGGAAAATAAGACAAATCAGATGTAATATCAATTAATTTTAATTACAATTAATATTAATTAATAATTAATAATTAATTTGTAGTTAACTGATGTGCCGACCCCGCGATAATCTGTTTATAATCGTCCACAAAACCAGACAGGCATTTTGGGCCATTTTTGACGAATCACCACAGCTGGAGTAGCTCAGAAATCAACAGATGACGCGCTGTGTGCGGAATACCGGGTTGCATTAAAACGCTTTTGAGCTTCATCCCAATTTACTACGCTCCAGAACGCCTGAATGTAGTCGGGACGCCGGTTTTGGTATTTTAAATAGTAGGCGTGTTCCCACACATCGAGACCAATAATCGGATAACCGGAAGCACCAGAAACGACATCGCCCATCAGCGGATGATCCTGATTAGCAGTAGAAACAACAGCCAATTTTTTTTCATCCTGAACTACCAGCCAGGCCCAGCCAGAACCAAATCGCGTTTGTGCCGCCTGCTCAAATTTTTCTTTAAAGCCGTCAAAACTACCAAAATCATGCTCAATGGCAGCTTTCAGCGTACCTTGCAGCACAGTACTAAGTTTTAATCCCTGCCAGAACAGACTATGATTTATATGACCACCGACATTATTGCGCAAAGCAGTGCGCTTTTCAGCGGGCACGTCATTCAAATTTTTTATCAAATCTTCTGCAGTTAGCTTAGCCAGTTCAGGAGAGATTCCTAGCGCACTGTTTGCATTGTTGATGTAAGTCTGATGGTGTCTGGTGTGATGAATTTCCATTGTCTGTTTGTCAAAATAGGGCTCCAGCGCGTCATAAGCGTATGGCAAAGCGGGGAGCGAAAAATAGCTCATAACCGTTATTCTCCTGTAGTCAAACCGTACAAAGAAGCGACGACTGCTAAAAAACTCGCTGGTTTACACACCGATGCGTACAGCAACACTTAGAACCAAAACTTCGGTAGCATCACGTTATCCGATGCAAGCTGCACTTAACTCATTATTGAAACCATTTGATTATCGAAACCATTTGGTGGAGCTGGCGGGATTTGAACCCGCGTCCGAAATCACTACACCGTCGGCACTACATGCTTAGTCCTGTCTTTACATTCGCCGATCAGCTGCGGACGGACACGCGACTAACAAACTAGCCTGATTGAGTTTAACGCTTCCACCCCAGGCGAGATTTCCACGCGATCTCTTTTAAGTTTGACCTCTCTTGAATCCCCGTCCTAAGAGCGGAGGCTAGGGAGAGAGGATACTATCAGTTTTTTAGGCTGATTAAGCTGCTAACGCAGCTTTAGTATAGTTTTCGTCGTTAATTGCGACTATTTTTTGCGGCTTTTTTACGAGGCCTGCCGCACCTCGGCATGCACCTTGGGTTTCGCAGATTCCGTCGAATCCAGAATCAGCCCCAGAGAGGCGACCAGTGTAACAGAATCAGACCAGATTATACCAGTACCTTAACGATTAGCGCTTTTCATTATGCGTGCTCTGTCCAGTCGCCACTCACGATTTTTAAGATCTTCCCTTTTATCATGATCTTTTTTACCCTTAGCGACACCAATTTTAATTTTACTCCAGGCATTTTTCCAGTACATGGAAAGAGCCACTACGGTATAACCTTCACGGTTAACTCTGCCAAAGAGTGAATCCAGCTCACGCTGATTTAGCAATAATTTACGGGTACGCATCGGCTCACAAACAGTGTGAGAAGATGCCACATTAAGCGGCGTAATGGTGGCACCGAATAAATACGCGGCGCCATTTCTCAGTACAACGTAGCTATCGCTAATATTGGCTTTACCCGCACGCAAGGATTTTACCTCCCAGCCTTGCAAAGCGAGACCAGCCTCAAACTCTTCTTCAACAATGTATTCGTAACGGGCACGCCTGTTTTGCGCGATTGTCATGGAGCCTGATTTATCTATATTTTTCTTTTTCATAACGCGGAGCATTATACTGTGTGTACCAGTTAATAAAATCCTATTCCCAATAGAACAGGGGGTATAATTTACCGCGTATGCTGTGCCAGCCTACCCGGTTTGACATTTTACAGGAAGCACTATGCCACAAATTAGTCGCTCCGCATTAGTCCCATTTAGCGCAGCACAAATGTACCAGCTGGTTAATGATATACACTCTTATCCAAAATTTTTACCGGGTTGCGCCAGTAGCAGGGTGATTAATGTCAGCAAAAATGAGATGACAGCAGCTGTAGAAATAGCCAGAGCGGGCATAAATAAATCGTTTACCACTCGGAACATATTGATAAATAATCAAAGTATAAAAATTCAGTTAGTCGATGGACCTTTTCGTCGATTGCTGGGAGCATGGAGTTTTACACCGCTTAGCCCACAAGCCTGTAAAGTTGAATTGCATCTGGATTTTGAGTTCACTCACAGGCTAAGCGAGCTAACGTTTGGGCGTGTATTTAAAGAGCTTGCAGGCAGTATGCTACAGGCATTTACACAGCGAGCTCAGGAAATTTACCGTGTCTAAAATCAGCGTTCAGGTGGTGTATGCGCTGCCTGAACGTCAATATCTTATAACCATGGATGTTGCCCCGGGGAGTACCATTGAAAAAGTCATAGTGCTTTCTGGCCTGTTGGAGGTATGCCGCGATATTGATTTGAAAAATAATAGAGTTGGCATTTACAGTCGCCTTGCCAGATTAATGGATCCGGTGAATGACGGTGATCGAATAGAGATATATCGGCCACTGACTACAGATCCGAAAGAATTGCGTCGGCAACGTGCAGAACAAGCAAAAAATAGAGACAAACAATGACCGCAACTCACTTTTCCGAGCTCGATCTCGATGAGAGGCTAGTTCGTGCTTTATCCGATAAAGGTTTTGAACGTCCTACCGCCATTCAGGCTGCTGCAATTCCGGCGGCCATGGAGGGACGTGATATCCTGGGTTCAGCGCCTACCGGTACTGGAAAAACCGCCGCCTTTCTGCTGCCTGTATTGCAACATTTGCTGGATTTTCCACGCAAAAAAGCGGGCCCGCCACGCATTCTTATTTTAACACCCACGCGCGAGCTGGCAATGCAGGTGACCCAGCATGCGCGTGAACTGGCCGTCTATACCTCGCTGAACATTGCAACCATTACTGGCGGTGTCGCTTACATGAATCACGCGCATATTTTCAGCGAAAACCAGGACATTGTTGTTGCCACCACCGGCCGTTTACTGCAATACATCAAAGAAGAAAATTTTGACTGTCAGGCTGTTGAAACGCTGATCCTCGACGAAGCAGATCGTATGTTAGAGATGGGCTTTGCACAAGATATCGAAATCATTGCGGCGGAAACTCGCTGGCGTAAGCAGACGTTGCTGTTTTCTGCCACGCTGGAGGAGAGTACCATCCATGATTTTGCCGAACGTATCCTCAAAACACCGGTAAAATTAGAAATCTGCCCTTCACACTGCGAACGCGGGGAAATCCTCCAGTGGTATTATCGCGTCGATGATTTCAGTCACAAAACAGCCTTACTGTGCCATCTGTTGAAACAACCAGAAGTACAAAAAACCATTATTTTTGTGCGCAAGCGGGAGCGGGTCCGTGAATTATCCGGACTGTTGCAAGCAGCAGGCATCAATACCTGTTATCTGGAAGGTGAAATGGTGCAAACTAAACGCACCGAAGCAATAAAACGTTTCAGTGAAGGGCAGTCTGGCGTACTGATTGCTACCGATATTGCTGCACGCGGTTTGGATATTGATAGTATAAGCCATGTGGTTAATTTTGACTTACCACGCACTGCTGACACCTATCTGCACCGCATTGGGCGTACCGGGCGCGCGGGCCATAGTGGCATTGCCATATCCCTGGTTGAGGCACATGACCATTCGTTACTTGGGAAAATAAGCCGCTATTTGAATACAATTATCAGGCCGCGGATCATTAATGAATTACGGCCAACAAATAAAGCGTTTGGTGCAAAGATCAGCGGAAAACCTTCGAAAAAAATTCTGGCTAAACGCAAAGAGGCCAGAGAAAAAAATAAAGAAAAACCAAAAGTAAAAGTGCGCCATCGCGACAGCAAAAACATCGGTAAACGGCGCCAGCCAAAAAAGCATACGGAAAAAGACCATACACTGACTGACACCGAAAAACAGAAACCGGATGCAACCCGGGCCAGCTTACCACGGTGACATTCTGTGACCATTTCCATATCAATTTGTCATCAATTATTCGTAATCAATTCATAATCAACGCGTAAAAAAGGGCGCTGCTAACGCAGCACCCTCTGTTTTTTATAGCGATCCAGCTAAAAAATAATACTTCCTGTTTCAATCCCTGAATATATCTCCTTTACGGTTATTCCTAACCAGCGTTCCCTCGCGCCACCGCACCGTACAGATGCCAGTCCATTAGTATTCTGCTTCTACGCTGCGCTGGCCCGCAATCTCCATCCTGGAGGTGTTCCTGGTTTCATTCTGAAACATCCCCTTACTCACACTGAATACTCAACGCTGAGCATGTCCCTCTGTTTTTACGGAAGCTGCGTCACGCCAGACAGACCCCCACTTTTCATTACTCCATGGCCGACAGGCGCATGATCACCTAATTGAAGTAGAGAGGCAAGATAGGGTATCAATGTTTATCGGTCATCCTGCAAAAACAAAAAACAGTAACAACATGTTTATATTATAAATACATTAATTTTTACCCATTTGGACATGGAAAATATGAGCGATTTATGACAGAAAATGTAAGATATTTTTCACACCGGGATGGATTTTTGAGTGACTTCCGTGCGGGCCGAATGCCGCATTGCAAGTGCATCGGTCATCAGGCGCATGCAACCCTGTAATAAATGCTGCTGCTCAGGCAGCATCAGCTGGTGCAAATTAGCAGGCTCAATAGCCAGTACGCCCCATGTTTGCCTGGATGCCCGCAGCGGGTGCAGTTGATAAGGCAAGCCTGCCAGGGTGTCCGTACCCGCTCCTGCTGCGATACCCGTATCAAAACTCCAGCGGGCGATAGCGCTGTCAACCGATAAGACTTTGCTATGCTCCACCTGAATAATGTGTAATTGTCCATCCTCCTGTGGCAGCAATAACGCGCTTTTCGCGTGAAAATTATGGGAAAAAAACTGGAGACTCATTTTGGCAATGTCGTGGACCGTCAGTGCACGGTTCAACCCGCTGGACATCTCATACAGGTGCCTGGCACACTGTTCATGATAGCGGGCAGTGCGGGCCTGGTATTGTAATCTGGTAATGATGCAAGCCACCACCAGGTTTACTGTCAGCATCACTCCCATGGTTATCCAGTAGTTCACATTTTCCACGGCTGCCAGACTATGGGGCGGGCCAATAAACAGAGTAAAACTGATGGTGTTAATCACACTGGCCAGCACTGACGGCAACAGGCCGTAAAATAGCGCTACACCCGCACCGCTAAGTAGGGCGATCATCAATAGCGTGACTGCTTCAACAGCAGAGAAAGCCTGCAAGAGGAGTAGCGTGAGCGGTATACACTGGCCAATGGCAACAGCACAGCCGCAGAGTGATACAGTGCCAGTCCGTGAGTGCTTTTCTTTACTGGCGGGAGAATCAGGGCTGTTTTCTGAGGCGACGATAATCAGATCGATATCGGGGCTGAGTTTCCCAAGCCGCGCGGTAAAATCACTGCGCCAGCGAAAGCCGTGCTCAATACGGCGGCCAGTAACAATTGTTGCCAAATTTTTTTCGCGGGCATAGCGCAGCACCGCGCGTTCTTCTGAAACGTCTGCAAGCACTGCTGTTTCTGCTCCTAATTCCTGAGCCAGTCGTAACGCCTGTAAAATGGCCTGGCGTTTTGCGGGCGGCAACCGCTGGAGGCGAGGCGTTTCTACACAGACGGCATACCATATACTGCCCAGTTTTGCTGCGATCCGCGCGGCGGCACGCACTATTTTGTCGTTATTATTCTGGTGGCCAATACACAACACCATAGCATCCCGGGTGTGCCAAATTCGATCCAGTTTTTTTTCCTTGCGAAAGGTGCACATTTGCTCGTCTACTCTGTCAGCAGTACGGCGTAATGCCAGCTCACGCAGAGCAATCAGATTACCTTTACGGAAAAAATGCTCAATGGCACGTTCAGCCTGGCCGGCAATATAAATTTTTCCTTCGCTGAGCCGTTGCCGTAAATCATCAGGGGGTAAATCTACCAGGACCACCTCTGTTGCTTCATCAAACATAAAATCGGGCACAGTTTCATATATTCTGACTCCAGTGATACCGCCTACCACATCATTCAGGCTTTCCAGGTGCTGAACGTTAATAGTCGTGAACACATCAATACCGTGCTCAAGCAGTGCTTCAACATCCTGCCAGCGTTTAGGATGACGCGAACCTCTGATATTACTGTGGGCCAGTTCATCGATTAAAATCAGTGCCGGGCGGCGCGCCAGCGCTGCGTCCACATCGAATTCCTTGTACTGACGATGATCCACTGGCAAGCGTTTTAGCGGCAGTAAGGTTAAGCCATCAAGCAGTGCCGCGGTTTCATTACGGCCATGTGTTTCTGCCACTCCGACGATAACGTCAACACCCTGAGCACGCAGTCGCCGGGCCTCCTGTAACATGGCACATGTTTTACCGACACCCGCGCAAGCCCCAAAAAAAATTTTCAGTTTGCCACGAGATTGCGCCGTGGTAATAGCCAGCAGGGCATCGGGATCTGGCCTGTCCGGTTCTCTATCCAGCGGTTTTTTATCCAGCGGTTTTTTATCCAGCATAAACGGCCTTACGGTTGCAGTGTGGTGTGTTTGTCCAGTGCCATATTCAAGGCCAGCACATTCACGACAGGCTCTGCTAAAAATGTTATGCCCGCTTGTTGCGTGTGATACCCGATGAGCTGTTCTACTGTGGAAAGCGGGATTTGGCGTGCTGCCGCCACCCTTGCTGCCTGGTAGTGCGCGGCGGCAGGTGAAATATGTGGATCGAGCCCACTGGCGGAGGCGGTCACTAAATCAACCGGTATTGCTGCCACAGCAGAATGGGCCTGCTGTAATTTTTGTACCCGCTGGCTTAGGGTATGAGCCAGTATCGGGTTCGAGAGTGCCAGGTTGCTTCCTCCGGATGCCAGGGCGTCGTAAGGCAGCGGCTGTGTTGCTGACGGGCGGCTCCAAAAATAGTGAAGCTGGCTAAACTGCTGGCCGATCAGGGCAGAACCTACCCGCTTATTATCCCGTACCACCAGCGAACCCTCAGCCTGCGGACGAAAAATAATCCGGGCCAGACCCGTTGTCAGCAGGGGATAAGCGATTCCGGTGATAAGTGTCAGTATTATCAATAAACGCAGCGCAGGCATGAAAGTGCTCATGGATGTGGTCATAGATGTGATATTTCCTGTTTTAAGGCGGGCGGCAGGAACAGGCGTGAACCACTCCACCCAAACGGCCAGGCCGCTATGGATGGAGCTTCTGCAACCCGTAGGCCGCATTCTAAAGCGAGCACATTGACTCGCCTGGGCTGGTACACACAGCCCTTATCAGCTAAATCTTTTACAAAATCATCGCCGATTTCTTTTCGAAGAATATTGATGGCACCATTCACATCAGCATTGATAATGTGTCCGCTAGATGTTACATATAATCCGCGTTTTTTACGTCTGCCTGAGAATGTTTTTTCTCCAAGTTCACCATAATTGGGTATAGGGTCGCAATCCAGTGCGCTGGCTTTACTCGTGTAACTTTCTTCTCTCACAATGACAGCAATTCCAATTGCAGCCGCTTTATATTGAATCATCTCAATCAGTCTGGCATGAGGAATACTGACAAATTTCTGGTTATTTACTTTTCCGATATTAATGGATTTTTTCCACTCCGGGTTATGACCAATAACTACTGTTCCTGAATTTGCCATCAAGGCGTGATCAATAACGAAACGACTTACTTTATGGAGATAATCATTTATCCAGCATAATCGTCTGACCGATTTACTCTTAAGGTGGCGATTTTTACCATTAGACCTCAAAACTGCACAATCTTTGTTGTACTTTGCATTGACTGACTTAATCATCTGGCAGATTCAACTCCGAAGTGCAACGCTAAGCCGCCATTCTTAACTCTGCAAATACCACCGAGGGTTGTCTGAAACCGAGACATTTACGTGGCCTGCTTTTCAGCGCTCCCTGGTAGCGTTGCAAGTCTTCTTCTGACACGGTCCTCAGGTCAGTTCCTTTGGGGATAAACTGCCGCAGAAGCCCGTTTGTGTTCTCATTCAGCCCACGCTCATAGGATGCATACGGATG
>CANJWD010000007.1 GCA_947478475.1 Enterobacterales bacterium
TACGGCATTTGGTGGAAAACGCCTTCCTGCATCTCAAGCGCTGGCGAGGAATTGCAACACGGTATGCTAAATGTACATCCTCGTTCCTTGCCGCAGTTCATGTCCGTTGCATTGCTCTGTGGTGTAATATTTTGTGACGACACTATCTAAAATGACCTGGTATTTTTAAGGCAAAATATCATGCAGTTGGTTGCCGGCAGATTAACGTTAGATCTCTCTTTCCCACGTGTGATGGGTATTCTAAATGTAACTCCCGACTCCTTTTCTGACGGAGGGCGTTATAACGATCTTGCGCGAGCGTTGCGGCACGTCCAGATGATGATAGCGTCAGGGGCTGCCATTATCGATATTGGTGGTGAATCGACCCGCCCAGGTGCTATACCGGTTGGTGAACAGGAAGAGCTCGACCGTGTAATTCCTGTGATTGAAGCACTGAGCAAACGTTTTGAGGTGTGTCTGTCGGTAGATACCTCTAAGGCCGCAGTGATTACTGAATCAGCAAAGGCAGGCGTTCATTTAATTAACGATGTGCGTTCATTGCAGGAGCCAGGTGCCCTTGAAGCTGCTGTTGCCAGCGGTCTTCCGGTCTGCCTTATGCACATGCAGGGGCAGCCAGGCAATATGCAACACTCTGTTCATTACAGTGAATTGCTGTCTGATATTGGCGATTTTTTTCGGCAGCATATTGACCGCTGTGTCGCGGCTGGAATCGGAAAAAATCAATTGATACTCGATCCAGGGTTCGGTTTTGGCAAAAAGTTAACCCATAACTATGAAATTCTTGCCAGTCTGACGGCACTGCACCGTTTTGGTTTACCGTTACTGGTAGGAGTATCGAGAAAGACGATGATCGGGCAGTTACTGAACGTCACGCCGGAACGGCGTGTGGCCGGAAGCATTGCCTGCGCTGTAATCGCCGCAATGCAAGGTGCAAAAATTATCAGAGCGCATGATGTTAAAGAAACCGTCGAAGCGATGCGTATCGTCGGGGTAACACTGGCAGCAAAAAGGATAAGTGATTGATAACCGTAAAAATGAGTAACCGTAAAGATGGGTAACCGTAAATATTTTGGTACGGACGGTATTCGTGGCAAAGTGGGCGATAGCCCGGTTACCCCTGATTTTGTGTTAAAACTTGGGTGGGCCGCAGGAAAAGTTTTATCCCGTCACGGTTCCCGTAAAGTTATTCTTGGTAAAGATACGCGCATTTCGGGTTATATGCTGGAATCAGCTCTTGAGGCTGGTCTGGCTTCTGCTGGTTTATCGGCTTCTTTCACGGGGCCGATGCCAACACCTGCAGTTGCTTATCTGACACGTACCTTTCGCGCTGAAGCCGGTATTGTGATTTCTGCTTCCCACAATCCTTTTTACGACAATGGCATTAAATTTTTCTCAACAGACGGTACCAAATTGCCCGATGACGTTGAGCGTGCCATTGAAGCTGAAATGGAAAAACCACTGACATGCGTCGAATCTTCACAACTGGGGAAAGCCAGCCGTATTGTTGACGCTTCAGGGCGCTACATTGAATTTTGTAAGGGCTCTTTTCCCGGCGAACTGAGTCTGAATGGCCTAAAAATCGTGGTCGATTGCGCGCATGGAGCAACTTACCACATTGCACCCATGGTGTTGCGTGAACTGGGCGCCACAGTTAGCACGATTGGTTGTGAACCTAACGGGATGAATATCAATGAGCAATGTGGCGCGACCGATGTGCGCCTGTTGCAGAAGCAAGTCGTCGCTGAAGGGGCTGATGTTGGTCTGGCATTTGATGGTGATGGCGATCGCCTGATAATGGTCGACAACCAAGGCCATAAAGTAGATGGCGATCAAATTATTTATATTATTGCGCGTGAGGGCCTGCGTCAGGGGCAGTTATGTGGTGGCATAGTTGGTACGCTGATGAGTAATATGGGTTTGGAACTGGCGCTGAAACAGTCAGGCATTCCATTCACACGCGCCCGCATCGGGGATCGTTACGTACTAGAAAAGATGAAAGAATATGGATGGCGTATGGGAGCTGAGAATTCCGGTCACGTGATTCTCCTTGATAAAACAACAGCGGGTGATGGTATCATTGCAGGGCTCCAGGTACTGGCTGCTATGGCGCGCAATGGTATGGGGCTCCGTGATTTATGTGGCGGTATACAATTGTTGCCGCAAATTTTGCTCAATGTGCATTTTTCTGGTAAACGAAATCCGTTAGAGTCCGAATCCATCCGGCAGCTTACGCAACAGGCTGAGAGCGAGCTTTCAGGAACTGGCAGGCTATTGTTACGCAAATCGGGCACGGAATCATTAATTAGAGTAATGGTCGAAGGTAAAGATGAAAAACTGGTTAATACTCTGGCACAGCGCATTGCTGATGCGGTGCAGACGTTTGCCTAGATGATGCCAGCGCGCGGGTTGTTTTTTGCCAGTTATTGGCTGCCAAAAAATTACCCTTGCGCAGTTTAGCAGCAATGGTTAGTATTACCGCCGCTTGAGTGTCGATGCCGACGGACTGTGCTGCGGTGAGCGTTGGTTTTGAGGCTGGTTTATTACTGCTTATAAGGTAATCTGTTACGTTATGTATGGGGTTCTTTTAGTCATTTTCCTGCTAATATCTTTAGCGCTGGTTGCCTTGATTATATTACAGCAAGGTAAAGGCACGGATATGGGGGCATCATTCGGAGCCGGAGCGTCCGCAACACTATTTGGATCGAATGGTTCCGCAAATTTTATGACTCGTATGACGGCCGTGTTAGCGACGTTATTCTTTGTGATTAGCTTAATTTTAGGCAATATGAGTAGCAACCGTGGTGGTAGTGATAAAGGAACAGAGTGGGAAAATTTGGCGCCACTAAAAACTGAAGAAAAGGTGGCTCCATCGGTGCCGTCCAGCTCTGGCAGCGATATTCCTCAATAAAAGAGTCATGAATTTCAGACAGAGAGCTGCTGGTTCTGGCATGATACTGGAATGATAAAGAGCAATTTTTTGTCCTGATGTGCCGTGGTGGTGGAATTGGTAGACACGCTACCTTGAGGTGGTAGTGCCCGATTGGGCTTACGGGTTCGAGTCCCGTCCTCGGTACCAAATTATACGGATAATTTGCGTTACGATGCTCTGTTAGTGGTGAACGGGGTAGCACCTGGCCTGTCTCCGGTGCCTGGTTTTTATGTCAGTTAGCGAAATAATCACTGGGCTTTTGGGCCCTTTTTTTATGTCCTGAGGGGGGAAACTTGTCCACGTTAGAACAAAAATTAATAAGAATAATCTCAGCACCGGTGGTGGCACTAGGTTACGAATTGGTTAATATAGAATTTATCCGGGGCCGCCGGGCAACGCTACGAATTTATATTGATACAGAAAACGGGATTACGGTCGACGACTGTGCTGATGTCAGCCACCAGGTCAGTGCTGTACTGGACGTGGAAAATCCCATTGCAGTGCCTTATGACCTGGAAGTTTCCTCTCCAGGTATTGAACGCCCCCTGCGCACTGCCGGGCACTATGCCAGGTATTCTGGTGAACGCGTTATACTGGTTTTGCGTATTCCTTTGCAAAATCGTCGTAGGTGGCAGGGTACTATTAAATCTGTTGATGGTGAAATGATCACGGTGACGATGTCAGATGGGAACGATGAGATATTCGCGCTAGGTAACATCCAGAAAGCGAACCTGGTACCCCCCACACTTTGCAAGTTTGAATGAGGCAACCAGGATGAATAAAGAAATTCTGGCTGTTGTAGAGGCAGTTTCTAATGAAAAATCTCTTCCGCGTGAGAAAATTTTTGATGCACTGGAAACCGCTTTAGCAACAGCGACCAAAAAGAAATATGAACAAGAAATTGAAGTTCGCGTCAGTATCGATCGCAAAACAGGTCATTTTGATACCTTTCGCCGTTGGCTTGCTGTGGATTTTGTCAGTTTACCAACCCGGGAAATTACGCTGGAAGCGGCTCAGTTTGACGACCCTTTGGTCCGGCTGGGTGATTATGTCGAGGACCAAATTGAATCTGTTCCTTTTGACCGTATTACCACACAAACTGCTAAGCAGGTTATCGTACAAAAAATGCGCGAAGCTGAGCGCGCCATGGTTGTCGAGCAGTTCCGACAATATCAGGGCGGAATTGTCACTGGGGTAGTTAAAAAAGTGAATCGTGACAGTATTGCCCTGGATTTAGGTAGCAATGCAGAAGCTATCATCAGTCGTGAAAATATGCTCCCACGTGAAAATTTTCGTCAGGGAGATCGTGTCCGCGGTATTTTGTATGATATTCAGCCCGAAGCGAGAGGTGCTCAGTTATTTGTCAGTCGTTCTTGTCCTGAAATGTTAATCGAACTATTTCGCATTGAAGTGCCTGAAATTGGCGAAGAATTGATCGAAGTTAAAGCGGCAGCCCGTGATCCGGGTTCACGTGCTAAAATTGCGGTGAAAACTAATGACAAACGTATTGATCCTATAGGCGCTTGTGTTGGTATGCGTGGAGCGCGTGTTCAGGCTGTTTCCAGTGAACTGGGAGGTGAACGTATTGATATCGTATTGTGGGACGATAACCCTGCCCAGTTCGTAATTAATGCAATGGCCCCGGCTGATGTCGCCTCAATAATTGTCGATGAGGATAAATGCGTAATGGACATTGCTGTTGAAGTCAGCAATTTTGCGCAGGCAATTGGCCGGAATGGTCAAAATGTACGTTTGGCGTCGCAACTTCTTAAAAAACATCGCGATGACGACAAATGGGAGCTGAATATAATGACGGCGGATGATTTAGAGGCTAAGCATCGCGCTGAGGCTTATGCTGCCATTGAAATTTTTAAAAAATATCTTGATGTTAGTGAAGATCTGGCAACTGTGCTGGTCGAGGAAGGTTTTTCGACTTTAGAGGAGCTGGCCTGGGTACCAATAAGAGAACTTTTACAGATTGATGGTTTTGATAAAGACACTATTGAGAGGTTGCGCGAGCGTGCCAAAGCCGCGCTGACCACCATAGCGTTGGCACAGGAAGAGAGTATTGGCGAGCAAAAACCCGCTGAAGAGCTTCTGAATTTACCGGGTCTTGAGCGTGACATGGCATTCAAACTGGCCTGTCGTGGTGTGTGTACGCTGGAAGATCTTGCCGAGCAGAGTATCGACGATCTCGAAGATATCGAAGGGCTTAGCGATGAGCAAGCCGGTGAGCTGATTATGGCTGCACGCAATATCTGTTGGTTTGGCGATCAGGCGTAATAAACTGTAGCAGGAAGGAACAGCATGACAGATGTAACCGTAAAATCACTGGCAGAAGAAATTCATATTTCTGTTGCGCGCCTGGTACAGCAATTTGCCGATGCCGGGATCAAAAAAACTGACGTTGACTCCGTTACCCAACAAGAAAAAGAAAAACTATTGGTATACCTGAACCATGAGCGTGGCGGAGCGCCTGATAAACTCATGTTACAGCGTAAAACACGTAGTACCCTGAGCATCCAAAGTACCGGCGGAAAAAGTAAGTCCGTGCAAATCGAGGTGCGCAAAAAACGCACTTATGTTAACAGCGATGTATCGAAGGCTGAACAGATAAAATTACAAGAAAAGGCAGAGAGTGAAGCCGCAGCGAAAAAAATTGCGGAAGAGAATAGGGTGAAACAGGAAGCTGCCGAAAAAATCAGGCGCGCGGCTGCGGAAAAGGAAAAAATGCCCGGTCAGCAGCAAGCCGACGAAAAAACCAAAGCTGTACAAAATGATAAAGCGCGCCGCGAAATTGAATCCGCTGAACTAAAACGCAAAGCAGAAGCAGAGGTATGCCGTAAGGTTGAAGAGGATGCCAAACGTGTTGCCGCAGAAGTTCGTAAAATGGCTGAGGAAAACGAGGGGAAATGGGCTGCGTCTGCCGCTGAAGTGCCTGAACCCACTGACTATCATGTTACTACTTCTCAACATGCGCGTGCCGCCGAAGATGAAAATGACGCTAAAGTAGAAGGCGATCGCCGGAGTCGCGTACGTGGTGGTAAAGTGACCCGCCAGAAAAAGGGTAATAAACTCTCTGAATCTAAAGCTGATCGCGAAGAAGCACGTGCTGTGGGTCGTAAAACCAGACGTAAGCCAAGTGCTCTGCAACAAAGTTTCAATAAGCCAGTGATAGCGGTTAACCGTGATGTGGTGATTGGTGAAACAGTAACTGTTGCCGAACTGGCTAATAAAATGGCCGTTAAAGGTTCTCAGGTAATCAAAGCAATGATGAAGCTGGGTGCCATGGCAACCATTAATCAGGTTATTGACCAGGAGACAGCACAGCTGGTTGCTGAGGAAATGGGGCACCGGGTTACGCTGCGTCGTGAAAACGAACTGGAAACTGCGTTGATGAGTGATCGCGATACCGGTGCCATGGCGGCTGCGGAGTCCCGCGCGCCCGTTGTGACGATTATGGGTCATGTTGATCACGGTAAGACTTCACTGCTGGACTACATCCGTTCGACTAAAGTGGCTGCAGGCGAAGCAGGCGGAATTACCCAACATATTGGTGCCTATCACGTTGAAACTGAGAATGGCATGGTCACTTTTTTGGATACTCCAGGACATGCCGCATTTACGTCCATGCGTGCCAGAGGAGCTCAGGCGACAGACATCGTCGTACTGGTTGTTGCCGCTGACGATGGTGTGATGCCACAAACCATCGAGGCTATCCAGCATGCCAAAGCGGCAAAAGTGCCGGTTGTCGTGGCGGTCAATAAAATTGACAAACCGGACGCTGATCCGGACAGAGTTAAAACGGAGCTGTCTCAGCATGGCATTATGCCAGAGGATTGGGGCGGAGAATCGCAGTTTATCCATGTTTCGGCAAAAGCAGGAACCGGTATTGATGAGCTGTTGCATGCCATTTTACTGCAAGCAGAAGTGCTGGAATTAAAAGCAGTGCGTAATGGTATGGCAAGCGGTGTGGTTATCGAATCTTTCCTGGATAAAGGCCGTGGCCCGGTTGCCACCGTTTTGGTTCAGGAGGGCACTCTGAACAAGGGTGATATTGTGCTCTGTGGCTTCGAGTATGGCCGTGTGCGCGCCATGCGTGATGAACTGGGTCGTGATATTTTCTCCGCAGGTCCATCCATCCCCGTTGAAATTCTTGGGCTGTCGAGTGTGCCAGTTGCTGGTGATGAAGTGACAGTCGTCCGTGATGAAAAGAAGGCCCGTGAGGTGGCTCTGTATCGTCAGGGTAAATTCCGCGACGTTAAGCTGGCCCGTCAGCAAAAATCCAAGCTGGAAAACATGTTTGCTAATATGGCTGAAGGCGAAGTATCTGAACTGAATATTGTTCTAAAGTCTGATGTACAGGGCTCGTGTGAGGCCATTTGTGACTCGCTGGAAAAACTGTCGACCGATGAAGTTAAAGTTAAAATTGTGGGTTCCGGTGTCGGTGGTATCACTGAAACTGATGCAACGTTAGCTGCGGCATCCAATGCTATTATTCTCGGTTTTAATGTTCGTGCTGATGCTTCAGCCCGTCGGGTGGTTGAGTCAGACAGCCTGGATTTACGCTACTATTCCGTTATCTACAACCTGATTGACGAAGTTAAACAGGCGATGAGCGGTATGCTGGCCCCAGAATATAAGCAGCAGATTCTTGGTCTGGCCCAGGTTCGTGATGTCTTTAAATCACCAAAATTTGCTGCGATTGCCGGTTGTATGGTGACTGAGGGTCTGATTAAACGCAGTAATCCAATCCGTGTATTACGCGATAATGTGGTGATCTACGAAGGTGAGCTGGAATCGCTGCGCCGTTTTAAAGATGATGTCAGCGAGGTTCGCAGTGGCGTGGAATGCGGTATTGGCGTCAAGAACTACAACGACGTGAGAGTGGGTGATACTATCGAAGTGTTCGAAATAATCGAGATAAAACGTACTATCGCTTAAACGTACTATCGCTTAATAGTAAGATCCGCGTGTTTATCCATTTTTTGGGGGGGGGCCACTGGCCTCCCAATTTCTCTGAGAAATTTGTTATGGCAAGAGAATTTAGTCGTACGCAGCGTGTTTCGCAAGAAATACAGAAAGAGGTCGCGATTATTTTGCAGCGAGAGCTGAAAGATCCACGTATTGGCATGGCAACTGTTTCCGGTGTAGAGCTTTCACGCGATTTAGTTTACGCCAAAATTTTCGTAACGTTCTTAAATATACTGTCTGAACCTGATGACCAGGAATCGATAAAAAAGGGTATTAAAGTTTTGCAGGATGCTTCAGGTTTTATCCGTACGCTATTAGGTAAAGCAATGCGCTTACGGATAGTGCCCGAATTGACCTTTGTCTATGACCGCTCATTGATCGAGGGCGTGAAAATGTCTCATTTGGTCACCACGGCGGTAAAAGATGATGTGCAACGCCATGTGACGGCAGAAAATAGTGCTGGTAACGATAATGCTGATAACAGTCACGCTGATAACAGTCACGTTGATAACAGTCATGTTGATAACAGTCAAAGCAGGGAGAGCTAATGGAGCATCCACGTCGTCAGGGTCGTGACATCAGCGGAATGTTATTGTTAGATAAGCATCAGGATATATCCTCAAATGAGGCCTTGCAAAAAGTTAAACGCATTTTTAACGCCAACAAAGCCGGGCATACCGGAGCGCTCGATCCGCTGGCAACAGGCATGTTGCCGATATGTTTGGGTGAAGCAACAAAATTTTCACAGTTTCTACTCGATTCAGATAAACGTTACCGGGTTATTGCCCGGCTGGGTCAGCGTACCGATACCTCTGATGCACAGGGTACGATAATTAGTGAAAAAGTCCCCTGTTTTACATCAACTCAGCTGAATGAAGCGCTTGATCAGTTTCGCGGTAACATTTTGCAGATTCCTTCTATGTATTCAGCATTGAAACATCACGGTAAACCCTTGTATGAATACGCCAGGCAGGGGATTGAGATCGTGCGATCGGCGCGGCCTGTCAGCATCTATGAGCTGCAATTGATCCGCTGGGAAGGGCACGAGCTGGAGCTTGAGATTTCTTGTTCCAAGGGTACTTACATTCGCACTATTATCGACGATCTGGGTGAACTGTTAGGTTGTGGCGCTCATGTTACTGCCCTGCGTCGTTTACAGGTTGCCAGCTATCTGGCTGAACAAATGTGTACGCTGGAACAATTACACGCATTATTGGGCGCTGCGCAGGCTGAATGTCCGTCTGACGGGCACAAAATTTTAGATTCATTGTTGCTGCCGCTGGACAGTGGACTGCAAAATTTTCCTGAAGTTAACTTAACAACAGCGGTTGCTGACTCACTCAGACAGGGGAAAGCAGTTCAGGCCTCTGGCACACCTGCAACGGGCATGGTGCGCATTACTGCAGGTGACACCAGGGATTTTATCGGTATTGGTATCATTGATGATAACGGCCTCGTGGCCCCACGACGCCTGATTGCAAATTCTTAGTGGCTATCTGTTGCCGCGCTGATTTCTCCTTGTTGCATCATCTGGCTGATTTGCCGCTTATTGCTGTCCGTAGCCTCGACAGAGCCGCTAAGGGAAGCTTTAAACGGCACCTCACTGGAAAGCTCGCCGGTGAGTTTTAACTGCAAATCGCCCTTGCCATGCAGTGGCAGCAGTGGCCATCCCCAGTTGTGTAGTGTATTAATCTCCACCGAACGCCCGGTGAGTTGTAGTGAAAATGGCCGCCTCTCCTGTTGACCGATCGTCGCGCTGGCTTCCAGTAGCCCGGTGCTGGCGAAGGCATTCACATTACTCAAGGTGATCTGTTGATCGTCTGCATTGAGTGTCATCGTGAAGTGACGCAGATCGTTTTTGTTGAATGTGGCATTACTGGCATTAACAGTCAGCAGACCGGACCACAAGTTCCAGTGATGTTCCTGCGCCAGCAACAGGTTATTGCCATAAGTATCAAGCGAAGTTACCTGAAAAGGAAAAGCAGGCGTGATATCAATCAGTAAGTTATTGTCAGCAGATAATTTTGCCACTGAAATTTTAGACAGCCAGTGCGGTAATGGGCGTCGTAACACGGTTTTCCAGTCGGCTGGCAGGGTATACTCCAGCGCAGCGAGCGCCACATCGTCCAGCTGGAGGTGCTGAATTTTCCGTATCCAGCGCCCGCTGGCCCTTAGCAGCCCGCCCTCCCAGCGCGTACTGAATTGTTTAATGGCAATACCGGAAGCGTCGAACGTCATGCTGGCAATAGGGTCAATAAAATGCGTGCTCCCGATAATGATATCTGTTGCGTTCAGAGCCAGTGAACCATCGGCAGCCTGCCAGTGACCCTTTTGTAACGTGATATTTTGCAGCGTGAAATCCAGATCACTGAACGCCCAGTTAACCCCCTGCAAGCGGGCCTTAACCAGATCAAACCGTTTGAAAGTTATCGGTGGTAACGATGATAAAGAATGTGCCGACTGTTGCCACAATTGCTTTAGGGTCCCGGAGGATTGCAATCGTGTGTTGCTTAAGCGTAAGTTATCGCATAACCAGCTGCCATCAGCTATTCTGAGCGTGTCTCCGGTGACAGTCCCGCCCGCTATCTCTGCGCCAAAATTACTCAGCAACAGATGATTTTTATTAAATTCCCCCTCGATAAGCGCTTGTTTTATTGCTATCCCATTGATATTCAATGAAGCGATATCCAGTGAACCTGCACTTAATTTAAACTGACTGTTTTCACTGAAATTCGTCGTGGGCGATGGCCAGGGAAGTACCCGGGCGTTCACCTGATGCCCGGAAATGCGCCACTGCCCGGAAGTTGTATTCAGCGACATATTGGCGAGCTGGAGAAAATCGGCCCGAAGCTGAGGGAGTGGAACGGGGGTATTAAAATCAAAGGTCAGGGTACCATTTTGCAGCAACAGGCTATGAAAATGTAAAGGCGTCGTGAGTTGTTGCCAGCCAAGGCCCAGCGTCACTTGCTGTGCATCAAGGTGAACAGAGTGGCTGCCAGCGGAGAGTTTGATATTCATCAGACGAAGCTGTGTGGGTCGTGACCATGAATAGTCTATTTTTTCCACAGCAAGATGGTACTGGCTATTGCTATTGATCCAATGACAGAGCACGCCTGCCGCCCAGCTGGTTGGCAGTAACAGGTATAACACAGTTACCGCCAGCACCAATAGCAGGGTGAGCGTAAGCGACAGTTTCCCGATAAAATTCATAGATCAATCAGCTCCTTTAAAAAATGACGGCAGCACCCGCTTATTTCCAGCGCCGGACGACAAGCGATGTATTAATGCCACCAAAGGCGAAATTATTTGACTGGAAAAATTCACAGTCGAGGGAGCGGATACCGCCCATAATATAGTCCAGGTCACCACAGGCAGGATCAGGCCTGGATAAATTGATTGTGGGCGAAAACCAGCCTTCCCGCATCATTGCAAGGGTTAGCCATACTTCCAGCGCACCACAGGCCCCCAGAGTATGGCCGAAATAACTTTTCATTGATGAGACTGGGGTCGCGTTGCCAAACACTGCCGCGGTGGCGTGTGTTTCCGCGATATCACCCAAAGTGGTAGCGGTGCCATGCGCGCTGATATAACCAATTTCGCCTGCCGGGAGTCCTGCCGTGCACAGTGCACGTTCCATACAGGTTTGCATAGTAGAGCGCTGTGGCTGAGTGATGTGTGTTGCGTCACAGTTGGTGGCAAAACCGATAATTTCACCCAGTGGTGTGGCCCTCCGGGCCAGTGCATGCTCAAGTTCTTCCAGTATCAGTGTTCCGGCGCCTTCACCAATCACGAGACCATCACGCCCGCAGTCGAACGGCGCCGGCGTAGTTTTCGGCGCGTCATTGCGCTGACTGGTTGCAAATAGCGTATCAAACACCGCTGCCTCCGAGGGGCAGAGTTCCTCAGCACCCCCGGCCACCATCAGCGTCTGGTAACCATGGCGGACCGCCTCCCAGGCATAGCCAATAGCCTGGCTGCCGGAGGTACAAGCGCTGGAAGTGGGTATGATTCGGCCACGCAGGCCGAAAAATAGCCCGATATTGACTGCTGCCGTGTGTGGCATCATCTGTAGATAAGTGGTGCCGGTAATATTATTGGTGTGCTTTTCAGTCAGCATAGTGGCAAATTCACTGACGGGTTTGGTACTGCCGGTAGAAGAACCGTAGGCGATACTGGTTTCACCACTGATCAGCGCCGGATCGCCGAGCAATCCTGCTTGCTCCAGTGCCAGTTCGGTGGCACGAGTAGCCAGCAGTGCTACCCGCCCCATCGAGCGAATACGTTTGCGTGTATACTGCCGTGGTAAAACAAAATTCTCGATCGGCGCTGCAAGCAGGGTATTAAGGCCCCGGTACTGGCGCCATTCTGGCATGGTACGTACCGCGTTTTCGCCCAATTTTAGTCTGCCAGACACTGATGCCCAGTCGTTGCCAAATGCGGTTACTCCACCCATCCCGGTGATCACCACGCGGCGTATCATAGCAGGCCTCCGTTGATCGAAATGACCTGTCGGGTGACGTAACCGGCGATATCTGACATCAGATAGCAGGCCAGTCCTGCCACCTCCGCTGTTGTACCCGCGCGTTGCATCGGAATAAGCTTCATCGCCTCAGCGAGCACGACTGGCTCTATCTTCTGTGTCATCCCGGTGTCAATGACTCCGGGTGCAATGCTGTTAACGGTGATGCGGCGACTGGCCAGTTCTACCGCCAGTGCTTTGCTGGCACCGATAATCCCAGCTTTTGCCGCACTGTGGTTCACCTGACCACGATTACCCATCAGCCCGGAAACGGAAGAGAGGGTAATAATCCTTCCGCCACAGCGCAGACCAATCATCGGCATAATGCAGGGATGAATGACGTTGTAAAAACTATCGAGATTAGTATGAATAACATGATCCCAGCCCGTTTCGTCAAGTGCAGGAAAGGCCGCATCCAGCGTAACCCCGGCGTTGCTGATCAGGCCATAATAAGCGCCATGAATAGCAATGTCGGCTTCAAGTGCCGCCCTTGAGGCAGAGCGTTCGGTGATATCAAAACAGAGTATACGTCCTTGACCACCAGCACTTTTTATCAAGCGCAGCGTCTCTTGCGCACCCTCGCCATCGCGGTGGTAGTGTACCGCCACCACAAAACCTTCTGCTGCCAGTCGACAGGCAATGGCCTTGCCGATACCTTTGCTGGCACCGGTGACCAACACTGAACGTTTCATTCCACCCCATCCTGTTGTAAAAGTTCCTGTTGTAAAAGTTGTTGTAATTCTTCTTCCCCTGGCTGATAGATAGCCAGTCTGGCACTGGCCAGCAGTTTTCCGTCCTGACTAATCTCGCTGTCAAAACTGCCGAATTTATCATCCCGCATTAGCAGTATGACACGGATATCCAGTATACTGCCGGCGCAAAAAGTGGGCTGATGGCAGCACAAAGCCCGGGCGCCCAGTAACATACCCGGCCGGGGGCTGGCGCCCAGGGTCTGACGCTGGCGCCAGCCAAACCAGACATCGACAGTTTGGGCCATCATCTCCAGTACGAACCAGCCGGGCAAGTTACCCGTCCGGTCAAGAAACGGTGCCAGAACCGAATCATTGCCAACTCGTACCCGGCAGTGCGCCGACTCCTCCTTCACCTCTACGACTTCATCCAGCAGGAGCATCGGAGCCTGTTGTGGTAAGAGTGCGGCCACCGACCCATAATTATCCATTTTTGATTCCTAAAATCAGGCAGGCGTTATTACCACCAAAGGCGAACGAACTGGAAAGTATAACGGGTCGTACCAGCGCTGTCGGTGTTCTGAGCAGACCAAATTCTGGCAATGCCGGATCGGGTTCGCAGTACGAAAAATTCTGAGCGGGCAGCGGCAGTGCGCGCGTAAGCAGCAGCCAGCAGAGTGCCGCCTCACCTGCGCCCGCAGCGCCCAGCATGTGGCCGGTCAGGTGTTTCGTCGAACTGCAGGGTACCTGGTTGCCAAACAGCTGATGTACAACCTGTGATTCAATCTGATCGTTCAAATGCGTTCCGGTACCATGCAGATTGATATAACCAATGTCTGCGGCTGTCAGTGCGGCATCTGCCAGTGCCATATTAATCGCGCGTATTGCGCCACTACCACTGGGATCGGGTGCTGACATATGCCAGGCATAGGAAGATTCCCCAACGCCTAGCAGCGCCACAGGCTGAGGCTCCTTCGTGAGCAACATCAGAGCCGCTCCCTCGCCAATACTGATACCTCTGCGTGTGCGGCTAAAAGGCTGACAGAGTTCGTCAGAGAGTGATGCCAGGCTGTGAAATCCATTTATCGGCATGCGGCTAAGGCTGTCAGCGCCCCCGACGATTGCTGCATCAGCGAGACCGGCGGTGATGAGACGGCGGCCACTGATCAGCGCTCGCGCACTGGAGGAGCAAGCGGTGGAAAGCGTATAGGCCGGCCCGTTCAGTGACAGCAGGGCACTGAGAAAACGCGACGGATCTCCCAGTTCCTGCTGATAGTAGTGGTAGTTCGCACAGCGTTTTCCCGCCAGTACCGCACTTACCTGAGCGTCTCCTTCATCGAGGCCTGAGGTACTGGTGCCGAGCACTACTGCCACACGAGCGCGCCCGTAACAGGCAATGGCCTCATCCACTTGCGGCCTAATCTGCGCCAGCGCCGCCAGTAACAGTTGATTATTACGGCTGTTATGTGCCGCCAGGTGTAGAGGAACCGGTGGCAGTGTTTCATCCACATGCCCGACCCAACAGGGGGCAGCTGGCGTCAGCCAGTGATGTTCCTGACGCATACCCGGTGCCCGGCCATGAACCAGATTGTGGGCTATCTCATCAAGGGTATGACCTAACGCATTGAGCATACCGACGGCAGAAAAATAGATCATGGTTTGCCCAGTAAATAGATCATAGTCTGTCCAGTAATTGAATCGCTATCTGGTAACCGAAGCTGTGCTGGTGCACTGCTACTGGCTGACGTTGGTCATGTGCGCCCTGGTAGAAAATTTCCGTTACCAGCAGACTGTTTTCGTCACGCAATTCGCGCCGGTTCTCAGTGTCACTCAGGGTCCAGCCTGTGGGCAACTGCTCACGCCAGGCGGCCAGAGGTCAGTAACTGAGCATAATATCAGCGAGCACCTGCTCGGCAGGTGGTAGTTCAGGCAGTAACAGCGATTGTTCAGTATGGATACCGTGTTGATCATAGATAATGCGAAAAAGACGAATTCCCAATGAAGAGAGGCCCGCCATACTGAGCTGCTGCTGGTCGGCATGCAGCAGTACCAGCAAGTGATGTTGTTGCCCTTTTACGCTGGCAGTGAGCAGTTGTTGTTGATTGAGTCCCGGGCTGATGCCCGGTGGCGGTAATCTGATCTGTACGCCGGGCTTCAGCCAGACTTGCGGTTGGAATTTATTCTGCTTGTCCGCGCAGGCCGCTGAGAGTAAGAGCATCGCTGCCACAGTGACTAATAAATACAGGCTGTTCATTTTTCTGTTCCATTTTTTTTCCCACTTTCTGTTCCACTTTCTGTTCCACTTTCTTCTTTTTTTTCACTTTCTTTTCCGCCTGTAGCCTGCGGTGGTATGGCCAGGGGGGAGAGTAAAAACGCCGTGAAAATACCGCCAGAAAGTACAATACCGAAACTACTGATAGCCTGGGTGCTGCTGAAGACCAGCATACCCAGTGTTAGCAGGGTCGTGGCCATCGCCAGCACTATCGCCAGTAGTGATGTGAGCGGCACGGCCCGCGGATTACTAAAAAACAGCGAATAATTGATGCCAAGACCCAGTACCAGCACCAGAGCTAACAGAGAAAACAGGTTTAATGAATGGCCGCTGAAGGCCAGTATCGCCAGGGCAGAGCCCAAAGAGAGCAGGGAAGGTACCATACTCAGCAGGCCACGGCGCCAGCCAAGGCGAACGACATAACTGCCGAAAATGGCAGCCACCGCCAGCAACAGTAATCCGCTCAGCATAGTGCGATAAAAGGCAAACGTTTTATCAAATACGGCCTTGCGGTCGATCCACATCAGGCCAGGATATTCATCCGCCAGCTTCGCCAGCGCTGGCGCATTGCGTACACCATCCACCGGCACCAGCACTGCGCTCTGTCCGTCTGAGAGAGTCAGCCATAGCAAGCGCCAGCCCTCGCTGATGACTGACTGCTGCCATATCTCGGGGGTTACCGGCATCGGACTGAGATCAGGTGCCTTCGTGTGCATACCAGCAGCCGCCAGGCGGGCTAGCACCGCAGGGGACGCGGTACGCAACAACGTTAAATCGGCCTGCTGACGCAGTAACGAAGAGAGCGGCAGCAGGCGGAAGGAACTCAGCCAGCCCTGGTGCTGAGCATCAGCAAGCCGGGGTGCCAGCTGCTCGAGACGTTGCAGAGTGCTCTGCGGGCTGGCGCCATAGACGGCAAACCATTTCTGCTCAACACGCTGACCCGTCAGCGCAACAATGTGTCGTTCCTGTTGCAGGATCCCGGCAGGCAGATCCTGTAGCTGTGAAATATCATCACTGATCGATAGCCGTGACAGACCCGCTACCGCAAAGAGTGTCACGGCGAGCGGCAGGCCAGTTCGCAAGGCGGTACTGTGCTGCCATGCAGACAACCAGCCTGCCATCAGCCTCTGCAGTGGCAGCGGTCGTACTGCTAATCGCCGCGTCAGACAGGGAAACCAGCACAGTACAGTCAGGCAGGCGGCGATCAATCCGGCGGCGGCGAATACTGCCAGCTGGCGCAGGCCTGGCAGCGGAGCGAGCAGCATAATCAGGTACGCGCCCAGCTGGGTACCAAGAGCCAGCAGCAGCGTTGGCAGCAGCTTATGCAGACTCTGCCCCGTACTGAGCTCGTTACCGTGCACCCTTCGTTCGGTGAGCCAGTACAGTGCATAGTCGGCAGAGATACCAACTATGCTGATGCTCATGAGTAGCGTCATCAGGTGCAGTTCACCAAAAATCAGCAGCGTGGCAACAGTGCCCGCCAGTGCACCGATGCCTATCGATAACAGGCAGAGCAGTAGCGGATACAGTGAGCGGAAAATATAAAATATGAGCAACAGCACGCCGGACAGCGTTGCCGTGCCAAGTGTCGCAATATCATGTAGCGCCTGCTGACTGGCGTAATCACTGTAGAAAAGCGTACCACGTGTCAGCAGGCGTGCATCGGGCCAGCGCTGCTGCAGCGCTGTCTCCAGTATCCGCAGGCTGTGCACCAACTGACGAGTCTGCTGCATATTATCCGCAGCACCTGCTGAGGCACCGTGGATGACATACCAGCGCCGCCCTTGCTCATCCCGCGCCACCAGCCAGCCCCGTTCCATATGTAGCGCACTGCCCTGCTGCAATGCCAGCTGTGCGCTGCGGACCAGCAACAGCGGATCACGTGTCAGCTCCTGAGCACTAACGCCGGCAAATGCGGAATAGAGCTGTGCCACGACCCAGTCAGCCTGCTGCTGCTGGTTTTGCAGACGCCGTCGCGTTTGTGGATCGATCAGGCCGTTGCGGTGTTGCCAGTAAAATTCGCCCCACTCCCGTTGCATGGCCTCCGTCATTGGCCCCTTAACATCGCTCAGGCCGGGCAAGGCCTGGAGTCTCTCCAGCCACCACTGCGCCACAGTGCTATCTGCTTCATTACCATCCGGACTATCCGGGCTCACCAGCCAGATAAGCTGGCTATCCAGCCGCTGCATGAATGCCTGCGTCAGTGCGGGCGGCATTTCCCCCATTGTTTGCTGGGGTAATAGTGCCAGCACGCTGCTGGTGAATGCGCTGCGCGGCAGCAGCCATAGCAGCGTCAGCAGTAGCATGATGCAAACTAGCAGCCAGCTAAGCCCCCACCTGCCGCGCTCAGAAAACAAAGCGCTTCTGTTCATCATCACTTAATATCCCGGGCTGGTGGTGCTGGTGATGAAAAACGATCTCTGTACGATCACCCTGGCTATCATCCAGTATGATAGTGTCAATATAGGTCTGGCCCTGTAACCGGATGCTGCTAAACAACTTATTCAGCGGTGCGCTGCGGGGTGTTAGTATCAACTGCCAGCGTTGTGCGCCAGCATCGCGAAAATCCAGGGAAAAGTGCTTCGCCAGTAACACCGTATCAGCCTGTAGCAGGGCGCGCAGCAGATGGTTAAACTGAAATAGCTGTGGACTGGATTCAGCAGTGATCGTCTGTGGACTCTGCCCGGCTATGCGCTGCACCATGCGCCTGTCATCCAGCAGCAGGGTCAGAATAAATGGCTGCTGCTGCTGCCACCACAGCCCGTGTGTGCGCGCGATGATAAGTTCGCCACGAGAACGCAGCGGTTGCGCCAGACCTTTAATCTGGCGCAGCTGGCTGAATTGCGCACGCACCACCGGCTGATCTTTGAAACGCAGCTGCAGTTCCTCCAGCGTAACTGCCAGCACGGTACAACTGAGTGGTGACAGTATCAATAACAGCACCACTCGCAAAAAAAGGGTCATGGCTGTACTCCGAGACGTTCAAATAAAATCGGCGGGCTGACCAGGCACATCTCTCTTGTCTCTGCTTTCACGGCAACCTGAATGGTATAGCCGCTGGTGGTGCGTTTGGCACTCTGAGCGTCGAAAATCTGGTAGTTAATCCGCAGTCGATTCTCATATTCTGTCAGGCTGGCCTGCACACGAATAGGCTGTTCAAACACCAGAGCCGCCCGGTATCTGACGCGGGTGTCTACGATAGGCCACAGATAACCTGAAACCTGCATTGCACGGTAACCGTAGTTGAACTTACCGAGCAGCGCTTCACGTGCCAGTTCGAAATAGCGAAAATAATTACCATGCCATACCACACCCATGGCATCGACATCGTGGAATGGGATGCTTAGTGCCACTTCTGCGCTAAATTCTGCGCTAAATTTGTGATCGGTATTCAATCAACTATTACTCCTTGTTTTGGCTCGTTTCCCGTAGTTCAGGCAGTTGCCAGAAATCAAAAAAATTAAACCAGTCGAGCGGTGACAGCAGCGCGTAGTGTTCCAGCCGTTGTGCATAGCGATCCACCGCCTGCTGCAATGCCTGCTGGCGATGCTGGCGCGGCAGCATAAGCGGATCGGCAAACCGTTCGCACCAGATACGCAGCTGACCTTGCTGCTGCAGGGCGAACATCAGTAATACCGGGCAGCGCAAGGCGGCGGCCAGCAGAAATGGTCCTTGTGGAAAGGGCGCCGGGCGACCAAGAAACGGGCTCCATACCACGCGGCGATCACTGCCCTCCAGCCGCTGCACTGGGGTACGGTCACCGACAATGGCCAGCCATTCGCCGGCATCCAGTTTTTCTTGCAATAAAAAGGCGGTTTCCGGCCCAACGTTACTGACCGGGATAACATTGATACCGGCCTGGGGGGCAAATTCTTCCAGTATCTGTCTGAAGCGCTGCGCATGTTCACTAAACACCAGCGCGTTAATCCGCAGATTTTTGTCCTGTTGTGCCATCGCGCGGCACACTTCGATATCACCCAGATGTGAGGCGAGGATGAGCCTGCCCGCCGATTTACCCTCTGTCAGGGCCTGCTGTGCACCGGGGGCAAAATCGATATCCCGTCCCCAGCGCAACGCGCCACGCCAGCAGGCTATTTTATCCAGCATGGCGCCGCCAAAGCGCCGGAAGTGGTGAAAGCTACTCAGTGACTGTGGCAGGATAATTTGCTGTTGCCGGGCATAGCCGCGTACCTGATTTAGCCACTCCTGGGATGCCCGGCGCGCAACAGTACCGGTCAGCCAAAAATAGCCGGTCACCGGCCAAAGTAACAAATTAAACGCACGACGCCCGCACCGCTTGTAGTGTTGCAACATCAGACGCATACCCCACAGCCCTTTACGCTCTGATATGTCCGACCAGTGGGGATAGCGATGGGGATGAGCATGGCGATGCGAATGACGATGAGAATGGTGGCGCAATAGTGCCGGTATACGCCACAGCATGGCGAAAAAAAGCCGGCAGTGCATCCGGCAGAGGCGAGCGTTATCACGCAGGGTATCGAAATGCGACAGGCCATCAGGAGGGTAAGTGACGCGAGTGGGCACAAAGTAACTCTCTGTACCTTGCCAGTAAAGGCGCACCATGACTTCGATATCGAAATCCATGCGCTGACCCAGTGGCGTGTGATCGGCCAGAGCCAGGGTCGGCAGAATGGGATAAACCCGAAAACCACACATACTGTCTTTTAATGAGAGCGAAAGTGTTTCAGCCCAGACCCAAATATGGGTGATCCAGCGGCCATAAAGACGCATCCTGGGCACAGAATTATCATAAATGGGTTGCCCGGAAATGAGCCGTTGTGGGTGGAGACGAGCAGCAGTTAGCATGTGTGGCACATCTTCTGTCTGATGCTGTCCATCAGCATCCAGCTGTACGGCATGGCTGAACCCGGCCACAGCAGCAGCACGCAGCCCATGCAGCACCGCCGCACCTTTGCCGCTATTTTTTGGCAGACGCAGTAATCGCACTTCTGCATGTAATGTTGCCAGCGCGGACAGTTGTTGTTGCGTGGTGGTATTGCTGCCATCGTCAATGATAAAACAGGTCATTCCAAAGGGCACCAGGCGTGCAACAACGCCGGCTATCGTGGCGCCATGGTTATAGCAGGGGATCACCACACAGGGAGAAAATAGCGTGCTGTTTAGCGACATAGCTGTATTTTCCCACTACTGGCGATGCTTTCGGATCGCTGCACACCGCGCAGATAGCTAAAAATAAGCAACTGGTGTGCGGGTCGCCAGTGCAGCTGCAATGTTATCCTGATGCCCGGCAGAAGTGGTTGTTGAAATTTCACCCGTTCAATACCGGAAAACACATAATCGGTAGCCAGCAGCTGGCAGCCATAGCGTATTGCCCAGTCAATCTGCGCCACACCTGGCAGGCCGGCAAAATGCCCCTGAAACCACAATAATGATGGCTGAAGCCAGAGATTCACCCGCACCTGTTGCGCATCGATTTGCGTGCAGGAAAGTTCAATCGGCTGCATAAAACAGCTCCTGTAATTGAGCGCAGGTGCGCTTACCCTGACTGTTAAGCGGCATCTGTGTGACGATGCGCCAGTAGCGCGGCAATGCCACTGGCTCCAGCCACTGACGTAATGTCTGGCGCCACGCGCGTGTCAGCATCGCTTCGCCACGGTGACCTTGCGGCACTGTCGTGGCAGCATCCAGCACGATCACCGCGCCGATATAGAGACGCCCGCTCCGGGATAGCGTCAGTGCTGCGGCTTCTGCAACCCCGCTGAGCTGCATGAGGCGGTGTTCAACTTCGCTTAGTGAAATACGTTGTTCTTCAATTTTTATGATCTGATCCTGACGTCCGCACAGATGAAAACGTCCCTCTCCTGGCGAAAAATCCAGCCGGTCATCCAGTAGCAGCCCTTCGGGTTCTGGGATCAATGGTGAATGTACGCGCCAGATTTTTTCTTTTTCATCACTAAGGTCTTTATGGTCTTTGCTAAAGCGTACACCTGGGAAGGGCTGCCAGGGTTCATTATTACGGCTACAGTTGCGCCATGCCAGCACACCGGTTTCGCTGCTGCCATAAACTTCGTTTAGCCGTACGCCGTAGTACTGTTCTGCCTGGCAGGCGGCATTCCAGGGCAGGAGTCCGCCTGCCGACAGGACCAGTTCGCAGTGAAAAGCGGGCAAAGCGATATCCAGCCGCCGCAAAAACGCCGGGCTGCTGATGAATACGTAGCGCTTTTCTCTGCTATGGGCGGCAATATGGGCGGCAAGCTGCTCGGGAAATTGCGTCAGGGCAGAGGAAAATGACAGACCAAGCGCCATCGGCAGCATAATGCGGAAGGTCAGACCATAAAGGTGCTGATGGCTAACCGAGGAGAGCAGATGGCAGCCCGCCAGCCGTTTCCCCCATAATGCTGCCAGCCACGCGATTTCATGATCCAGACTTGCTACAGGTTTCACCACTTCACGTGGCTGCCCGCGCGATCCTGAAGTAAACAGCACCACCGTCGCATCAGCAGATAGCACAGGCAATAAAGGGGTTTCCGTTGCCGCCATGGGCTGCTGGCCGGGCCCCACGATCAGGCAGGGGAAGTCAAGTGTCACGAATTTATCACTGAGCAGGGCATCAAATCGAGACCGCTGTTCCTGCAGCAGTGATTCGCGACTGTGGCCTGGTATTACTGCCGTTTTCGCACTGTGCAGCACTGCCAGCAGTGCCACGGTAAACCAGTAACTGTCATCAAAACAGAGCGCCCAGCGCTGCTGAGTTGTTGCCTGTAGCCGCTGGCAGAGTGCTATGACCTGCTGGCGCATCTCACCAAGGTAGTAGTGCCGCTCGTCCCCACAGGCGACCAGTGTTTGATCTGCGCGGGAGTTATCCAGCCACTGTGCCAGCGGCAGTACCTGGATGTCGTTCATGGCGCTCTTGTCACCCGTTGTCCTCTTATCACTCGTTGTCTGATAAGCCATTCTGCTCCAAATAACAAACCGCCGAGCAGATAGCTGATCAGGCCATTCCATAACAGCCACAGACGCATGTCCGCCGCGAGGCAAGTTGCCAGTGCAATGGCACCGTTACCTATAAAAAACAGGCACCACACCTGCGTGACGCAGCGAGTATACGGCACGGCCTCGGCTGGCAGGCAGGGATCACGCCAGCGAGCCAGTTGCTCTGCCAGCGGCTTACCGTGAAACAGTGAACCGGCAAACAGCAGTAACAGAGCCCCATTGACGGCAACCGGATAGTAGGCCAGTAGCTGATGGTCGCGTAACAGGTAACTGGTCAGACAGAGTGCCGCACCGCTGATTGCCAGCATGTTGCCCAACTGGCCTGCTGGCTGCGCGCCACTAACATTGCGTAGCCGTGGCAGAAAACGCAGCCGTAGCAGGAAAAATAGCAGCAGCAGCAGCGGCAGCCAGCGTAACTGTGGCTGGAGCACAGCCTGCCATACCAGGAGAGGCCATGCCAGCATCAGCAGTATGCTAAAAATACGCGACAGGCCTCTGCTCACTGAATACCCTGTTGCCGCCACTGACATTTAGCGTTCCTGTAGCAGTTGTTCCAATGCATTGACAATATCCTGCACCGTGCGTACTGATTTAAATATTTCCGGCTGAATTTTATGCCCGATTTTTTTTTGCAAATGTACCACCATATCCACAGCATCGATGCTGTCCAGCCCCAGTTCTTCATACAGGCGTGCCTCTGGCGTTATCTGATCCGGCGTCAGTTCAAACAGGCTGACGAGCAGCGCAGAAACTTCCTGATAAATAGTTTGTTTATTCATCATAAACTCGTTTTTCATCCGGTCAGATAGCCCGCAGCTGGCGCTGCAATGTAATAAATGCCGCCAAAGTGGCGATCGAGTAAAAATGCTGCCGCATTTCCTCCGTCTCTGCCGACAGTACCAGCCCATAGCGATTCTTTACCATCAACCCAAGCTCCAGGGCATCAATGGAGTCAAGCCCCAGACCCTCTCCAAATAGTGGCGCATGGGTGTCTATGTCATCGGCATCCATCCCCTCCAGATTGAGTGTGCTGATGATCATGTTTTTTATCTCAAGGTGTAACTCTTCCATCATTTGTTTCCAACAGGGTGACTATTTTTTGGCGTTAATAACTGTGTTAAATGGCGCGTCAGCTGGCGCGCATTCAGTATCTGTATCGTGCCTGGATCAGCACTATTCTTAGCAGTATCGTTCAAACCGGTAATAAAATTTTCATTCGTGATGCGTGGCTGTACCGTGACGGAAAAAACCGGTTTTTCCGGCGGAATGTGATACCAGCGGTTCTGTTTACTCAGGGTACTCTGGCTGCAACGAATATGCACAACGCATAAATCACAGCCGGTGCGCAGGGCGATGTTAGCAGCACCGCGTAGCAGACGCAGCGGCTCTCCCGGATGAGTGCGTGTCCCCTCCGGGAAGAGCAGAATGTTGTTGCCCGCAGCCAGTCGTCGTTGAATTTCCGGTATCAGGGTATCCGCCTGAGCGTTTTGCAAATACCCCGCTGCACGTATTACCCCTTTAATAAAAGGGTTATGCTGTAATTCCGCTTTGACCAGGCAGTCAATATCCGGCATCACTGAAGCCAGCAGTACATAGTCGATAAGCGTTGGATGATTGGCGACGATCAGACAACCCTGTTTCGCAGGTGGCAAACTGGCTCCCTCAATATGATAATCCAGTACGCCTGCCAGGCGTGCGGTGCGCAGAAACACGCGAAAGCTGGCAGCAATAGCGCGCCGCATTTTATAGCGCTGACGATATTGATCCGCTTCTGTTAGCAACAGCACGTTGCACCAAACCAGCGATAGCAATAGTCCGCCTATGCCAAATAGTGCGAAGCAACAGCCGGTCATTAGCAGGCGCCACAACCTGTTCAGCCCCGCTGTTATTTTTTTCTGCCGGTGCAAAGTGTTCTGCCGGTGCAAAGAGCTCATCAGCGCCGCCAGCACCAGTTCAGGCGTTCACCGGTTACCCGGAATTCAGAATGTCCGGCCAGCCAGCCATGTAAAAATTGCAGCCCTTGCGGTAATTCTGGCTCAGTTTGTAAGGTAACGGGCTCCACAGTGCAGTGCAGCGCTGCCCTGGTATCCAGCAAAAATGCCACTGCCCAGGAGTAATCTGGCATTGCTGGTGGCAGCCAGGGCTGATAAAAATCCGGAATGGCGCCGTCGAAGTCGACCAGCAGTACCCGATGATACCCATTGCTCTGCAATGCATGGACTTCGCACAGTGCCTGCTGGAAGGTATCAATGCCGGCTGATAACGATGTAGCGGGCACCGATATTTTTGCTGCGATGGCCAGATTGCCTGCTGCTGAATTATGCACTGACATCACAAAATCTGTCGGTGACAGGCTATTTTGATGCGCCAGCTGCGTGAGTAGCTGAAAATTACTTTCGAGTTCACCGTGGCGGCTGCAAAATACCAGCGCATCCACCTGCTGGCGGCGCACCAGCGCCAGACCACAGCCAGCCGCCAGACGGCTACCTGTATTCAGACGACGTGCTATCATCGCCGGTAACGGGACACAACCTGTTAGCTTTGCCTTGCGGTCGATCCGTGCCGGTTGCCGGGCCCACTGCTGCCATTCAGCCGTCGTTGTTAGCGCTGGGGCGACCGCCTGCCAGTCAACAATGTTAAAGGCCAGTTTCATCTCTCAGCCATTTTTGTCAGCCATTTTTGAGTAGCAAATACAAGGGACAGACTCGGTTAAATGATAGACTCTGTTAAATTCTAGACGAATTACACACGCCCGGAGATAAAAAAGCAGCGCTTTCACTATTTTTGGTGAATAACGGCGTTTTTTTTATGGGTTATAGCGTAGTGGCGTCAGAGATGGCCGATTACTTCACTGCAATGGCAGACAGTTTTAGTTGAATATCGCGGTCAAGATTGTTTACCCAACGGTTATAATTACGATGAATATGGCCATTTTCTGCCATTAAATTGTGGCTGTTCACATAATTATTTGGCCAACAGGCCCGGACAGCGGAAATTTGTGGTCACAGAATGTATCACAGCTTGCCAGTAGCATCCGGCTTTTTATCGATGTTTGGGGTTATAAGAGCGTTTTTTTACAGATGAGCAGCGTATGACCAATGCCAATGTTGTCAATCTGTTGCTCTACGGTAAATCCTGCCAGCGTCAGGCACCGCAGAAAATTTTCAGCGCGGTAGAAACGGCTATTGCCGTTAGCCATAGCGGTGAAATAGAGCGACAACGCATTGATGCTGAAAGCGCCCGCTTCGTGGGGTTGTCTGTCCCAGAACAGCTCCAGAATGCAGATCTTCGCCTGAGGTTTTATCACGCTGGCTATTTTTTTTAGAATGACAACAATCTGGGCTTCGCTGAAGCAATCGAGAAACTGGCTCATCCACCAGATATCGGCTTCAGCTGGCAATGGCGTATCGCTAAGCAGATCGACGCTTAGGGTGCTGATACGCGCTGACATACCCTGAGCGGTAATACTTTCCTGTACCAGCGCAGTCTGTTGTGGCAGATCGAGGATGGTTACACCCACCTGTTCATTGTACTCGCAACAGCGCAATGCCCATCTTCCCGTATTACCACCGAGGTCATAAAGATGTTGCGGTGCCAGCGCAAACACATAGGGCAGTGCGCCGCTAAATGCTGCGTCAGAGTAGTAGTGATCACAAGCAAACCAGCTGCGGCGGGCAGCCTCTGGTAGCGCATTCAGCGCCGGATAGATAGTTGGCCAGTCACCAAATACTTGCAGGCCGGAAGGCTTGCCCTGCTCCAGCGCCTGCCTGAGGTAGTACAATCCCTGGTAGCAGACGTCCTGAGTGAAATCCATGTTGATGCGCGTCATGCGGTCATGCAGTAAAAAGTGCCCGATTTTGCCAAGCACGTAATGTTCATCACGCTGACAGAGAATGCGTCCGCTCAGGCCCATATCGAGCAGCACACCGACAGCATAATCGCTGAGCATGCAATGATTGCAGATAGCGCTGCGTATCGCGCCCTGTTCTCCCTGACTGTCAAGGAAAGCCAGAATGCCCAGAGAGCGCAGGTTGCATGCTGCCTGAAACAGCATCGGTGCAAAGGCGATTTTTTGCGCCTCAGTAATGGCTTCCAGTGCGCTGATATCGTCTTTATCGTAAGAATGATCCACTTTCTGTTTTCCTCATTCAATATCATCACAATTTGTTTACAGCCAGTCAGATTCAGCGCTTCAGTGCTTCAGTGCATAGAGCACTGCCATCAGCGCCTGGCCAGACGCCACCATTCCCGCACGGCCACGACACCGAGCCCCAGTAGAATAAAAAATTCTTGCGTAGGTACCGAATGCGAAAAATACTTGTAATCGCAGACAAAAAGATTAGTCCACAAACAATTCACCCCAAAGCCACGCAGCACGGCATCATTCTGTCGCCAGCCATACCAGACAGCCAACATTGCCACAACAGAAAAGAGGGCAGCCCACTGGTATTGCAGAATTTTTTGCCATGGATCCAGCGTGTCATTACCGGAAATATCGGAAACAGACAGAACCCACAATACGATAAACATATAAAGCAGTCCGGGGACTTTAGTCTGTGGTAACACCGATAACAGCCGCCGGAGGAGGCCTGAAGCAGTGGCGCGAGGTCTCTTCTGCTGGCCAAGTATCCCCCCTGCGGCTAATAGCGTGCCAAAAAAAATATATTGTAATAGCTCATTCATACTCAAAAAATAGCTTCATTTTTGGTGAATAACGGCGTTTTTTTTATGGGTTATAGCGTAGTGGCGTAAGAGATGGCCGATTACTTCACTGCAATGGCAGACAGTTTTAGTTGGATATCGCGGTCAAGATTGTTTACCCAACGGTTATAATTACGATGAATCTGGCCATTTTCTGCCATTAAATTGTGGCTGTTCACATAATTAATGGTGTAACCGGAAGCGGAATAGGTGATGCGAACCGCAGCGCTGTGCTTACGATTATCAAGATGGGCGTCAATCACGCCAGGCGAAATTTGATTCATCATCCATTTACGCCCCAGACCCGCCTGAACAATAGCATCCCTTATCTGATCGTTGCTGTAGTGATGGTGTGAGGAAATGGGTGTCTGAATATTTTGCAGAGTAACAGTACGACCAGTGTTGTGACTGCACGCAGCGATGATTGCAGCACACAATACGCCCAGCAGTAATGTACAATATTTTTTCATGGACAGCCCTCGCATACTTATTTTGCCAACAGGCCCGGACAGAATTTGTGGTCACAGAATGTATCACAGCTTGCCAGTAGCATCCGGCCTTTTATCGATGTTTGGGGTTATAAGGGCGTTTTTTTACAGATGAGCAGCCTATGACCAATGCCAATGTTGTCAAGCTGTTGCTCTACGGTAAATCCTGCCAGCATAAGGCACCGCAGAAAATCTTCAGCGTGGTAGAAACGGCTATTGCCGTTAGCCATAGCGGTGAAATAGAGTGACAACGCATTGATTCAGTCGGATTCAGCGAAGACAGATTGTTATCCACGCTGGCCCAGATGCCACAGTGTTTCCGCTTTTCTTCCCACGGCCCATAAAGTTAGCGCCAGTACCGTAAAGAATACTGTTTCGGGTATTGCATCCCAGAAATATTCGAAATAGCGTGTATAGAGATTAATCAGCAAAAAAGTCAGCCCAAAGCCACGCAGCACGGCATCGTCGTGTCGCAGGCCGTACCAGATAGCCGCTATCGCCACAACAGCAAAGAGAACAGACCAGTGAAAAAGCTCGTATTGCCGGATTTTTTGCCATTGATCCAGCTCACTGTAATTACCGAAAATAGACAGAATCCACAATGCAATAAACAGATAAAGCAGTCCGATGACCTTAGTTTGTGGTGACATCGATAACAGCCGCTGCTGAAACCCTGACGCGCTGGCCACGGCGCTATTTTGCTGGCTGAAGATCCCTGCTGCGGCTAACACCATGCCAAAAAAAACAAAGCGCAGCGGATAGTTCATACCCAAAAAATAGCTTCCGTATCCAGAACGATACCCTGTTTCAGCGCCCATCCAGCTACCGAGAGAGAGTAGCGCAAATACCCAAATCAGTTTTGAGGGCAAGCATACTCCTAATAGCCCGTAGCATATTGCTGCTATTAAAAATAGCACTGAGTAGTGACCAGAACCGTTATCAAATGCCACACCGAAAAAGAAGAGAGATGTGGCCAGTGCAAGCACACCGAGAAAAAAAACAGCCTCGTTGCTATAGAAGCGATGCGGGTAACGCTGCCGCAGCATCAGGCCGTAGTTAAAAATCAGGGCAGCAAGCGCCACAAAAATGCTGCCGGACATCCCAGGAGCTGACATAAAGAAATCCTTGAGATAGCTGGTTATAGCGGTGGACAGCGCGATAAGCAGACAAAAAACAGCGACAATAAAGGCATAGCGCGCCGTGCGTTGCCAGTCAAAGGTGGCGACAGCTATGGAACCTGCAAGTCTGGTGGCTGTTTGTTCATCAACGATGCCATTTTGGCGCCACTGCTTGATAACCTTGCTAACTACCCTATGCTGTTTGCCAGGCAGCGTCATGGTAATCGATTTTTGTTCTGGCATGGATTTTCTCCTATTTTTATATAATGACCTCCGCTGTCAGAGCGATCGGATGGTAGCAAGCTGTTGCGCTAATTTTTGCGCTGCTTCGGTACAGGCGGCTAATCTTGCCCGTTCATTGCTGACCACCGTTTCTGGTGCGCGCGTAATGAAACCGGCGTTGCTCAGTTTTGCCTCGATAGCGCTTATTTCACTATCCAGTTTAGCCGCTTCCCGGGTTAGTCGGGCGATTTCGCTCGGTTTATCAATCAGCCGGGCCATCGGAATCAACAGCTGCGCCCCTTCTATGCGTTTGCTCACGGAAACCGGGCCTTTTTCACCCGCAGGCAGCAGAGTAATAGTGGTAAGACGTGCGACGGCCTGAATAAGCGCGTTCTGTTCCTGCACCCGGCGCGTCACATCAACCGTGGCGCCCAGTAACAGCGCTTCCAGTGGCTGAGCCGGCGGAATATTCATTTCTGCCCGGATATTACGGACGGCGGTCACCATCTGCTGGATCCATTCGAGATCGCCGACAGCATGCGGATCATTCAGGCTGGCATCATAGTGCGGAAAAGGTTGCAGCATAATCGTCTCACCGGTGATGCCTTTGCGCTGTTTCAGCTGCTGCCAGAGCGTTTCCGTAATAAATGGAATGATGGGGTGCGCCAGGCGCAATAGCGCTTCCAGAACCTCAATCAGCGTGTGGCGTGTACCACGCAGTTGTGCTGGCGAGCCGCTGTTTAGCACCGGTTTGCTCAGCTCCAGGTACCAGTCACAGAATTGATTCCAGGTAAAATCGTAGAGCGTGCTGGCCGCGAGATCAAAACGATAGCTGTCAATTGCCTCGCGGTAGAGATGTACCGTTTGGTTAAATTTAGCCAGAATCCAGCGGTCGGCAAGGGAGAGTATCCTGGCTGCATCGCACTGCGGCTCACTCTCTGACGCTTCGGTGTTCATCAGGACAAAACGGCTGGCGTTCCACAGTTTATTACAGAAGTTACGGTAGCCCTCCAGGCGTTTCATATCCCAGTTAATATCCCTGCCGGTCGCTGCCAGTGCTGCCAGGGTGAAACGCAGTGCATCAGTGCCATGAGGCTTAATGCCCTGTGGAAACTGTTTTGCAGTGCGCTGACTTATTTTTTCAGCCCGCTGCGGTTGCATCATCGTATCAGTGCGTTTCGCCAGTAACTGTTGCAGCGAGATGCCGTCGATCATGTCTAAGGGATCAATGACATTCCCCTTTGACTTGGACATTTTTTGTCCTTCTTCGTCACGGATCAAGCCGGTGATGTAGACTGTTTTGAACGGCACCTGAGGCTTCCCCTGTTCATCTTTGGCAAGGTGCAGGGTCAGCATTATCATGCGTGCGATCCAGAAGAAAATAATGTCAAAGCCACTGGTCAGCACCTGGGTCGGATGAAACGTTTTTAGCGCCGCCGTCTGCTCTGGCCAGCCAAGGGTTGAGAAGGTCCATAAACCGGAAGAAAACCAGGTATCAAGAACGTCTTCATCCTGACGCAGCTCCAGGTCAGCGGGCAAATTATGCGCCAGACGCACTTCGGCTTCATTACGGCCGACATAAACGTCTCCCTGTGCGTCGTACCACGCCGGAATTTGGTGTCCCCACCATAACTGGCGTGAGATACACCAGTCCTGGATATCGTTCATCCAGGCGTAGTACATATTTTCGTACTGCTTCGGGACAAACTGGATGTCTCCCTGTTTAACGGCAGCAATGGCCACTTGTGCCAGGGGCGCAGTGCGCACATACCACTGGTCGGTTAGCATCGGTTCAATCACCACACCACCGCGATCACCATAGGGCACGCTGAGGTGATGTGCTTTAACCTCTTCCAGCAGGCCGAGCTGTTCACATTCGCTGATCACGATTTTACGTGCCGCAAAACGTTCCAGACCGCGAAATTGTTCCGGGATGGTTGTGCTGTAAATATCGCTGATTTCGCCATTGGTATCGAAAACTTCTGCCTGATGGCGGAGGGTTCCCTCCAGCGTTAGTATGTTGATCATAGGTAAACGGTGGCGTTTACCGACGTGGTAGTCGTTAAAATCGTGTGCCGGTGTTATTTTTACGCAACCGGTCCCTTTTTCCTGATCAGCGTATTCGTCGCCCAGAATCGGGATACGGCGGCCCACCAGTGGCACCATCGCATCACAGCCGATCAAATCCTGATAACGGGGGTCTTGCGGATTCACCGCAATGGCCGTATCCCCCAGCATCGTTTCCGGACGGGTGGTGGCAACGACCAGATAATTTTTGCCAGCGGCAGTCTTTACCCCATCGGCCAGCGGGTAGCGCAGATACCACATAAAACCACTGGATTCACGATTTTCCACTTCCAAATCAGAAATGGCCGTTTGCAGTTTGGGATCCCAGTTGACCAGACGTTTGCCACGGTAGATCAAACCTTGCCGGTAGAGGCATACGAACGCTTCCTTCACAGCATCAGAAAGGCCTGTGTCAAGGGTAAAACGTTCACGTTCCCAGTCTATTGAATTACCCAGCCGGCGCATCTGGCGTGTAATGGTGCTGCCTGACTGAGCTTTCCACTGCCAGATTTTATCGATAAAGGCGGCACGACCATAATCGTGGCGTGTTTTCCCTTCTTCAGTAGCGATTTTGCGTTCCACCACCATCTGTGTTGCGATGCCGGCATGATCACAGCCTGTCTGCCAGAGTGTGTTTTTTCCCTGCATGCGCTGGTAGCGGATCATGATGTCCATAATGGTCTGCTGGAAAGCGTGACCCATATGTAGACTGCCCGTGACATTGGGAGGCGGGATCATGATGCAGAAGCTCTCTTTGCTGGTATCACCATGAGGTTTAAAATAGCCTTGCTCTTCCCACCAGGCATAGAGCGGTTGTTCAATATCCTGTGGGCTATAGGCTTTATCAAGGGCAGCTGGCTGGCAGGTATCCACAAATGCTTTTTTCATGTTATTTTTTTATTCAGTTGGTTGGCGGTGTTGCCGTTTTCAAATGGAAGCCAGCACGGCGATAAAAGGTATACCGCTCGCGCGCCTGCTGTTTTAAGGCTGTTTCATAAGGTACAAAATCTATCACTTCACAGAAGGTGCTGGCAAAAGTCGCGCACTCTGGCAGCAGGCTTATTAGCAGGTCACGCGGCGCATTGCCGCGGCGCGCAGGCCAGGCCAGTTCTACAGGTGCGCCCTGTCCGGGACCTTCACCGGCCAGATTATGAGGCACGAACGAAAAAGGCGGGCGCTGCCAGAGGGCTTCATCCAGACGCTCTGCCTGTTGCGTGTTTTCACAAAAAATGAGTACGCGCTTCCCCTCACGCCAGTGCATGGCGGCGAGTTCACAGGCCAGAACCTCTGCTGCTGCCAGCGGGTCAGTGGATTCATGCTGTTCGGGCAGGTATTCGAGCAGGTAGAAGGTGACATTTTTCATTAATCGTCACCGCTAATCGTCATCATTAATCGTCATCACTGCTCCCGGCACGGTTTAATAAAAATTGTGCCAGCAGGGCGACCGGGCGACCGGTAGCGCCTTTATTGTCGCCGCTGCGCCATGCTGTCCCGGCGATGTCGAGATGCGCCCAGTGATATTTCGCGGTAAAACGTGACAAAAAACACCCCGCCGTGATGGTCCCGGCGGCGCGTCCGCCGATGTTCGCCATATCAGCAAAATTGGAGTCGAGCTGTTCGTTATACTCATCCGCCAGTGGTAGCCGCCAGGCACGGTCACCCGCCTGCTCAGAGGCGGTGATCAGTTCATGAGCTAATGGATTGTGATTTGACATTAAGCCGCTGATATGGTGACCGAGAGCAATCACGCAGGCGCCCGTTAAGGTGGCAATATCAATCACCAGTTCCGGGTCAAAACGCTCAACGTAGGTCAGGGCATCACACAATATCAGACGACCTTCAGCATCAGTATTCAGGACTTCAATGGTCTGGCCCGAAAGACTGGTGACGATATCCCCTGGGCGATAGGCATGGCCCCCTGGCATATTTTCACAACCGGCGATGACGCCAGTAACGTTCAGTGGCAACTGCAATCTGGCTACTACCGACATCACACCGAAAACGCAGGCCGCGCCACACATGTCATATTTCATCTCATCCATATTTGCGCCGGGTTTGAGGGAAATACCGCCGGAATCAAATGTGACACCCTTGCCCACCAGTACAATCGGTTTAACGTCCGGATTTGGGTTACCCCTGTATTCGATAATGGACATTAATGATTCGTTTTGAGAACCCTGACCAACAGCCAGCCAGGCATTCATCCCGAGCTCTTTCATCTGCTGTTCACCCAGCACGCGTACAGACATGTGCGTGCTGAATGCCGCGGCCAGTTGATGGGCTTGCGCCGCCAGCCAGGCGGCATTACAGATGTTGGATGGCATATTCGCTAAATCTTTAGCACTCTTAATGCCCTCGGAAATAGCCATACCGTGCCGGACAGCCTGCTCACCACAGGTTAATTCGCGGCGGGTTGGTACGTTAAAGACCATCTTGCGTAGCGGGCGACGCTGCTCGATTTTATTGCTTTTAAGGCGGTCAAACAGGTAGAGTGCGTCGTTAATAGTTTCTATCGCCTGGCGTATTTTCCAGTAAATAGTGCGGCCCTTGACATGCAGTTCGGTCAAAAAACAGGTGGCTTCCATTGATCCGCTGTCATTAAGAGCACGGATAGTGTGCTGAAGAATGTGTCTGTACTGACGTTCATCGAGCTCACGCCCTTTGCCACACCCCATCAACAAAATGCGTTCTGAGGGAATGCCGGGGACCTGGTGCAACAGAAGCGTTTGCCCAATTTTTCCTTCCAGTGCCCCGCGCCGCAATAACGCGCTGATGTGACCACCACTGATTTTATCGATTTGCTCAGCACCAGGGGAGAGACGGCGAGGTTCGAAAACACCGACAACGATACAGGCGCTGCGCTGTTTCTCCGGGCTACCACTTTTTACACTGAACTCCATGTACTCTCCTAAAATTTAAAGACAACAGAGCGGGCTGCCGCTAAAATGTACAAAGTTGTCATAGAATGAAGCGACGTAGCAACTTAGATAGCAACATTAGATAGCAACTTAGCGAAAAATTTCACCGACTTCCCCGAACGTTCTTAACAGGTAATTACGTGTGACTGCCATTAGATATTTAGTATGGGAAATCACTAAAAGCCAGACGGCGATTCTGCTGGTCCTGATGCTTATCTTTTTCAGCCAGAGACTGGTACGGATAGTAGCAGCCGCCGCAGATGGCGATATTCCAGCCAGTTTAGTGCTCTCACTGCTGGGTTTTGGTATGCCCGCGATGGCGCAACTGATTTTACCGTTAAGTTTATTTCTTGGAATATTAATGGCCCTGGGTAAATTGTATACGGAAAGTGAAATCACCGCTATGCAGGCCTGCGGTTTAGGAAAAAAAACACTTGTTATTTCAGTGCTCATTCTGGCGATCATTACCTCTGTGGTTGCCGCAGTCAACGCTATCTGGTTTGGCCCCTGGTCTGCTAAACATCAGGATAAAATACTGGCTGAAGTAAAATCCAATCCCTCTCTTGCCGCCATGGTTGAAGGGCAGTTCCAGGTCTACCAGAATGGTAGCCTGGTACTGTTTATTGGTGATATCAGCAAGCAACAGGCTAGCCGCTTCTTTTTGGCGCAATTGAGGCCTGATGGTAATCAGCGTCCTTCGATAGTAGTGGCTGATCAAGGAAAGATGCAGGAACGTGCTGATGGCTCGAAAGTGATACTCTTCAATAGCGGGACCCGCTATGAAGGGAGTGCGTTATTGCGTGATTTTCGCATCACTGATTTTACTGATTACAAGGCAGTACTCAGTCATCAGAAAGTGACTATCGAGAGCAGTGATGCTGCACATATGTCGATGAGTCAGCTGCGCAGTGGCACGCAACCGGAGTTTCTTGTTGAGCTCCACTGGCGCCTGACGCTGATTTTTTCGGTCATCATTATGGCGCTTCTGGTGGTACCGCTTAGTGCGGTAAATCCTCGTCAGGGGCGAATATTAAGCATGCTTCCGGCAATATTGCTCTATTTGATTTTTTTCCTGACGCAAAGTACGCTGCGCTCCCGCGCTAGCGCGGGTACGTTTGCGCCTTTAGTCTGGATGTGGGTGGTTAACACGGCTTATCTGACGCTGGCTATTGTGCTTAACCTGTGGGATAGCCCGGCGGTCCGTAAGTTGTGTGCACGTTGCAGAAGGTGGTAACTAATGTTGTTCGGTATCCTGGATCGTTATATCGGACGGAGCATTTTCGCTACCATCATGATGACATTATTCATGCTGGTGTCGCTCTCAGGTGTCATTAAATTTGTTGACCAGTTACGTAAAGTAGGCGATGGCGATTACTCAGTCTTTGCTGCGGCTGTCTATACTTTGTTCAGTGCGCCACAAGATATCCAGATCTTTTTCCCGATGGCGGTACTGCTAGGGGCGTTATTAGGTCTTGGTACTCTGGCCAGTCACAGTGAATTGGTGGCAATGCAGGCCGCGGGTTTTACCCGCATACAGGTTGCCATCTCAGTGATAAAAATAGCCGTCCCCTTGGCGTTACTGGCTATGGCGATGAGTGAATGGGTTGCTCCGGTAAGCGAAAATATGGCGCGTAATTACCGGGCACAAAAAATATACGGGGGCTCGTTCCTTTCGACACAAAGTGGTTTACGGGCGCAAAGTGGTTTATGGGCGACACAAAGTGGTTTATGGGCTAAAGATGGACTGGATTTTATCTATATTGAACATATCCAGAGCGATAATGAACTTTCCGGTGTCAATATTTATCGTTTTGATCAACGCAATCGCCTGCAATCCGTGAGCCATGCTGCTACGGCAATTTTTGAAGATAACCGGTGGCAGCTATTTCAGATTGATGAATCAGATTTAAGTGATCCGGCGCAGATAAATGGCACGCAGCGCTTAATGGCGGAGTGGCGGACGAATCTGACCCCCGACAAACTGGGGAGCGTTGTAATGAGCCCTGAGGCGCTGTCGGTGAGTCGATTACATAGCTATGCTAACTATCTGGAGCAAAGCGGGCAGGAATCGGGTCGTTACCGGTTAACGATGTGGAACAAACTGCTGTCACCGCTCACCGTCACTGTGATGATGCTAATGGCGCTGTCGTTTATTTTTGGGCCATTACGCACGGTGCCTATGGGAGTGCGTGTATTAACTGGCATTGGCTGTGGTTTTATTTTTTATGTGCTGGATCAAATTATTGGGCCACTGAGCCTGGTTTACGGTATGCCGCCGGCCATGGGTGCGCTGTTGCCCAGCCTTCTGTTCCTGCTGATCAGTATTTATCTGTTATTGAAACGCCGATAACAGGCTATGTATTCACCCGCACATAGCCACCAGGTACCGCTATTATCCGCCCCGCAAGCTCCAGATCGAGCAACTTAATGACGACATCAGATACCGGCTGACCGGCACGTTCCGCGATAATATCAACAGATGTTACCTCGTTGTCTATGTTAGCCAGCAGGTCAGAAAAGGGTGATTCCGCGTCGCTTTCCTGGGGAGCACTGTTTTGCTGCGCTATGTTTTGCTGCGCTAATGGAAACCATCGGAGCGAGCTGCTAACCTGTTCAACAATATCCTTTGGGCTGGTGGCAAGTGAAGCACCTTGCTGTATAAGCCAGTGAACACCCTCGCTCATCGGGCTGCCTAGAGGCCCCGGTAGCGCGAAGACATCCCTGCCCTGATCCAGAGCATGACGTACTGTAATAAGAGAACCGCTTTTCAGCGTTGCTTCCACAACTACAACAGCCAGACTTAATCCGCTGATGATCCGGTTGCGCCGCGGGAAATGTGCGGGCATCGGTAACGCTGTTGTTAAAAATTCAGAGACCAGAGCACCGCCCTGGGCCTGAATTTTTTCGGCTAATTGCCGGTGTTGCCGGGGATAAATGTTTTCAAGACCACTTCCCAACACTGCAATGGTTTTCCCTTGTGCATCAATGGCTGCCTGATGACAAATACCGTCAATGCCCAGTGCAAGTCCGCTGGTAATAGTGAAACCGCAGCGCACCAGTCCGGAAGAAAAATATTGCCCCCAGTGTTCACCGTAATAAGTGAATTTGCGGCTACCAACCAGAGCAATTTGTGGGTGATGAAGTGTACGGCAATCTCCGGCAATAAATAGCAAGAGTGGTGCAAAAGCGATCTGTTTTAGTAAAGGGGGATAATCAGGGTCACTATAAACGACCATGCGATGAGAAGGGCGACTCAGCCACATCAGAGCGGACGATATGTGACGCAAATCGGCGTGCAGAAACTCTGCGCACTGCTGAGGGTTTAGCCCGCTGGCGAGCAGTGCATCAAAGTGGTATTCCCCACAGGCGATAAGCCGTTCAGTTATCGCGCTGGCTTTTCTTGCACCCAGACGGCGAACCCGACTTATTCGTAACCATAATTCCGCTAATTCCATATCGTTACTGGTTGCCGCCGATTTGCCCAATCCTCTGTCGATGATGCTGTCAATCGAAGCGAAGAATGTCTAGAATAGCGATCAGAAATCATTCGCTATTCAGGCGCAGATATAACTATTTATGTCAGTATTACAAGTATTACATTATCCAGACAAGCGGCTTCGCACTATTGCCAAACCGGTGGCGGAGGTTAACGCGGCAGTCCGGCGTATCGCAGACGATATGTTTGACACGATGTACGCTGAAGACGGCATTGGGCTGGCAGCAACACAAGTTGATATTCATCAGCGAATCATTGTGATTGACATTTCTGAAGAGCGTGACCAGCGTCTGGTGCTTATTAATCCGGAACTGCTGGAAAAAAGTGGAGAAACAGGCATTGAAGAGGGTTGTCTCTCTCTTCCGGAAGAGAGAGCCTTTATTCCGCGCGCAGAAAAAATTCAGATCAGAGCATGGGACAGCAATGGTACCTCTTTTGAATTCGAAGCGAATGGTCTGTTAGCCATCTGTATCCAGCATGAAATGGACCATTTGATGGGGAAGCTGTTTGTTGATTATTTATCCAAACTTAAACGCCAGCATATTCGAAAAAAATTACAAAAAATGGCCAGGCTCAGCGCCCATGACAACTGATCTTTATTTAACAGGCTATCAGCGTGTCTGATGAATTAAGGGTTATTTTTGCCGGGACACCTGGTTTTGCTGCGCACCACCTTGACGTATTGTTATCGGCCCGGCATCGGGTTGTTGGCGTTTTCACGCAACCAGACAGGCCAGCAGGCAGAGGCAACAAACTCTCTCCCAGCCCGGTTAAGGTGTTAGCAGAACGGAACTCTATTCCGGTTTTCCAGCCCGCTACGCTGCGTTCAGAAGAGAGTCAGCAGCTGATCGCTGCTCTTGATGCCGATATCATGATAGTGGTCGCTTATGGGTTAATATTACCACAAACTGTACTGACTCTGCCCCGTTTGGGGTGCATCAATGTTCATGGTTCTCTGCTGCCCCGCTGGCGCGGTGCGGCGCCTATCCAGCGTGCACTGTGGGCGGGTGACAGACAAAGCGGTATTACCATTATGCAAATGGATTCAGGACTGGACTCAGGTGCTATGTTGTATAAAGTGGCCTGTGATATTACACCCGCTGATACCAGTGCAACACTTTATGATAAGCTGGCCCGTCTTGGTCCTGATGCCCTGTTAAAAACTCTTGAACGGCTTATAAAAGGGGCGCTTTGCCCTGAAGCACAGGATGGGCGGTTAGCCACTTATGCTCAGAAATTAAGCAAGCAAGAAGCGAAACTGGACTGGAGCCTCTCTGCGGTGCAGTTAGAGCGCTGCATTCGTGCCTTTAACCCCTGGCCCGTCAGTTATGTTACGATTGAGCAGCAGCCGGTGAAAATTTGGCGCGCGCAGGTGCTATCGGCAGCCAGCCACGCACCGCCTGGCTGCATAATTCATGCCGATAACAATGGTATTCAGGTAGCAACGACTGATGGCGTGCTCAGCATCACTCAATTGCAGCCAGCCGGAAAAAAAACAATGTCAGTGTCAGACCTGCTAAATTCCAGACGCGAGTGGTTTGTTCCGGGCAAACAATTAACTTAATGGATGAAAAGAACATATAATCTCCGCAGTATCGCTGCTCAGGCCATTCACTCAGTTTTAGTGCAAAAGCAGTCGCTTAGCAGCATACTCCCCAGGCTACAGGGAACACTTTCCGCTAAAGACAACGCATTGTTGCAGGAGTTATGTTTTGGGATATTACGTGTTCTGCCGCAACTTGAATGGTGTGTTCAGCAACTTATGGCCCGGCCACTTAGCGGGAAACAGCGTGTTTTACATTATCTGCTGATGACCGGGCTTTATCAGTTAATGTATACCCGGATTCCGCACCATGCGGCACTGTCTGAAACGGTAGAAGGTGCGGCAGTCTTAAAATATCCGCAGTTTAAGGGATTGATTAATGGTGTCTTGCGCCAATTCCAGCGCCAGAAAACCGACTGGCTGGTGCGTTCTGTCAATGATACCGGCCATTACCAGCATCCTGACTGGCTGCTCGCACGCATCAAAAAAGCTTATCCGGATCAGTGGGAGCAAATTGTTGCCGCCAATAATCACAGACCGCCCATGTGGTTACGCGTCAATCGTCTGCTCTGTTCCCGCACTGAATATCTGGAGTTACTCAGAGAGGCTGGAATGGAGGCCACAGCACACCCGGTTTACAGACATGCTATCGCTCTTATCACACCGTGTGCAGTGAAAGACCTTCCGGGTTTTGAACGGGGCTGGGTAACCGTGCAGGACGTCTCTGCCCAGGAGTGCATCGAACTGTTGGATCCCAAAAATGGCGAACATATCTTAGATTTGTGTGCGGCTCCGGGGGGGAAAACAACCCATATGCTGGAAGCTGCTCCTGATGCGCACATACTGGCTGTTGATATCGATGAACAGCGTCTGCTACGGGTCAACGAAAACCTGCAACGTTTACACTTCAATGCCGTTGTCAGGGTAGGTGATGGCCGTACCCCAGAAAGATGGTGCGGCGCAAATATGTTTGATCGTATTTTACTGGATGCACCCTGTAGTGCGACGGGAGTTATTCGTCGTCATCCTGATATTAAATGGTTGCGCCAGGATAGTGATATAGAAAAACTCGCGGTGCTACAGGCAGAAATACTGGAAGCCATCTGGCCCCGGTTAAAAAAGGGCGGCGTCATGCTGTATGCCACATGCTCTATTTTACCAGAAGAAAATCAGCAACAAATTAAAACATTCCTGCAACGTAATTCAAACGCTTTACTGGCGAAAACAGGAACACCTGCTAATCCGGGGAAACAAAATCTTCCGCATCCTGATCAGGGTGATGGTTTTTTTTACGCCCTGCTGGTTAAGCAATAAAATAACCTAAAGCGATTTACTTCGGTTAATTGAGTTTGTCACACAGCACAGTTTGTTACACAGAACAAAGAGCGCTATGAAAATAATTATTCTCGGAGCAGGCCAGGCTGGCGCCACACTGGCAGAAAATTTAACCGGCGAAAATAACGATATCACTGTTGTCGATATGAACGCCGCTCGCCTGCGTCGGCTACAGGATCAATTTGATTTGCGTGTTGTACAGGGGCATGGTTCACATCCCCGGATATTGCGTGAGGCGGGAGCAGAAGATGCAGACATGCTGGTTGCTGTCACCAGTTCTGATGAAACCAATATGGTTGCCTGCCAGGTAGCGTACTCATTGTTCAATACCCCCAATCGCATTGCGCGTATCCGTTCCCCCGAATATATCAGGGAAGCGGACAGACTTTTTTTGCCGGAAGCCGTACCCATCAACCACTTAATTTCACCAGAGCAGTTGATAATTGACTACATTTATAAACTTATCGAATATCCTGGTGCGCTTCAGGTGGTTAATTTTGCCGCGGGAAAGGTTAGCATCGCTGCCGTTAAAGCCTATTACGGTGGCCCGTTAGTGGGTAACGCATTATCTTCCTTGCGCGAGCATATGCCACATATAGATACCCTCATTGCGGCGATATTTCGTCATGACAGGCCCATCCGGCCACAGAGCTCGACAATCATTGAGGCGGGAGACGAAGTTTTTTTTGTCGTTGCCTCATCACATATTCGTGCAGTGATGAGCGAATTGCAGCGTCTTGAAAAACCGTATAAACGCATTTTTATCGTCGGTGGTGGCAATATAGGTGCTGGCTTAGCGTTACGACTGGAAAAAGAGTACAGCGTAAAATTAATTGAACGAGAGCAACAGCGTGCCAGTGATCTTGCTGAAATGCTGCACAATACCATTGTTTTTCATGGCGACGCATCAGATCAAGAACTGCTGGTGGCAGAACACATCGAGCAAGTGGATGTATTTATCGCTCTGACTGATAACGATGAAGCGAATATTATGTCTGCCATGCTGGCAAAACGCATGGGAGCTAAAAAAGCGCTGGTTCTTATTCAACGCAGTGCCTATGTTGATCTGGTCCAGGGAGGCGTCATTGATGTTGCGATATCACCGCAACAAGCGACAATTTCAGCCCTGCTGGGTCATGTTCGTAAAGCAGATATCATTAGTGTCTCTTCTCTAAGGCGTGGCGTAGCGGAAGCCATTGAAGCCATTGCACATGGTGACGAAAACACATCCAGGGTAGTAGGCCGTGCGGTGGAGGAGATAAAATTACCGCCAGGTGCAATCATTGGGGCTGTAGTCAGAGGTGACGATGTTATTATTGCCAGTCGTAGTCTGGTTATTCAACAGGGCGACCATGTCGTCATGTTTATTACCGATAAAAAATTTATCCCGGATGTTGAGCGGTTATTCCAGCCAGGCCCGCTTTTACCCTGAAACGCTGTTCACGATTGTCGTTCGCCGCGTTTATGGCATGAACCACCATGACATCAACAACACATCCGTACTTCAGGGCGCTCTCCCTGCATGGACCATTGCGATAAAAAACGGTTGAATACGATACAATGAACCTGGAAAAAATTATCGAGTTAACTGCAAAAGATATGACCGCTGTGAACGCAGTTATCTTAACTCAGCTGAATTCTGATGTATCACTCATTAATCAGCTGGGTTATTACATCATTAATGGTGGCGGAAAACGCATCCGTCCAATCGTTGCTGTGCTCGTCGCCAGGGCGCTCAGTTATCCTGGTACCAGCCATATTACTGTCGCTGCATTGATCGAATTTATCCATACAGCGACATTACTGCACGATGACGTCGTTGATCAGTCTGATATGCGCCGGGGAAAGGCAACTGCCAATGCTGCCTTTGGTAACTCTGCCAGTGTTCTGGTCGGTGATTTTATTTATACACGCGCTTTTCAGATGATGACAAGTCTGAAGTCTCTGCCGGTGCTTGGGGTGATGTCTGAAGCGACCAATTTGATAGCTGAGGGTGAAGTATTACAATTAATGAACTGCAATAACCCTGATCTTACTGAAGAGGGCTACATGCAAGTTATCCACAGAAAAACAGCCCGTCTGTTCGAAGCGGCATCGCATGCTGCCGCGATTCTGGCCGACGCGACCGAAGCACAACAGGCGGCATTGCAGAATTATGGCCGTTATTTAGGGACCGCATTCCAGCTTATTGATGACGTGCTTGATTACAGCTCAGAGTGCAGCAGTCTGGGAAAAAATATCGGTGACGACCTGAACGAAGGTAAGCCAACACTGCCGCTGCTGCATGCGATGCATAACGGGACGCCGGAACAAACGGGCATGATTCGTCAGGCTATTGAGCAGGGGGGAGGCCGCTCTTTACTTGAACGTGTTTTGGAAGTTATGCGGGAATGTGGTTCACTTAACTACACACGCATGCGGGCTGAAGAGGAGGCTAAAAAAGCAATTTCTGTCTTACGAATATTGCCGGAGACACCTTATAAGTCTGCGCTTGAGGGGCTTGCTCGTTTAGCAGCAGATCGTGTTTTTTAAAAAATAAACAGAAAAACAGGTTCCCCAAATCATTATTACTGACTGACGTTCTGACAGGTCTTAAGGAAAATATTTCAGTAAATTCACAACACCTTCGCGCAAAATGAAATTAATCGCCCTGTTTCTTTCTTCCTCTGTCAGATGGTAGTACGTTTCGATCCACACGGCTAGCGGATCTTGTCTCCTGACCACGTACTCGGCTGAATCCTCTTTCAGCAACAAAATGTCATGAACAAAATCTGGCAGACTCCTAATGTGATACTCAAGCGCCTTTCCCTGGACACCCTGACGCCGCCGCTGCTCCCATCCATCGCGCCTTGCCATAAGGTTTATTCCCTGTGTTGACGATGGCAGCCCGGCAATACCCACGAGATCTTTTGCAGCATACCACTCTTTTGTTTTCATCTGTTTCATCTCAACCTTGCTTTAAAGCACAAAAAAGAAATTTTTAGAAAAAACAGAAAATAATTTACTGTTTAAATGCTATTATTTTCTTAATAAATCTGCCATATTTGGGAATGTTACTCACAACAACGCGTTAGTTATACCACTATACTAACTAAGAGAAAACCCATCAAAAAAGGAACTTAGAGATGATTTTAGGGAAATCTGACTGGCACCCTGCAGATGTTATAGCTAACTTCCTATAAATTGACATATTATAATCAAATGACATATCCATTAAAATTTCGCCAACATGTGATGAAAGTGAAGGAACAAGAAGCCCTCACCTTTGCTGAAACGTCATCCCGTTTCGCTATCAGCATGTCCAGTCTGATGCGCTGGGCTAGAAAACTGCACCCTGTCATGAAACGCAGTAAACCTGCCAGTAAAATAAGCAGTGA
>CANJWD010000008.1 GCA_947478475.1 Enterobacterales bacterium
GCAATCTGGTATCGTTGCCCTTCAGTTAGCTGCTGGTAGTTCATGGTTACTCGCTCATCTTTGATCGGAGGAGCAGGATAGCTTATCAGCAGCTAACCTTCACCTCACCATTATGACCGAGCGTTGCACTTATTATCTGAATTCGCCATCTTCTGATTCACTTGATAATCATTTCATAATTATTTGATGATCATCAGAGCTCACTTGAGCGTCATTGCACTCTTTCGAACATCAGGTCCCAAATGCCGTGTCCCAGACTCTGGCCACGCAGTTCAAATTTTGTCAGCGGGCGCCTCGCAGGGCGTGGTACATAATTATTATTGCCAGATAAGTTACGGTACCCTTTAGCGGCGTGCATGATGGTTAGCATATGTTCGGCATAAGGCTGCCAGTCGGTGGCCATATGGAAAATCCCCCCAATCTTTAGGGTGTGCCGTACCCGTTCAACAAATGTTTGCTGAACAATACGGCGCTTGTTATGTCGCGTTTTATGCCATGGATCAGGAAAAAACAGCTGAACCATGGTCAGCGAATCATCCGGGATCATATTTTCCAGCACCTCTACAGCATCGTGACAGATCACGCGCAGATTATTCAGACTGGCGTCGTTCGCTGCGTTCAGACAGGCTCCGACACCCGGTAAATGGACTTCAATGCCTAAAAAATTCTGTTGCGGGTTGCTGGCCGCCATCGCAACCAGTGAGCCACCCATACCAAAGCCAATTTCCAGCACAACGGGTGCAACACGTGCAAACAGGTCGTTCATCCTGACAGGCAGAGCACTGTATTCTATCCCCATGACTGGACGATAATTATCCAGCGCCTGCCGTTGCCTGCTGCTTAATCTCCCCCTGCTGCGAACAAAACTGCGAATAGGGTGTTGTCGTATGCAGCCGGGCTTATCAACTTTCGGCGCTATACTGTCATCTGTTGTCATGGTGCTGTTTTTCCCTGAATCCGATTTTTCATTGAATCCGGTGTTTCATTGTAATGATCAGGCCGCTAACACATTGCAGTTTACAGTTCCCGCTACCCTGTGTTCCAATCCCGGTTTTAATTTAGAATAATCACCTTAAAATAATCACCGGACATGCGATAGCGCTTATGATGCAATCAGAGCAATTCGCGCGAGGGGTGCTGGAATGGTACCACAGCTATGGCCGAAACAATTTGCCGTGGCAGCAGGATAAAACTGCCATGAAGGTCTGGCTGGCGGAGGTTATGCTGCAACAGACGCAGGTGGTTACCGTCATTCCCTATTTTCAGCGCTTTGTGGCTCGCTTTCCTGATATACAAACCCTGGCGGAGGCACCGCTGGATGAGGTGCTTCACCTCTGGACGGGCCTGGGTTATTACGCTCGTGCCAGAAATTTACATAAAGCGGCACAGATTATTGTTGCCCGGCACCAGGGCGTATTTCCGGTGACCTTTGATGCAGTCGCTGCACTGCCTGGTATTGGCCGTTCCACCGCTGGAGCGATTTTGTCACAGGCGATGGGGCAGCATTTTCCCATTCTTGATGGGAATGTGAAACGGGTTTTAGCGCGTTGTTATGCTATTTCCGGCTGGCCCGGTAAAAGAGCCGTGGAACAGACGCTGTGGCGCCTCAGTGAGGCGGTGACACCCGCCCACGACGTCGGTAATTTTAATCAGGCTATGATGGATCTGGGCGCCATGATTTGTACGCGATCCACGCCAAAATGCGAGCTCTGCCCGCTTAATAGCCGTTGTATCGCCCGCGCCAGCGATAGCTGGTCACACTATCCGGGGAAAAAAATAAAATCTTCCATGCCAGAAAGAACCGCCTGGTTTCTGCTGATGCAACATCATAATCACGTCTGGCTGGAGCAACGCCCTCCCTGCGGTATCTGGGGCGGTCTGTACTGCTTTCCACAGTTTAACCAGCGGGAAGCGTTGCTGCGCTGGGTGCAACAAAGAGTGCAGCAAAGAGTGCAGCAAAAAAATATTTTGGGAGCAAAATTACAGGAACTCAATGCATTCCGTCATAATTTTAGTCATTTTCATCTGCATATCATACCGGTCTGGTTTAATCTCACCGCCAGCAAAACAGATATGGATGAAGGCAGGGGTCTTTGGTACAACTTAGCGCAACCCTCTGTGGTGGGATTAGCAGCGCCTGTTGAGCGTTTGCTGCAACAGTTACTGAAAAAAAATTACTGGCAAAAAACAGCACGAAGTTAACTGGAGAGTCACTATGAGCAGGACGATTTTTTGCACATTCTTAAAACGGGATGCCGAAGGCCAGGATTTTCAGTCCTGGCCCGGTGCACTGGGTCAGCGTATTTATAACGAAATCTCCAAAGAGGCCTGGGCCGCCTGGCAGGCGAAACAAACCATGCTGATTAACGAAAAAAAACTGAGCATGATGCAACGGGAAGATCGTCAGTTTCTGGAGCAGGAAATGATCAGTTTTTTATTTGAAAATAAAGAAATAGAAATAAAAGGATATGTACCGCCGGATCGATGATGTGAAGAAAATCTTAGCGTTAGTTGTGATTTTTCCCTTATTGCTTTCTTGTTCAGGTGAGAAAGATCGGGATCAGAAAAAAACGCTCATTAAGGATACCAATGGATTTGACATCCTTATGGCCCAGTTCGCCCATAATATTGAAAATATCTGGGGGCTCAGTGAAGTTCTGATAGCCGGCCCGAAAGACTATGTTAAGTACTCCGATCACTATCAGACTCGCAGCCATATCAATTTTGATTCCGGTACCATCACGGTCGAAACCATTGCTACCACTGAACCGGCAGCGCATTTGCGCCAGGCTATTATCACCACTTTGTTAATGGGCGATGAACCCAGTGTTATGGATCTCTACTCTGATGCTAACGATATTCAGATTAGTCGTGAGCCATTTTTATATGGCCAGGTGTTGGCCAACAATGGCCAGCCGGTCCGCTGGGAGTGGCAGGCGGCGCAATTTGCAGACTGGCTGCTACAAAAAAAAACAGAAAAACGCACCGCGGGATTGCATGCAGTCTGGTCGGTGGCCATGCAACTGGTCCCCAACCACCTTGATAAACGTGCGCATAAATATCTGCCTTTTGTGCGCAAATCTGCGCAGAAATATGGTGTGGAAGAGTCGCTTATTCTGGCAATTATGCAAATTGAATCCAGCTTTAATCCTTATGCTGTCAGCAGTGCTAATGCGCTAGGTTTAATGCAGGTGGTGCAGCACAGCGCCGGGCGTGATGTATTTAAGATGAAAGGTCAATGGGGGCAGCCAGGTCGCGGTTATCTGTTCGATCCGGAAAATAATATTGATGCGGGCACGGCGTATCTCTCCATTTTGCAAAATAGTTATCTGGGTGATATTCAAAACGCTACCTCGCGCCGTTATGCCGTGATCACGGCTTATAATGGCGGCGCTGGCAGTGTATTGCGAGTATTTTCAAACGATAAAAATAAGGCGTTTGCCATCATTAACACGCTGTCATCCGGTGATGTTTTCCGGATACTATCCAGTAAACATCCCGCCAGCGAATCGCGTCGCTATCTGCTCAAAGTCAGAAATGCGCAAAGAAAGCACCGCTATCCGCAAAATAACTGACGGAAAACTGACGAAAAATAGAGCAACCGGGCTCCCGTGTGACAAAAACCGATTGACGGCTTATGGTCAATACGGTTTAATGCGCCCGACTGCCCGGATAGCTCAGTCGGTAGAGCAGGGGACTGAAAATCCCCGTGTCCTTGGTTCGATTCCGAGTCCGGGCACCATTTTTTAGTTATGTGCCTGTGATAGCTGCTCTGTTTTATAGCGTTACTGTGCACTGTTATAAGGTATTTGCTCTCTCTTCCCCCATACTTCCTATATACAGCCAGATTGCCCGGCTGCGAAAATATATGCCCCGTCGTAATACCAGAGCAAAATGGAGTTGTTCTATGAGAATTGTTGTATGAGAATTATTTTATGAAAATGTGTCGAAATGTTGCGTATGCGCTCACCGCTACCCTGACCTGCCTGACGGGATTTTCCCTGCACGTACTGGATGTGGAAATCTTAGAGAAATGGCTAACCGGTCAGCCTATTGGGATGAGTTATTCTTTGTCCGTGAACCTCGTGGCTGCGCTCACGTCGATCGAAGTTGGTATGGGACTGGTCCTGTTATATGGACTCATTCGCCCGATGCTGACGCGGCAAAGTTTGATTGCGCGTAGTTTGGTGATGACATTGCTGCTGTTGGCAAGCCAGGGCCGCTTGCTCAGGCAGCCCGTCATGAATCAGATAGTTAACTCACCCATAGTTGGTGGTCTGAAATGGCAATTGTTGGTGCACGACCTCGTCCCATGGCTAATCTGGATGTTGATGTGTCTGGTTCTGGTGTGGGCCTATGAGCGGTTTATCCAGCCGGTGGCCGTCAGATCACGTTTTGCGTCAGACACTCACTCAGTTTCGCAATGAAATATCTTCAGCCATTCGTTCATTTTGGTATAACCCGATTTAGTCAGAAGACGGGCTGACCTCTGATAGCCCTTCGCACTTTTCTCTTTTCATCTTTCTGCCATTTTCCTTTTTCCTTCGATGGGCGAAACTCGTGAGTGAGTGATAACTGAGATACAATGCTGCATGGTGTTATTCCATTGTGATTTTTCAAGGAGTTTTCATGCCCATCACGGTTACTGTATTGTATCGGGACAGTTTTTATTTTTTACGTAATAATTTAGCCAGCATTCTGTTGCTGATTCTGTCAGGCGCACTTATCAACGTCATGCTGAACCTGATCTTACTTCCTGATAATGAGCAATTAAAAATATTGAGTGCAATATTCAAAGATATTTCATCACAGAATTACCTTCATTTCGGAGAAATTTTTCAGAATATGTCGCCGGAAGAGCGGATGGTGTTACTTAAGGCTGCGGTAGCTGAGACATTTTCTTCGCTGGTCGGCAATGTATTGCTGGCAGGTGGCCTGTTGACACTGATTAGCCTGGTTTCGCAAGGCCGCAGAGTAAGCGCGTTGCAGGCTATTAGCCTCTCTGTGCCCATACTGCCACGGCTATCATTGTTAATTTTCACGGTCACTGTGTTGATTCAGTTTGGTTTGAGTTTATGGATTGTTCCAGGAATAGCTATTGCGGTGGCAGTTTCCCTGACACCTGTGATTATAGCTAATGAAAAAACAGGGGTTTTTATTTCGATAAAAAACAGCGCAAAATTAGCCTTTGCGAATGTTCATCTGATAGTGCCAGCCATAATATTATGGCTGGTGGCAAAGCTACTGCTGCTACTGGTTGCCCGACTATTGGCACAGCCACCGATGGCTATCTCATTAATATTGAGTATAACAAATAATATGATTTCTGCTTTGCTGTTGGTTTATCTGTTTCGTCTTTATATGCTATTGCGTAATGAATAGATCAATAATGCTTTCCGAATCCGCTATAATCTGGTTATGAATAGATAATGGAATGATTGATGAAGCCTCTTTTAGATCTTTTCCCGCTGCTGGTGTTTTTTATTTTCTACAAAATGTACGATATTTACTTTGCTTCTGCTGCGCTGATTGCGGCAACCGCGCTGGTTTTGTGTTTTTGCTGGCTTAAGTATCGCAAGGTAGAAAAAATGGCTCTCGTGACCTTTGTTATGGTTGCCATCTTCGGTACCCTGACCCTGGTTTTCCATAACGACCTGTTTATCAAGTGGAAAGTCACCGTGTTTTACGCACTGTTTGCAGCAGCGCTGCTAGTCAGCCAGTGGGTGCTGAAAAAGCCACTGCTGCAGAGGATGCTGGGGAAGGAGCTTGTCTTGTCAGATGACATCTGGGGCAGGCTGAATACGGCGTGGGCGGGCTTCTTTTTGGCATGCGGTACTGTCAATGTCTATGTTGCTTTTTGGCTGCCGCAAGAGACATGGGTTAACTTTAAAGTGTTTGGTCTGTCAGCATTGACACTGCTATTTACTTTGTTATCTGGTGTTTATATTTATCGCCATGTGTCGAAATGTTAAATGTCGAAATGTTAAATCTCGAAACTCTAAATATGGTCTGCGCTTCCACCCGCATGTGAACACTGATTTTTAATCAGAGGCCACATATCATGGATCAACATATCATGGATCAACATATCATGGATCAACAGGAAATTTTACCCAATGGAGAACTGGTACTGCGTACTTTAGCAATGCCAGCAGATACTAACGCTAATGGTGACGTTTTTGGCGGATGGCTGATGTCACAAATGGACCTTGGCGGCGCGCTCCTCGCTAAAGAGATAGCGCGTGGGCGTGTTGTCACAGTGCGGGTTGACGGAATGAGTTTTCTCAGTCCTGTTGCTATTGGTGATGTGGTCTGTTGTTACGCCCGCTGTGTCAAAACCGGTAACAGCTCCATTACCGTTAATATCGAGGTGTGGATAAAAAAAATCTCTTCTTCGCCCATGGGGCAGCGTTATCGCGCCACTGAAGCGGTATTTACTTACGTCGCGGTGGACAATCGCGGTAAGTCTTACCCGCTGCCCTCTGAGAAACGCAATTTTCAGGCTGATATCTCCACAGAATGATAGCGACTGATTGTTATACCCTTCGTTCCTGACGGTGCAGCAAGGCGGCAGTAAACGAATCCCGATGCGCTGACTAAAGTCAGTGATTCGGGTGAGCTAACGCCGCTGCAACTTCAAGTGCGAAGGATATGGCAGGCGTGTAACACCGGAGCGATAGTAGCAGTGCCGTTGACCAGTACACACAGTGAGTGTGCGTCAGCCAGCAGTTTTTTTGGTGTTGTTCCATGAACGGTATGCGCACCGGAAAGGGCTGGTATCCATTCTCCTTCTGGTAACTGCATTTCATACGGGTCGTCAGAGGCATTAATTACCACCAGCCACCGTTGCGAGAGAAGAATTTGTAGCCGTTGTTGCGCCACCAGTTCCCATGTCCGGGTCGTCAGCCTCTGTCCGCAACTATCCAGCCATAGCACGTGATGACCATCATCCTGCCACCACTGATCTGTTATCAGTGCCGGTATCTGCTGCCGTAAACGAATTAAAGCCGCCGTAAAATGCGTCAGCTCTTGATCCGCACATTCCCAGTGCAGCCAGGTTGTTTCATTATCCTGACAATAAGCATTGTTGTTGCCCTGCTGGCTGTGGCCATGTTCATCCCCTGCCAGCAACATCGGTGTCCCCTGGGATAGCAGTAGGGTGCCAAGGAGTGCGCGCTGGAGTGTTTTGCGTTTTTTCCAGGTAGCATCGTCGGCGGCCAGCCCTTCCGTCCCCTGATTATTACTGATGTTATTATCGTGGCCATCGCGGTTATCTTCACCATTTGCCCGATTGTGTTTCTGATTGAAACAGAGCAGATCCAGCAGAGTAAAGCCATCATGGGCGGTCAAAAAATTAATGGTGGCCGCAGGTGAGCGCCCCATGGAATTAAAGTGATCGTCTGAAGCGGCAAAACGCCGGGCAAACAGCCCTAACGGGAGAGAACCACGTAGCCAAAAATGACGCATGGCATCACGATATTGATTATTCCACTCAGCAAATCGTCCGGGGAACTGTCCCAGTTGATATCCCCCCAGGCCAATATCCCACGGTTCGACAATCAATTTGCAGTGGGCAAGGCGGCGCTCTGTTAACAGTGCTATCAACAGTGGTGCGTCAGATTTAAAATCCGGAGTACGTCCCAGCAGCGTGCCTAAATCAAAGCGAAAACCGTCTATATGGCAGCTTTCAACCCAGTAACAGAGGCAGTCGATGACCCAGTGTATTATCGGTGGCGTGTCGAGCCTTAGTGCGTTACCACAGCCGGTCAGATTGTCATACTCTCCCTCTGTGTTCTGCCAGTAGTAGCTGGCATTATCAATGCCGCGCAGGGAGAGCGTCGGGCCTGAAATATCCAGTTCAGCACTATGGTTAAACACCACGTCCAGTATTACTTCAATACCGGCGCTATGCAGCGCTTTGACCGCCGTGCACAGTTCTGATAACGCGGAAACGCCGGTCTGTTGCCCACAGGCATAACGGGGTTCTACAGCATAGGGAGCCAGCACATTGTAGCCCCAGTAGTTGTTTAATTTCAGTCGCTGTAAATGGGGTTCGTTGGCATGTTGCTGAATGGGTAATAATTCGAGTGCGGTTACCCCTAACTGTTTTAGATAATTAATCATTACCGGATGAGCCAGCGCTGCATAACTGCCGCGCAATACCTCAGGGATCTCAGGGTGGAGTTGCGTCAGGCCGCGGACATGAGCTTCATAAATGACGGTGCGTCCCCAGGGAATATTGGGCGGGCAGTCACCCTGCCAGTCATAGTTTTCATTTGTCACGACGCATTTTGGCATGGCGGCGGCGCTATCTTGCGGATCGGGAGTATCGAATCCACCGTGCAGGCGTGGATCGTCCCTGAGATCGCCCGCCACCGCCCTGGCACAAGGGTCGAGCAACAATTTTTGTCGGTTGAAACGGTGGCCTGCCTGCGGATCGAAGGGCCCGGACACCCTAAAGCCATAACGCTGACCCGGCTGCCCGGCAGGCAGATAACCGTGCCAGATGTCACCGCTACGAGCCGGCAGGGAAAGACATTCCTCCTTTCCCGCCGCATCAAATAAACAGAGTTCAACCTGCTGCGCATGGGCTGAAAACAGCGCGAAATTGATACCCTGGCCATCAAAATGTGCGCCCAGCGGCGCTGATTTACCTGCTTTGAGTCTCCCCATTTATTTATTGTTTTCCAATCTATTGTTTTACCATCTATTGCCTTCCTATCTATTGTGCTTCCTATCTATTGTGCTTCCCACAGCAAATAAAGCGTTGCCAGGGGCGGGAGTGTTAGCTGGAGGGAGTGAGCACGCTGATGGCAGGAAACAGGCTGGCTGGCGACACCGCCGTGGTTGCCCGCGTTGCTGCCACAGTAATGATGTGAATCAGTATTAAGCAGCTCACGGTAATAGCCGGGCTTATCAACGCCGATACGGTAGCTGTAACGCGGCACCGGGGTAAAATTACTGATGGCGATCACGTTATTATCATCGGCATCCCGGCGCACAAAAGCAAACACTGAATTGTCATGGTCATCGACTACCAGCCACTCAAAGCCCGCCGGCTGGCAATCCAGCTGATAGAGCGGCGGCTGTTTTTGGTAGCAAAAATTGAGGTCACGGACGAGCTGTTGCACGCCACGGTGCCATCCGGATGGTTCATCCAGCAGATGCCAGTCTAAACTGCTGTCAAAATTCCACTCCCGCCCCTGAGCGAATTCGCCCCCCATAAACAGCAGCTTTTTACCCGGGTGGGCCCACATAAATCCGTAATAAGCCCGCAGGCTGGCGAATTTTTGCCACGCATCACCGGGCATGCGATCCAATAGCGACCCCTTGCCATGCACTACTTCGTCGTGAGAAAGAGGTAAAACAAAATTTTCGCTGTAGGCATACAGCATGCCAAATGTCATCAAATTGTGATGATGTTTACGATGCACCGGGTCGCATTTCATGTAATTCAAGGTGTCATGCATCCAGCCCATATTCCATTTGTAATGAAAGCCAAGACCCCCAGCGTCAGGGGGAAGCGTGACACCGGGGTAATCGGTAGATTCCTCTGCCATGGTTATCGCCCCTGGGCGTGCTGCACCAAGGCTGGTATGGACGCGACGCAGGAAAGCGATGGCTTCAAGATTATCTTTTCCGCCATAATAGTTAGGGATCCACTGACCCGCAGAGCGGCTGTAATCACGATAGATCATTGACGCGACTGCATCGATACGTAACCCGTCGATGCCAAAACATTCCAGCCAGTACAAGGCATTACCAGCCAGATAGTTTCGTACCTCAAGACGGCCATAGTTATAAACCAGTGTCTCCCACTCCTGATGATAACCTTCCCGGGGATCGGCATGCTCATACAGCGCGGTACCATCAAAGTACGCCAGGCCGTATTCATCATCAGGAAAATGCCCAGGAACCCAGTCAAGAATGACATTGATTCCCGCATCATGCGCCATGTCGATAAAGTATTTAAAGTCCGCAGGATTACCAAAGCGGCGAGTGGGAGCGTAGAGCCCGAGCGACTGATAACCCCAGCTTCCGTCAAAAGGGTGTTCATTGACGGGCAGTAGCTCGATATGTGTAAAACCCATACCCTTAACGTACGGTACCAGCTGCTCCGCCAGCTCGCGGTAACTTAGCCAGCCGTTATTTTCTGTATGCCGCCGCCAGGAACCGAGGTGTACCTCATAAATGGCAATAGGGGCATTTATCTTATTAGCCAGCTGTCTGGCTGGTGGGTTTTCCGTTCTCTCCGGCACCGGGCAAATTACTGATGCCGTTTCCGGGCGCAGCTGAGTTTCAAATGCGTAAGGATCGGCTTTCAGGCGTACATTGCCCTGGTGGTCAATGATTTCATATTTGTAGAGTTGCCCGGCGTGTACATTGGGAAGAAATAACTCCCAGATACCATTTTCGCGGTGCAGACGCATGGGGTGACGGCGACCATCCCAGAAGTTAAAGTCTCCGACGACAGCAACCCGCCGGGCATTAGGGGCCCAGACAGAAAAACTGACACCTGCCACGCCGTCAAATGTGGCCAGATGCGCCCCTAAATGCTTCCACGGCCGTAAATGTGTTCCTTCAGCCAATAACCAGCGGTCGATATCGGGTAATAACGGACCAAAACGGTAGGGATCATCAATAAGATGTTGCCTCTCCTGCCATGTCACTTTTAACTGATAACGAAAAAGTTTTTTACGGCTAGCAAGTAACCCGGCAAAAAAACCGCGCGGATCACAACAGCTAAGCTGGCTAATTTTACGTCCATTATCAGCGTCTGTTACCCAGACCTCTGTTGCATCAGGTAACAGCGCACAGATCCGCAAACCCGCATCGGTCTGATGCATCCCCAGTAAGGAAAAGGGGTCGGCATAGTGACCCGCCACGATATGATTAATGATCTGAGCGTCGGGAAGTGTCGGCATAGTATCTTCCTGTTATTCTTTGAAGCGTGTCGAAAATCTGTTGTGACAAAGTTAAGAGGGTAGTAAACGGGTTCTTAAAATCTATTCGAAATCTGCCGCATTTGCTAATTATTAGTTAAAAAATTATTAATAATTTTAATAGTGGCCGCGCATGTCGCCCTGTTCTCAGAGCCAGTTTTTGCGTTTAAAGTAGAGCCAGGGAGCGAGGCCGGCAGTAATCATCAAACCAATGGCAGCAGGGTAGCCAAAAGACCAGCTTAGCTCTGGCATAAATGCAAAGTTCATCCCGTAACTGGAGGCGACCAGTGTCGGCGGCAGAAATACCACGGAAACAACTGAAAATATCTTGATAATGCGATTTTGCTCGATGTTAATGAACCCCATTGCGGCCTGCATCATAAAATTAACCTTTTGAAACAGGGATTCATTGTGTGGTAACAGCGATTCGACATCACGTAATATTTCGCGTGCCTGTCCAAGCTGGCCGACGGGCAGGCGAGTTTTACGTACCAGAAAATTAAGGGCGCGCTGAGTATCCATCAGACAAAGACGGACTTTCCAGCCGATATCCTCCTGTTCCGCCAGGCTGGACAACGCGGCGTCATATTTATCGCTCTGTTGCCCTTTCATGATGACCAGGCTCAATACCTCCAGATTGCTATAGATATTTTCGATTTCGTCAGCCAGCTGTTCAATCTTGGTTTCAAACAGGTCCAGTAGTAGTTCGTAAGCATTACCATCCACCAAAACCTGGTTACGCGCCCGCATTCTGTAAAGGCGGAATGCGGGCAGCTCACGTTCACGCAATGTGTATAAGCGGCCATCACGGATAGTGAACGCCACGGTGGCATTACCGGCATGATCTTCAGCATCCTGAAAATAGAAGAATGAGTGAATATGCAAACCTTCTTCGTCTTCAAAAAATCGCGCAGAAGCTTCGATATCGTCCAGTTCCGGACGGGTGGCAAGACTCTGCCCGAGCTCGTTCTGGACACGTTCACGTTCCGTTTTTTCCGGTTCAACCAGATCAATCCACAGTGATTCTGACAGTTGAGCCGGGTCATCCGGTTCCAGCCGGGATAGGCGATTATTTTCCAGTTTAAATGCGCTTAGCATGATGGTGACTCCCTTAAAATGGTTGTTTCAAGGAAACCGCGTTGAAGCACAGAAACAATTAAGGAATGGTGCCTGTTTCAGATCTTGTTTCAGAATAAGTAAGAACATCTGACTCATAGCAACAATGCTGGTGGCCGCTGATAACGCCTAAGGCTATCAACGATTGATAGGATAGCCTTAGGTGTTGCAGGTCAAAAATAAGTCACTGAGCCAGCATCTACTGGGTGCGCCCAAAGCTGCATCCTCGTTTAACGATAGTGCGCGCATGTTACGCTTGTAAGAAAAAGGCTGTCAACCTTTGCGCTGATGCTACCTTAATTTTGTTAACAGTTTCAGATGGTCTTTTCCGCTCATATTTTTCTTAACGAAAGAAAAAGCATGATATTTGCAGCACAAAGTAAGGACATTCAGCATATTTTATTGCTACTACTCTCTTTAGGCTCTCCTTCAGCTCTCCTTCGGGAGTTTAGTAGTTAAGAAAAAGCTGAAACAGAGTTCAATAAAATACAAAGAAGGAAAAAATAAAGAAGAAAAAAATAAACTAAAGAGGGAAAGAACATGCTAACGATAAAACCAGCAATGCAAGCAACGACTGTAGGGGCAAATGTTGATATTCATGGCAGCGCCCGCACAGAGCCAACACGTAGTACAGGAAGCCCGGTATCCTGTTTAGCTATCAGGCACACCTTGCAGCAGAATGACGTTATGGAGATGCAAGCACTGTCCGCAGAACAGCAGACAGCACTGGAAGAAGGCTTGGATGTTATCCACCGTCTTACTGATGCAATAACGGCAGAGTGGCTGGATATGCTCTCTCTCGCTGAGCAGGATAGGATAGTAAGCTTCAGTGACAGTGTAAAAAATAGCGTTGGGCAACAGGGAGAAGCACCCTCTTTGGCAGGTGATGAGCGCTTGTTACCTGTCATTCTGGAGCTGCGGGAGAGACTGGATCCCGATGCCACACATGGGGAGCGTGTCCTGGTGGCGTCAGAGGTTCTGGCTGCGGCATTACCCAGTGGATCTATTTCTGATAACGGCACTGATGCGTTCATGCGTACCGCCATCATTACCGCTATTGCCACGCTGATACGCACGGGGGTAGAGCAGGGTATTAATGCACAGGACCCTGGGGATACTGCAAAACGGATCATCACCAGTGCTGCAATATTGATGGGGAGTGGGCTGAATCTGGCAGGCGCCGTGCGCGATGAATACAACGGTCGGGCGACGGCGTCCTCTAGAATAGGGCGTGTGTCTATAGCAGTTTTTCAGTTAACAACAATGGGTGTGTTGCTGTACCAGGCCTATTCTGACCCCGGCATGGCAAAAAAAGCAGCCGTACAGATGGCCAAGGTGGCCAGTTACACCCTGACAAGGGATACAGCACAACTATTTTGGCCACTAGCTGATAACGCTCCCCTGAATATAAGAGGGCTGGCCGCCAGCACAGTCAGCTATGCAACCCTGCAATTTGTCATGAATTTTGTAGTGTCAAAAATTCAGAGCAGTTTTGGCAGCAGTATTATTCCAGCCATGTCGGGGATGGAGATAGCGGGTTTTATCGCTACCTTAGGGTTGACAGCGGTGCTGAATGGCGTTGCTGAGGGTACAGATGACATCGCCAGAGCTCGCCTGATGCACTATTTTAGTGAGCCGCCTGTAGCAGCCGTCGCCGATGCGTTATACATCCGTACCGCCTGGCGGCCAGGGCCAGGTGCACAACAGGTTGAAGATCAGTTTTTAACCACCAATGCCGGGCGTACCTCTTTGTTCAGTGGCATAACAGCCAGTATTTTACTGTTGCCCAACGCCAGCGCAGGGTTATCTGATGACCACAAGATATTACTGGAAGGTGCGCTGATCGCTACAGAGTTTTTACTGTGTTACCCTGCTTTTGTTGGAATGCATCACAGAGGACCTGCAGCACCGGAACCGGCAGAGGAACCGGCAGAAGAGAGAAGTATCGCTACTACCACAGGATCAGCGTCAGAAATAGCCCCTTTTTTAAGAAACAGAAATTTTGTTTAATAGAAACAGCATAATGATTCCCCGCACTGAGTGTTACAACTCAGCGCGGGGCATGTCTTTGGCAACATTTATTAACATAACAGATGCAATACATCTAGTTGATAACTTCTAGTTGATAACTTCAAGCCTGGCATAAGCCGCCACCAGCCATTTTTTTCCTTCGTGCTGAAAATCAATTTGCAGCCTGCTGTGTTCGCCACTGCCTTCCAGATTAACGACTGTCCCTTCACCAAATTTTGGATGAAGGACCCGCTGGCCTAAGGAAAAGCCGCCGCTGCTATCGGGTACGGATAACCCGGCATGACGGTGATTAAAAGCCCGCGCAACAGTGGCGCGTAATCGCACTTCTTCGATACAGTCCTGCGGCAATTCACCAATAAAACGTGAAGGGTGATACCTGACTTCCTTGCCGTAGAGCCATCGACGCTCCGCATAGCTTATGGTCAGTTTTTGCATTGCCCGGGTCACACCAACATAAGCCAGACGCCGCTCTTCTTCAAGGCGCCCCACTTCGTCAAGGGATCTCTGGCTCGGAAATATCCCTTCTTCCATGCCAACAATAAATACCTGCGGGAATTCTAAGCCCTTTGCGGAGTGTAATGTCATCAGCTGTACAGCTTCCTGGCCGCTGATTGCCTGATTTTCTCCGGCTTCCAGTGCCACGTGCGATAAAAATGCCTGAAGTGGTGGTAACGTCGCGTTTTCCTCATCGTCCTGATTCGAATAGTAAAACTCACCGGCTGCGGTCACGAGCTCCTGTAAATTTTCTATTCGCGCCTGACCTTTTTCACCTTTTTCCTGCTGATACATTGACCATAAACCAGAATGATGTATCACCTGCTCCGTCTGGACCGGTAAGGGAATCTCTGATGTTTCAGCGGCCATGGTCTCTATCAGGTCGACAAAACGCTGTAGCGCTGAGGCTGCCCGGCCCGCTAACGCATTCGCCTGCAATAACGTCTGTACAGACTGCCACAATGTTATCTGGTGGTCACGGGCAGTGTGGCGAATGAGATCCAGGGTTCCGGCGCCAATACCCCGGGCGGGTGTATTGACTGCCCGCTCAAATGCTGCATCATCATTACGATTCCCGATCAGGCGCAGGTAAGCCAGTGCATCTTTGATCTCCTGTCGTTCAAAAAAGCGCTGGCCGCCGTAAATGCGGTATAGCGTCGCCGTTTGCAGTAGCGCCGCTTCCAGTACACGGGATTGCGCATTACTGCGGTAGAGAATCGCACAATGGTTCAGGCTTTCGCCCTTATCCTGTAGGCCCTTGATGCAGCTGACCACAAAACGCGCTTCATCCAGCTCATTGAATGCACAGTAAAGAGAGACCGGCTCACCCTGTACCCCATCCGTCCACAGGCTTTTTCCCATACGGCCATGGTTATGGCTAATCAGGCCATTTGCTGCGGTCAGAATGGTGCGGGTGGAGCGATAATTTTGCTCCAGACGCACCGTCCCGGCCCCGTGGAAGTCGCTCAGAAAGCATTGAATGTTTTCTATTTTCGCGCCACGCCAGCCGTAGATGGATTGGTCATCATCCCCGACAACCATGATTCTGGCGCTATCTCCCGCCAGCAAACGCAGCCAGGCATACTGAACATGGTTAGTATCCTGAAACTCATCCGCCAAAATATCAGTAAAACGTTCGCGATAGTGACCCAGTATATGCGGCTTATTAAGCCATAATTCGTGTGCTCTGAGTAACAGTTCAGCAAAATCCACCAGGCCGGCACGATCACAGGCTTCCTGATAGGCCTGATAGATACGCAACCATACGCTCTCTGTCGGACAGCCATAATGTTCAATATGCTGAGGTCGCAGGCCATCATCTTTTTTACCGTTGATGTACCACATTGCAGCGCGTGCTGACCACTGCTTGTCGTCTAAATTCAGCGCGCTAATGATGCGTTTCAGTAAACGGTATTGATCGTCACTATCGAGGATTTGAAAATCTGCCGGCAGCTGTGCATCACTATGGTGCGCCCGCAGTAAACGGTGAGCTAAGCCATGAAAAGTTCCAATCCACATTCCAGACTGCTGATAACCTAATAGCTGTCCGATACGCCGGCGCATTTCTGCCGCCGCTTTATTGGTAAAAGTGACCGCAATAATTGAGTAAGGGGATATGTGTCCGACCGATACCAGCCACGCTATACGATGCACCAGAACGCTAGTTTTACCGCTGCCCGCGCCGGCCAGTACCAGCAAATTACCAGGCGGGGCGCTTACTGCTGCGCGTTGTTTATCATTCAGAGTGCTGAGCAGTAATGAAGTGTTCATAAATTACCGTTTATAAAAATTACCCTTTGTCAGGATGTTGGAGGGCAGGATAACCTGCGATCAGGACTTGTCATGCTGATTGCGATGCTGTTAAAAAACTCCGAAGCAGAGCTGCCAGGTGATTTAAATATGAATGATATCGATTACAAAATTTGCCAGTTACTTTGGGTACAGATGGATCACCCCATCATAAACATGGGTACACGGTCCGGTCACGTAGAGCGGGCGACCCGGTCCTTTCCAGTTGATATTCAGGCTGCCGCCAGGCAGTTCAGCCATAACCTGCTCGCTCAGTAGTCCTTGCATAATACCGACAGCAACCGCGGCGCCCGCACCGCTACCACAGGCCAGGGTCTCTCCGGCTCCGCGTTCATGGACGCGCAAGCGAATATGTTCCCGACTGATAATTTGCATAAAACCAATGTTAGCCCGTTTTGGGAAACGTTCGTGATGCTCCAGGGCGGGACCAAAAAATTCAACATTGGCCATTGCAACATCCTCTACTTGTAGCACGCAATGGGGGTTACCCATGGACACCACACCACAGAGTATCGTCTGCTCTGCTACGCGTAAAATATAGGTTTTTTCTGCTTTTTTGGCACGAAATGGGATGAGTTGTGGATCAAAATTGGGCTCCCCCATATTAACACAAACGCTGTCATCTTCTGTTATACTCAGCGTCATACGCCCGGTTTGTGTGCTGACACAAATATTCCGTTTACTGGTGAGTTCCTTGAGACGCACAAAATGCGCCAGGCAGCGTGCACCATTGCCACACTGAGCCACTTCAGAACCGTCCGCATTGAAAACCCGATAGTGGAAATCCAGCTCAGGATCGTAGGGCGGTTCTACTAATAACAGCTGATCAAACCCGATACCCCTGTGCCGATCAGCAAGGCGTCGGATGAGCTCCGGAGAAAAATAGAATTTTTGTGTAACTGCATCAACAACTGCAAAATCATTGCCGAGACCGTGCATTTTAGAGAATTGCATATCACATTCCGCTAACTATTGTGACTGATTACTGCTACGGCCAGGAGCGATGTTGCCACCATTTGTATCGGGTTGTGTGGTTTTTGTTACTGGCGGGTCGGCAGGTGGAGCATAAAGCGGGCCTTTCAGACCGCAACCTGCTACACCGATCAGCATTGCGCCAGTCAATAATGTCTGTAGATTGTTTTTCATCAGTATTACTGCCTGCCATTTATGCGGTTATGCTACCTATCATCGCAGCTGGATCATGAAAAGCAACAGGAATTAATTATGAATGATAGCGAATTTCATCGGCTAGCTGACCTGCTCATACTTAATATCGAGCAGATACTGGATAGTTTTGAGGGTAGTACTGATATTGACTATGAAAACCACGGAGGCGTAATGACCCTGACTTTTGAGGATGGTAGCAGGATTATTATCAACCGCCAGGAGCCGCTACACCAGATATGGCTGGCCACAAAAACGGGTGGCTACCATTTTAATTATCAGGATAAGCGCTGGTCCTGTGACCGCAGCGGGGAGGCATTTTTTACGCTGTTCTCTGAGGCTTTCAGCCTTCAGTCCGGTGAAAAAATAGTCTTTGAGTAACATTTTGTTAGTCTTTTTATTAGTTTTTTCGTTGGTCTTTTTGTTAGCCGATGCCAGGTAACTCAGAACCTCAGCACAACATCGCAGGCGGCCAGCTGGCTGCGAAAGAGATCGGGTGTCATGATTTCAGCATCCAGTACCCAGTCATTTGTCATACTTAATCCACGTCGCTGCAACGATTGCTCGCATACATAACATCTGTTCACATCATACAGCGACAGCATCCGAAAACTCGCGATGTAATTTCTGGCAAGCACTCTCTCTGGTTGTTGTTGCGGCAATAACTGGAAAACACCATCAGAGATAAAAAACAGGCTGACATGCTCCGTGAGTGCACAGGTCGCCAGCAGGGCATCCAGCCCCTCCCTTCCTGCGGAAGAACCGTGAGGAGCCTGAGTAAAAACAAATGCTACGTTTGTCATGTTTAAAATTGCACCACGCGATCACATGTTAGCACCGATTCTGCCATGGCACCCAGCCCGCGCAGCGAAAACCCCGGCTGTAGATTGGCCCCGATAAGGCTCAGAGAGGTGGCCTGTTGCGTATCAGCAATACCACGGCGCAATGCTGCCGCAATGCAGACGTTCAGTTCAGTGTTACTGGCCAGGGCTAAAACAGGCCACGCCCGCACCAGATCAAATTCATCAAGAGCAGGTGCGGTCAGCTGGTTTGCATTCAATACCCCTTCGCGGTAAAAAAAAACAGTGGCCAGCTTATGGCCTGAATTTAACAGCGCTTGGGCAAACTGATACGCGCTGCTTGCCTGTTGAGTACCGTAGGCGGGGCCAGTGACCAGCAGGCAATAGCGCAATATCAGTGCATTGGTGCTAATACATCACCACCTTTTTATAATTATCCGGACGTTACTTTTTCATCCGCGGCTGTTTGTGCTTTGGCGTCCATTTTTGGAGCGGTAGCTTTTATACCCAGCAACTCAACATCAAATACCAGTGTTGAGTTAGCGGGAATGCCAGGAACACCCGCTTTACCATAGCCCAGCTCTGGCGGGACCACTAAAGTGATTTTTCCACCTTTCCTGACATGCTTTAAACCTTCTTTCCAGCCCTGAATAACGCCATCCAGACGGAACGACAAAGGCTCACCACGGGCATAGGAACTGTCAAACTCCGTGCCATCAGTTAATGTGCCCTTATAGTTAACTGTCACGGTATCGCTATTTTTTGGTGCCTCTCCGGTGCCTTGTTTTTCGATTTTGTATAAAAGACCACTTGTTGTTTTCTTGACGCCGTTTTCTTTAGCAAAGTCGAAGCGGTATTTATTTCCTTTTTCGGTATTTTCCTTTGCTTCCTGATCCATCCGGACAGTTGCCGCTGCTCTTATCCGTGATTCAAAACGTCGTAAAGTTTCTTCGATTTCCGCCTCAGTCAGGATACTTTTTTGGGAAAAAGCAGCCTGAACACCCGCAATCAGCTGCTCCTTATCCAGCCTGATACCTAGCTTTTCTTGCTCTTTCAGCGATTTTTCCATGTGCTGACCCAGTGAAGCACCCAATGCATAAGCAGATTGTTCAGCATCGTCTTTAAATTTGCTGTTGATCGTTACAGAGGCTGCACTGTCGGGTTTTGGTATCCCGGCTGCTGAAATTTGAGTGACATTCAGGCTGCTCATTATTGTGACCACTAACAGTGCAGTTTTAAAAAATAATTCCATTCAGATCTCCATATATATTTGGTATTTTGATGTAAGCAATATTTGTATGCAACCTTCGGGTACTATAACTGCCTGTGCGGATACAACACAACCCTGTACCAGATGATCAGTATAATCCGGGATATTTTCATATTCTTTTTCTTTTTTTACAATATAAGTTGTATCGTGGGGGTCTTAGCGATGGACGATGGCTCAAACGAGTAAATTGCATGCTCCATGTTTATACAAAATAATAATGAAATATATTGATATTTAGTAAAAAAATATATATTAAAAAGATATTTTCGCCATGCTTTTTATTATTTCGGAACGTGAGGATAGCGAAAACACCGTTTATAAATTAGCGACAGAGGAAATTCACGTTTCGATGAAACCGGCAGAAATAACAACAGAGGATGACAGAATGGTATTTGGCAACCTGCAAACGGACCCTACTCTCGAATGGTTCTTGTCCCATTGCCATATCCACAAATATCCATCTAAAAGTACGTTAATTCACCAGGGTGAAAAGGCTGAAACTCTCTACTATATCGTAAAGGGTTCCGTGGTGGTTTTAATAAAAGATGAAGAGGGCCGAGAGATGATCCTCTCCTATTTGAATCAAGATGATCCTCTCCTATTTGAATCAGGGAGATTTCATCGGTGAACTCGGGTTGTTTGAAAAATGCCAGGAGCGTAGTGCCTGGGTGAAAGCGAAACTGGCCTGTGAAGTAGCTGAAATTACGTATAAAAAATTTCGCCAGCTGATTCAGGTCAATCCTGATATCCTGATGCGTCTCTCTTCACAGATGGCGAGTCGCTTACAAATTACGTCTGAAAAAGTAGGTAATCTTGCCTTCCTTGATGTAACAGGTCGCATAGCGCAAACGCTACTGAATTTGGTAAAACAGCCTGACGCAATGACTCACCCTGATGGCATGCAAATTAAAATAACGCGTCAGGAAATTGGTCAGATAGTTGGCTGTTCCCGTGAAACTGTCGGGCGCATCATGAAAATGCTGGAAGACCAAAATTTGATCTCAGCTCGCGGTAAAACAATTGTTGTTTACGGTACCCGTTAACGGCTCATGTCGGGTGTCGTGATGCGTTAGGGTAGTCGCAACTCAATTATCTGATGGCAAAATGAACGGACAACCTGCAAATCATGGCTGATAAACAGGTAGCTGAGTCGGTAGTGTTGTTGCAGGGATTTTAATAGATCCAATATTTGAGCCTGTACCGGCTTGTCCAGTGATGATGTCGGTTCATCAAGTATCAATAGCTGTGGTGCCAGAATCAGGGCACGAGCGATAGCAATCCGTTGGCGTTGACCACCGGAAAATTCTGCCGGATAACGATAGCGTAGCGCAGCATCCAGGCCTACCTCTTCCAAAGCAGTGATGACACGCTGCTCTGCCTGTCCTGCGGTCAATTTTTGGTGAGTTGTCACCCCTTCTGCAACAATTTGCATAACATTCATGCGCGGATTGAGAGCGGACCAGGGATCCTGAAACACGAGCTGGATACGGCTCCGGTAAGGCAACATTTGCCGTGAGTTCAACTTATGCAGAGGGCACTCATCGAACCAGATTTCGCCCTTTGACGGTATTAGCCGTAACAGTGCTAAACCCGTGCTGCTTTTACCTGATCCGGATTCACCGACAAGACCGATACTTTCACCTGCACGCAAAGTAAAACTGATATTTTTAACCGCATAATGCGTGGCAACGGTCTGGCGTAATACGCCACGTTTGACGGCAAAGGCAACCTGCAAATTATTAACGCGCAGCAGTGGCGTTGCATTGAGTGGTAATGGCTGTGGTTCACCCTTTGGTTCGGCATGAATCAGCTGGCGGGTATAGGAGTGTGCCGGGGTGGTAAACAGTGCCTGACAGGTATTGAACTCTACGCAGCGCCCTTTATGCATCACGGCAACGTTATCTGCCATGCGTTTTACAATACTCAAATTATGCGTAATGAATAGCAGACCCATGCCTAATTCTTGCTTCAGATCCCGCAGCAGACTTAGAATTTGGGCCTGTGTTGATATATCTAATGCCGTGGTTGGCTCATCGGCAATTAACAACTTAGGATGAGTGAGTACTGCCATGGCAATCATCACGCGCTGGCGTTCTCCGCCGGAGAGCTGATGTGGAAAATCGCGTAAACGCCTCCTGGCATTACGGATTCCCACACGATCCAGGTATTGAATGATTTCGCTGCGTGCAGCCTCCCGGTGCATCCCCCGATGAAGCGCCAGAACTTCTGTAAGTTGTTTTTCAATGGTATGCAATGGGTTCATGGACACCATTGGTTCCTGGAAAATCATCGCTATCTGGTTACCACGTACGTTGCGCAGAGTGGTTTCGTCTGCGTGCAATAACGAGCTGCCACAAAAAAAGATATCACCTGCGGGATAGCTTACCGGTGGTGAGGGCAATAAACGCAGCACAGAGAGTGCCGTTGCGCTCTTTCCTGAGCCAGACTCCCCGACTAACGCCAGCGTTTCACCTTCTGCAAGTTGCAAAGAGAGCTCACGAACAGCGTGTTTCTGTTTGTCGCCCTGACGGAAAACAATAGTGAGATTTTGAATATCCAGTAGTGGAATCGCCGTCATATCATGAACCTCTGGCCGGGTTGAACGCGTCACGCACCGCTTCGCCGATAAAAATTAACAACGAGAGTAGAATGGCCAGTACCAAAAATGAACTGATACCCAGCCACGGGGCCTGAAGATTATTCCTGCCCTGTAGCAACAGAGCTCCCAGTGAGGGCGAATCTGGCGGTAAACCGAAGCCAAGAAAATCCAGCGAGGTTAACGTGGTGACAGCACCACATAAAATAAAGGGTAAAAAGGTGAGCGTGGCAACCATGGCATTGGGCAGCATATGACGCATCATAATCGTTCTGTCATTCACCCCCATGGCACGGGCAGCGCGTATATAGTCATAGTTGCGCGTACGCAGGAATTCAGCACGCACCACGCCAACCAGCCCCATCCAGCCAAATACTACGCTGATGGCCAGCAGCCACCAAAAATCTGGCTGCACAATGCTCGACAGTAGAATAATTAAAAATAGTCCTGGCATGCCGGCCCAGACTTCAATAAAGCGCTGTCCCCATAGATCAATACTCCCGGCGTAGTAGCCCTGCAGCGCCCCAATGCAGACACCAATAGCGCTGGAAAGTAGCGTAAGTGCCAGGCCAAATAACAGAGAAATTCTTAAGCCATAGAGAATAGTTGCCAGAACATCACTGCCATTATCATTGGTCCCCAGTAAATTATGTCTGGAAGGAGGGGAAGGAAAAGGTTCGGTAGTGGCAAAGTGGATGCTGTTATAACTAAAGCGGATCGGTGACCAGATAATCCAGCCCTGTTTTTTTATCTGTTGTATGACAAAGCGATCCTGATAATCAGTCGCGGTTGCTAACTCTCCGCCAAACGTTGTTTCACTGTAATCAACTATAAAAGGCAGATAAATTTTGCCCTGATAACTCACCAGTAACGGTTTGTCATTGGCGATAAGTTCCGCAAACAGGCTGGTAATAAATAACAGGGCTAATATCCACAATGACCAGTAACCGCGGCGATTACGTTTAAAGCGAGTCCAGCGTTCCTGGTTTATAGGGTTTAACCTGCTCACTGGCGCCTCTCAAAATCAATTCTGGGATCGACCAGGGTATACGTAACATCACTGATGATATTGAGCAGCAGGCCAATTAAGGTAAAGATATAGAGCGTGCCGAACATTACCGGATAATCCCGTTGCAGGGTGGCATCAAAACCCAATAAACCTAAGCCATTGAGCGAAAATATGACCTCAATGAGAAGGGAGCCGGTAAAAAACATGCTGATAAACATCGCCGGAAAGCCAGCAATGACCAGCAGCATGGCGTTACGAAATACGTGATGGTAGAGAATTTTTTGCTCACTGAGGCCTTTAGCCCGCGCTGTGATAACGTATTGTTTACCAATTTCATCGAGAAAAGAATTTTTCGTCAGCATGGTCAGCGTCGCAAATCCACCGATTACTGTTGCCAGCACGGGTAATGTGATATGCCACAGGTAATCCGCCGCTTTGCCGTACCATGGCAGGGTGTCAAAGTTACCGGAGACTAAACCGCGCAAGGGAAACCAGCTGAAATAGCTGCCACCGGCAAACACTACCACCAGTAACACGGCAAACAGAAAAGCAGGGATAGCGTAACCAATAATAATCAGCGTGCTGCTCCAGGTATCAAACAGGGTGCCGTTTTTCATCGCTTTTTTGATACCCAGTGGTATCGAAACCAGGTAGATGATAAGCGTGCTCCAGAGTCCGAGTGAAGCAGAAACCGGCAGACTATTTTTAATCAGAGAGATAACGGATTCACCGCGGAACAGACTGTCGCCAAAATCAAAACGCACGTAATGCCACAACATATCGAAATAGCGCTCATGGAGCGGTCTGTCAAAACCAAAACGTCGGGTTATTTCAGCGATGACTTCAGGATCCAGGCCGCGGGAGCCGCGATAGTGGCTGTCACCGATCTGCGCAGTATCGGCCCCGGGTCTGGCACCACCGAGCCCCTCACTGGTGCTGCCACTGCCAAATCCACTGTTGCCAAATTCATCGTTGTGGCCAGATTCAATCGCCGCAATGGCCCTGTCAACCGGTCCGCCGGGTGCAATGTGTACGACAAAAAAATTAATAGTGATGACCGCCCACAGTGTCGGGATAATCAGTAACAAACGCCGTAATAAATAGGTACCCACCTTGCCCCCTAGTGACTGTCTTCTGGCAGACGTGCTGCCTTACGAGCATCAAACCACCAGCTATCAAAACCTAATGAGTACACAGGGCGAACAGCGGGCATCGAAAACTTATCCCAGTACGCAATGTGTATGTTTTTGGTATACCACATGGGGATCATTAGCGTGCTCCAGGTCAGTACCCGGTCCAGCGCCCGCCCTAAAGAGCGCAAGGCACTAGGCTCTCCCTGATGCCGGATAATGTCATTAATCAGGGTGTCCACTGCTGGATCCTGTATACCGCTGCTATTGTAACTGGAAGTGATATAGGCCGAACTCCACCACAGCCGCAGGTTTGGCGCTGGAAAAGGAAACGCCGGATAAACGTTAGGCAGCATATCAAAATCGCGTTTGCGCAGACGGTTAATGAACTGCGAGCTGTCAACTGTCCGGATAGTCATAGTAATACCTAAGCGCTGTAAACTGTGCTGGAAGGGTAAAACGTATTGAAAATTACTGCCGCTCTGGAGTAATAGTTCAAAAATGAAAGGATCCCCCGTTTTGCTGTTGACTAATCGCTTGTTTTTAATCTCCCAGCCAGCTTGTTGCAGCAGCGTTTTGGCGCGTAGCAGGTTCTCCCGGTTGCTGCCACTGCCATCGGTATTGGGAGGATAATAAATTTGGCTAAAAATCTCCAGGGGGATCTGGTGTTTCACTGGTTCCAGCCAGGAGAGTTCGGCTGCATCTGGCTGGCCGCTGGCGGCATAGTCAGTGTTTTGGAAAAAACTGTTCGTTCTTTGATAGCTATTGTAGTAGAAGACTTTATTCATCCAGTCAAAATCAAAAGCCAGTGTCACTGCCTGGCGCACCCGGCGATCAGCAAAAACCGGCCTCTGGATGTTAAATACCAGCCAGCGGGTATTTTGTGCCGAGTTATCGGGTAGATCTTGCTTAACAATATAGTTCCTGGCGAAATTGCCATCCTGATATTGTGTCATCCAGTTTTTTGGTGAATTCTCGGTACGCACATCATACGCGCCCGCTTTAAAGGCTTCTAACGCTACCTTGTCATCCAGATAGTAGTCGTAACGCAGCGTGTCAAAATTATAACGCCCAATATTGACTGGCAGACTAGCGGCCCAGTAATCCCTGACGTGCTGATAAGTGACCTGCTGACCCATCCGATAATCGCTAATACGATAAGGCCCGCTGCTTAACGGAGGGGTAGTCAGCGGATCGCTGAGTTTGTGATGTTTCCAAAAATGCGCCGGCAGGATGGGGAGACTCATCAGGCCCAGTATTTTATTTTTGTCCGGCTGAGGCAATTCAAAGCGCACGGTAAGGGCTGACACTGTTTTGGCTTCAATGCCAGCATAGGTCATACGGAATTGCGGAACACCTTCTGCCATAAATTTTTTAAAGGTAAATACGACATCATCGCTGGTGATGGCGCTGCCGTCATGAAAGCGGGCAAGCGGATTGATAGCGATTTCAATCCAGCGATAGTCATCCGGATAGCGCGCTGATTGTGCGATCAAGGGATAATAACTGCTCGCTTCATCTTCCGATGTGGTAAACAGCGTGTCGTAGAGCTGCTCGGTACGCACGGCGGCACTACCGCGCAGGGCATAACGGTTAAAATTGTCAAAGGTACCTGCCGCGGCCAGAGTAACGGCACCAGTTTTTGGTGCATCCGGGAAGACATAATCAAAATGAGAAAATTCAGCAGAATATTTGGGCTCGCCGAGCTGAGCAAAAGCGACGCCCTTATTAATTTTTTCGGCCTGAACGTTTTCGGCCCGCGGATTCAGACTCAGCACTAAAAGAACGATGGTGGTGATAACGCGCAATAACATAGCCGATTATAATCCCGTACAAACGATACAGTACAAACGATACAGTACAACACCATGCTGGCGGTTTTGCTCAGACTGAGGAAAAAACGGCGGTGATACACAGTAAAGCGGTAAATTATTTTTTATTGATCAGAAAGCTCACCACATCCGCGTACCGTTTAGCGTAGTCATCCATCAATTCTGTTTCCATACCTTCATTTATAATCATATAGTTACCATTAACAAACATTGCTGGCACACCCCGTAATTTAAAATTTTCGGCAGTTTTTACCTGCTGGGATACCAGCGACTTCACAACGAAGCTGTTTAATGCAGCATCGTACTCTGTACCGCTAACACCAGTTTTGATAAAGATGTTACGTATATCATCAGGGGACTTTATGGTTTCTGTTTTTTGTACAGCCTCAAAAATCAAAGGACTTATTTTATCTTCGATACCGAGAACTGTCGCAACGGCCCAGGCTTGAGTTAATTCTTTACCAAACAGGCCAAGGAACTGAACATGATACCGGGTCATTTTAACTCCCGGTGGCAATATTTTTTCCACAGCCTGAGAAACACCATAGATTTTGTCAAACTGGTAGCAATGCGGGCAATAGAAGGAAAAAAACTCAATAACCTGTTGTTCTGCCGCCGCGGGCCTGTCTAATTTTTGATACTGCTTACCCTCTGAAAAATTTTCAGCAGCACTACCCGGCGTCGTGGTAATCATCAATAGAGTGATTGCACTGACAAACATCAACCATACTTTTTTTATACCATTTTTTTTCATACCATCTTCTTTCATACAGTCTTCTTTCATACAGTCTTCTTTCATACAACAGTACCCCATATCGTAATGTTAATACCGGCTGGTTGCCCGGTAGCTGTTTGATTGCGCTTGAAATCTCTTGAAACCGATAACGCCCCGCCAAAAATACTGTATCCGGGAAGGTAACACAAGATGGTAAACTACACACCCGCGCGGCATCACCTGAAACAGAGCCTGGGCTTGGCCTTAACTGATTTTTTTCCTGCCAGTAGCTGTCGTACCAACGGCGTCATGGTCAGCTCCATCGCCAGACCCATTTTTCCGCCAGGGACGACTAATGTATTACTATTTGACATGAACGATCCTTGCAACATCGCCAGAAGATAGAGTGAATCAATCTGATTCAGCCCCTGAAAATGGATGACGACGAAACTTTCGTCCGACGAGGGAATGGCTTTAGCGGCAAAGGGATTAGACGTATCGACGGTGGGAACCCGCTGAAAATTGATATGTGTACGCGAAAATTGTGGCGTGATGTAGTTAATGTAATCATCCATTGAACGTACAACCGAATCCATTACGGCTTCCCGTGAATGACCCCGCTCTCCGGTATCACGTACCAGTTTTTGAATCCATTCCAGATTGACTATGGGAACAACACCAACCAGTAAATCAACATGGCTGGCGACGTCGTGGTGTTCGGTAACGACACCACCGTGTAATCCCTCATAAAACAGCACATCTGTTGGTTCCGGCAGTGCTTGCCACGGGGTAAAGGTCCCGGGAATTTGATCGTAGGGCACAGCTTCATCGTAGGTATGCAGGTATTTTCGCGAGCGGCCACAGCCATGCTGGCCATATTCAATCATACTGTTTTCCAGTGACCCGAAGTCATTGGCTTCAGGGCCAAAATAACTAATATGCCGACCCTGGTCCCGCGCTTTACGAACAGCTGAATCCATTTCCGGGCGTGTGTAATAGTGAAAACTGTCACCTTCCAGCTGCGCTGCACGGATATTTAATTGTTGGAAAATTTTACGAAATGCCAGACTGGTGGTGGTGGTTCCGGCGCCACTTGAGCCTGTAACTGCGATGATTGGATGCCTGGTTGACATAAGCTTTATGACCCCATAATGATTATACCTTCGGTAAATCCAGATTTAGCGTACAGTTTTATCGATGGTTAGCTGTAGTGAATTTAACCTGAGTTGTTTGTTTTTTATCTCAGTGGGAATAGTTCCGGTCGCATGATATTCATAGTTTCATGCAATTCGGACCACACCAGTACGGCCTTGTTACTTGCTAACTGGCGGCGAATATTTTCAACTTTTTGTGATAATGAGCACTCCTGCTCGCCATAATCTGTTCCTTCACGTAACGCAAAAGCCTCAATTAAATTATCCAGCGTTTTGCTGTCAATGTGTTGCCAGGGGATGATCATGGCTTATTTTCCCTCGTCTTCAGGGTGCCGGAAAGCGCTTCCAGCTTTTCCTCTATGTCCAGCCAGCGCATCTCGACTGCTTGCAGTGAAGCTTTTATGTGCCTGTGTTGTTGCCAATAGCTTGCCATGGTTTCCCTGAAAGCTACATCGTACAGCGCGGGATCATTGAGCCTGATTTCAACTTCTGCCAGTTCCGCTGTCAGTTTTTTCATCTCTTTTTCCAGCATGACGCTCTCATTACGCAGTGGCTGCGTCTGGTGGCGCAGCCCGGCATCCCGGCGTTTTTGATCTTTTTTGGCCTGAAGCGTATCACCAGCAAGCGAATTAACCGCAGAACTTTGCTGGTTTTGTGGACGTTGCAAGGCAACAAGCCCTTGCTGGTAGTCATCCAGATTGCCATCAAATGGCTCCACCCGACCGTCATGGACCAGATAGAGGTTGTCGGTAGCAGAGCGTAATAAGTGGCGGTCATGCGATACCACAACCAGCGCTCCGTGGAAATCCATCAGTGCTTCGGTCAGTGCCTGACGCATATCTAAATCGAGATGGTTGGTCGGTTCATCAAGAAGCAATAAGTTAGGACGTTGCCAGACTATCAATGCTAATACCAGACGTGCTTTCTCGCCACCGGAAAAGTGGGTGACAGAACAGGTAACCTGATCACCCTGGAAACCAAAACCACCCAAATAATTCCGTAGCTGTTGTTCCGGCTCACGAGGCGCTATCTGGTTCAAATGTTGCAGTGGTGACTCATCAGGACGTAAAGATTCAAGCTGATGCTGCGCAAAGTAACCCAGTCTGACACCCTCCGATAAGCCAACACTACCCTGTTGCGGCGCCAGTGTGCCTGCAAGTAATTTTACCAGAGTGGATTTTCCGGCACCATTGCGCCCCAATAAGCCAATACGTGATCCGGGGACTAAATTCAGTTTGATGGCATGCAAAATAGTACTATCACCATAACCGGCACTGACTTTCTCCATGCGCAATAAAGGATTCGGCAGTTTTGCTGGCGCTAAAAAACTAAAGTGAAACGGGTTATCAACATACGCAGGGGCAATACGTTCCATACGCTCAAGCATTTTGATACGGCTTTGAGCCTGCCTGGCTTTAGTGGCCTGTGCCCGAAAACGGTCAATGTAGTGCTGTAAATGGGCTATTTTTTCCTGCTGATGCCGAAATAGCGACTGTTGTTGTGCCAGTTTACTGGCGCGCTGCTGCTCAAAAGAAGAGTAATCGCCGGTGTACTCAGTCAGCGTTTGCTGCTCGATATGCAACACTTTATCTATGATGGCATCGAGAAAATCGCGGTCATGCGCAATCACAAGAAGCGTACCTGCATAGCGTTTTAACCACTTTTCCAGCCAAATGACAGCATCTAAATCCAAATGATTAGTAGGTTCGTCAAGCAGCAGTAAATCAGAGCGGCAAATCAACGCCTGTGCAAGGTTAAGACGCATACGCCAGCCACCGGAAAATGAGTACACCGGTTGTTGTAAATTTTGCTGCGAAAAGCCCAGTCCACTGAGCAGGGCGGCGGCTCTGGAATGGATGGTCCAGGCCTGAACAACGTCTAATTTGGCGTGCAGGCTGGCAATCAGATGACCGTCGTTTTTTACGCTGCCTTCCTGTAACCGGGATTCTAACTGGCGAAATTCACGATCACCGTCGATGACATACTCTATTGCCGGAATATCCAGAGCCGGAGTTTCCTGATTTACCCACGCCAAAGCCCAATGGTTTGGAAGAGTGAAATTGCCACCATCGGTAGTGATTTCACCTTTTAGTAACGCCATCAGAGTCGATTTACCACAACCATTTTTACCGATAAGCCCGATTTTTTGTCCTGAATTGATGGTGGCATTTGCATTGTGCAAAAGAATACGGGTACCACGCTGGATCCGGAGAGAAGAAAAGACAATCATTGTGCGCCGTAGAGCAGATTATGTTAAATTATTGTAATGTAAAAACGTGAGCAGAAGAATCCCTAATTGTAGCCTTTGCGAGGCATGGTAGCGGAAATTCCGTATTCTGACGACGCTTTTTTAGAGAGAGAATATGTTATCACCGCCCAAAATTTTGTTGTTGTATGCTCATCCGGAGTCACAGGATTCAGTGGCAAATAGCTTGTTATTACAACAGGTACGGCAGTTAGCTCACGTTACTGTGCACGATCTCTATGCGCATTATCCGGATTTCTTTGTTGACGTCCATTATGAGCAGCAGTTGTTGCGTGAGCATCAACTGATCGTGTTTCAACACCCCCTGTATACTCATGGTTGCCCGGCTTTACTTAAAGAGTGGCTGGATCGTGTGCTGGTGCGTGGTTTTGCAAATGGCATCGGCGGCCATGCATTAACGGGAAAATACTGGCGCTCGGTGATAACTACCGGTGAACCAGAAGGCGCTTATCGTACGGGTGGATATAACGGTTATCCCATGGAAGATATTCTTCGTCCGTTTGAACTTACCGCTGCGATGTGTCGTATGCACTGGATAGCTCCCGTCATCATCTACCGGGTACGTCGTCAGCCGAAAAAAATATTGATGAGTCATGCTGATGCATACGTTGCCTGGTTACAGTCACCGTTATTGCATGGAACTATTTGATTAATATGGATATTTAATTAATGGAGATATTTGATTAATGGAGATATTTGATTAATGGAGATATTTGATTAATGGACGGCTCAATGGTGCTGACGGCAATACTGTTATTTTTATTTGCCGCGGTCGTTGCTGTTCCCATTGCTCAGCGTTTAGGAATGGGTGCGGTACTTGGCTATCTGGTTGCCGGTATTGTCATTGGCCCCTGGGGGCTGGGTTTTATTCATGAAGTTGGCGAAATTTTACATTTCTCTGAGCTGGGTGTTGTTTTTTTGATGTTCATCATTGGGCTGGAGCTGAATCTGGCAAAGCTGTGGCAGTTAAGGCGCTCAATTTTTGGTGTTGGGGCCGGCCAGGTTTTTATTACTGCCGCCCTGCTTGGAGCGCTGCTCTATTTGAGCATCAGCCGCTTTACCTGGCAGGCTGCTGTCATTGGTGGCATAGGGCTGGCGATGTCCTCTACTGCCATGGCATTGCAACTCATGCGTGAAAAGGGAATGAACCACAACGAGGGTGGCCAGCTTGGTTTCGCAGTGCTTCTTTTCCAGGATATAACCGTTATTCCGGCACTGGCATTAATTCCTTTTTTAGTACAGGGGGGTGCTGTTGTTAATGACTGGATTCAGCCTGCCCTGAAAGTACTTGCTTTAGCGGTTATGCTGATTGGTGGTCGCTATCTGTTACGCCCACTGTTTCGTTATATCGCGGCCTCGGCGGTGCGTGAAATTTTTACAGCGACGGCGTTATTAGTGGTGCTGGGCGCGGCGCTGTTTATGAATGCCCTGGGTTTTTCTATGGCACTGGGTACCTTTATTGCCGGGGTATTGCTGGCAGAAAGTGAGTTCCGGCATGAACTGGAAATCGCTATTGAGCCTTTTAAGGGCTTATTGCTCGGGCTGTTTTTTATTTCAGTGGGCATGGCGCTTGATATGGGGGTGCTATTCACCCATTTGCTACCTATTTTAGTGGGTGTCACGACACTCGTTTTTATTAAAGTGACAGTGTTATATTTTCTGGCGCGCCGCGCGGGATTACGCCGCTCGGTACGGTTGCAGTTTTCCAGTGTGCTCAGCCAGGGCGGCGAGTTTTCTTTTGTCCTCTTCTCTGCTGCGTTTAGTCATGGCGTGCTGACTAAGCCGGATCAGGCACTGCTGTTGGTTATCGTGACGTTATCGATGATGACAACCCCATTGCTGATGCAACTGGTGGACCATATTCTCGCCCGACGTTACAACGCTCAGGAAGAAAACAATGAAACCCCGTTTGTAGAAGATAATAATCCTCAGGTTATTATTGTTGGTTTCGGACGTTTTGGGCAGGTAGTCAGTCGGTTATTGATGGCAAATAAAACGAGTATTACTGTGCTGGAACGCGATGTCAGCGTGGTGGGTATTATGCGTCGCTATGGCTATAAGGTTTATTATGGTGATGCCACCGATCTTGCGTTACTGCGCGCTGCAGGAACGGAAAAAGCCAAAGCTATCGTCATCACCTGTAATATTCCCGAAGACACGATGGCTGTGGTGCGCCTCTGCCAGCAGTACTTTCCCGATATCCGTATTCTTGCGCGGGCGCGCGGCCGTGTGGAGGCACATGAATTACTGCAACATGGCGTGCAAAATTTTACCCGAGAAACCTTTTCCAGTGCTCTGGAGTTAGGACGAAAAACATTGCTGGAACTGGGAATGCATCCACATCAGGCGTATCGGGCGCAGCAGCACTTTCGGCGGCTGGATATGCGTATGTTACGTGATCTAGTACCGCAACACCAGGGTGACGTGGCGCAGATTTCCCGTATTAAGGAAGAGCGTCGTGAATTAGAGGACATTTTTCAAAGTGAAATACTTCGTGAACGGAGTCAGTTAGAGTGTTGGGATGAACATGAATAGTCCAGAGAGCACATATAGAGAGCACATATAGAGAGAGCAATTAAAGAGTAATAAAATGTCAGTCACCCGTAAAAGATTTATCGCCGGAGCGGTTTGTCCTGGCTGTAATAAGCCCGATGGCGTTGCGTTATGGCGTCATGAAGGTGTCGGAGTTATTGAGTGTGTTCACTGTGGTCATCATCAGCGTCAGAGTGAGAGTCAGAGTCAGAGTCAGAGTGAGCGTCAGAGTCAGAGTCAGAGTCAGAGTCAGAGTCAGAGTGAGGCACTGGCAGTCCGGCATGTTCGCTCTGATGAAAAAATCATTGCTGTTTTTCGTACCGATGCCAGTTTTACGCGGCGCTAACAGGAAATGTGCCAACGCCTAAATTTTCAGGTATCGCTAGCGGTTGGGTTATCAGACAAATAGTGTTAATGTTTTGTTGTTATTTTGTATGAAATAGGTCACTGCTCTATGATGCAACAACACTTTCATTTTGGTGCCATTATCATCGGCTCTGGCCCGGGCGGTGAAGGGGCCGCTATGGGTTTGGTGAAGCAAGGGGTCAGGGTTGCTGTTATCGAAAAATATGTCGCTGTCGGCGGTGGCTGTACTCACTGGGGTACGATTCCCTCGAAAGCGCTGCGTCATGCTGTCAGCCGTATTATCGAGTTCAACCAAAACCCCCTCTACAGCGATAATGTACGCACTCTCAGCTCCTCTTTTTCAGAAATTTTACGTCGTGCCGACAGTGTCATTAGCCAGCAAATACGCATGCGGCAGGGTTTTTACGAGCGTAATGACTGCCAGTTGTTTTGTGGTGAAGCCATCTTTGTTGATGAGACTACGGTTAAAGTCCAGTACGCGGATAGCGCTTATAACATCCTGCATGCTGATCATATTGTGATTGCTACAGGTTCTCATCCATGGCACCCGCCAGAAGTAGATTTTAACCATTCAAGGATCTATGACAGTGATTCCATTTTACAGCTTAACCATGAGCCAAAACACGTTATTATTTACGGCGCCGGAGTAATTGGTTGCGAGTATGCTTCTATTTTCAGAGGACTTGGCGTAAAGGTCGATTTGATCAACACGCGTGATCGTTTACTGGCTTTCCTTGATCAAGAGATGTCCGATGCGCTCTCGTACCATTTTTGGAATAATGGTGTCGTGATCCGCCACAATGAAGAGTTTTCAGCCATAGAAGGCGTTGAAGATGGGGTTATTGTCCACTTAAAATCGGGTAAAAAAGTCAAAGCAGATTGCTTGCTCTTTGCCAATGGCCGTTCCGGCAATACTCATGGGCTCGGGCTGGAAAATATCGCTATTGAGGCGGATGGGCGTGGGCTACTAAAAGTCAACAGCATGTACCAGACAGCGCTGCCCCGCGTTTTTGCTGTAGGTGATGTTATCGGTTACCCAAGCCTGGCTTCAGCGGCCTATGATCAAGGGCGCATTGCGGCGCAGGCGATGATTCAGGGGGAAGCCAATGTCCATCTGATTGAGGATATTCCAACAGGTATCTATACTATCCCCGAAATAAGTTCAGTGGGCAAAACAGAGCAGGAACTCACTGCCATGAAAATCCCCTATGAGGTAGGTCGTGCACAATTTAAACATTTGGCGCGTGCTCAAATAGTGGGTATGAATGTGGGCAGTTTAAAAATTTTATTTCATCGTGAAACCAGGAAAATTCTGGGCATTCACTGTTTTGGAGAACGGGCAGCTGAAATCATTCACATTGGGCAGGCCATTATGGAGCAGAAGGGAGCGGGTAATACTATTGACTATTTTGTGAATACTACCTTTAACTATCCCACTATGGCAGAAGCTTACCGGGTTGCAGCACTGAATGGTTTAAATCGTCTTTTCTGACAGACTGACGGTAAGTGTATACCCCGTCACTTTGAGTATGGTAATGCTGCCTGAACTCCTGGCACGTCCGGGGAAAACGGGCGTAGTAAAAGGAATAATAAAAGAAATAATAAAAGGAATCCGAAAAATACTCATGAATAATCCCACGCAAGTCAGTCAGCCAGATGCAGTATTGCGCCCGCAAAGCGCTCCGGATAAGCCCGTGGTATTTAGTGGTGCGCAGCCATCCGGTGGGCTCACTATTGGCAACTATATGGGAGCGCTACGTCAGTGGGTTCGTATGCAGGACAATTATGATTGTATCTACTGTGTTGTTGATCTGCACGCCATCACGGTACGTCAGGATACCGAACAGCTGAGAAACAGGATACTGGACACTCTGGCGCTGTATATGGCCTGTGGGATTGATCCAGAAAAAAGCACCATCTTTTTACAGTCTCAGGTACCGGAGCATAGCCAGCTGAGCTGGGTGCTCAATTGTTACACCTATTTTGGTGAACTAAGTCGTATGACTCAGTTTAAGGATAAGTCGGTACGTTACGCAGAAAACATCAACGCCGGGCTGTTTGGTTATCCGGTACTGATGGCAGCAGATGTCCTGTTATACCAGACTAATTGGGTCCCTGTGGGTGATGATCAAAAACAGCATATGGAATTATGTCGTGACATCGCCCAGCGTTTTAACAGCCTGTACGGCGAGGTATTTACTCTGCCTGAGGCTTTTATACCGCCCGCCGGTGCCCGGGTTATGTCTCTCCAGGAGCCGACAAAAAAAATGTCCAAATCAGACAGCAATGTCAATAATATTATTATGTTGCTGGAAGATCTTAAATCAATGATGAAAAAAATCAAACGAGCGATAACGGACTCAGATGAGCCAGCGGTTATTCGCCACGATATTATTAACAAACCCGGTATCTCTAATTTGCTGGATATGCTGTCCGCTATCACTGGCCAGTCTGTGGCAGAGTTGGAAACAGAGTTTTCTGGCCTACAGTATGGTCATCTGAAAGGCGCGCTTGCTGATGCGCTCTCTGACATGTTATTCAGGCTACAGGAGCGTTATTACCGCTATCGTGGCAATGATGCCCTGCTACACCAGGTGATGCACGAAGGCGCAGCGAAAGCCAGAGCGCGGGCTGAAAAAACATTGAAAAAGGTCTACGAAGCGATAGGTGTTGCGGGTTTCACATAACCCAGGATAAGCGCCATCTTTCGCGTGCAGGTAATAACAGGTAATAAATAGTACGCGCCCCCCATTGGCTGAAATTTCACCGTGCAACCTGCGTCAGAGTTGCCTATAATGCCACTCCTATTTTTTCATGATCATTGTTCTCATGGCCATTGGCACCGCAACAGGGAATCACTACCATGTCACAGGATAAGTTCTGGCATGAGACACTGCATGCCGACCGCGGTCAGTATTTTTCGGTAGGGGAAATGCTATACCATGAAAAAACCGCATATCAGGAACTGATGATTTTTGACAATGCTGCGGCCGGCCGCGTGATGGCGCTGGACGGCGTGGTGCAAACAACTGAGCACGATGAATTTATCTACCACGAAATGATGGTGCATGTCCCGTTACTGGCACATGCCAGGGCCGAGAGCGTCCTGATTATTGGCGGGGGAGACGGCGGCATATTGCGCGAAGTGTGCCGCCATCCGCAGATTCAGAAAATCACCATGGTGGAGATCGATATAGCGGTGATTGAATTGTGCCGCAACTACCTGCCCGGCCATAGTAATGGTGCTTATGAAGACCCTCGTTTCAGGCTGATTATCAGTAATGCCGCGGATTTTGTTCATCAGAGTGATGAAAAATTTGATGTGATTATTTCCGACAGCACCGACCCAATCGGGCCCGGAAAGAGCCTGTTTAGTGCTGATTTTTACCAGAATTGTGCCAGCCGTCTGCGTGACGGCGGTATTTTTGTGGGCCAGAATGGTGTGTGCTTTCTGCAACTCAAACAGGCTGTTAACAGTTATGCCCGGCTGAGCCGCTTTTTTGCCGATGTCAGCTTTTATCAGGCCGCTATACCCAGCTACTATGGTGGTGTGATGACCTTCGCCTGGGCCAGTCAGAGCGCTAGCGCGCGGGAAACCGATCGGAGCACACTGCAAACGCGGTTTGCTGAAGCGGGCCTGAAATGCCGTTATTATAACCCCGCCATCCATAGCGCAAGCTTTGCGTTACCGCAGTATTTTCTCGATGCACTGGAAGCCGAATGTGCGCATTGTGCGCCATAATGTGGTGAACCCAATTGCACAAACTTAAATTACATGGTTTTAATAATCTGACCAAAAGCCTGAGTTTTTGTATCTATGATATTTGTTATGCCAAAACGGAGGACGACCGCGATGGTTACATTGCCTATATTGATGAACAATACAATGCTACCCGCCTGACCGAAATTCTCAGCGAAACCTGTTCAATTATCGGTGCCAATATTTTAAATATCGCACGCCAGGATTATGACCCTCAGGGTGCCAGTGTTGCCATGTTAATCAGTGAAGAGCCTGTCGACCCAAAAGATGTGGACAGATCCGAGCACCCAGGTCCGTTACCTGATGTATTAGTTGCGCATCTGGATAAAAGCCATATCTGTGTTCACACCTACCCGGAAAGCCATCCGGAAGGCGGCATTTGCACCTTTCGTGCAGACATTGAAGTCTCTACCTGCGGTATTATTTCACCACTCAATGCGCTGAATTATCTGATTCATCAATTGGAATCCGATATTGTCACCATGGATTACCGGGTTCGTGGTTTCACGCGCGACATTAATGGTACCAAGCACTACATCGATCACCAGATCAATTCGATTCAAAATTTTATGTCAGCAGATATTCAGTCGCTCTACCACATGGTCGATGTTAACCTCTACCAGGAAAATATCTTTCATACAAAGATGTTGCTGAGAAATTTTGATCTCAGTAATTATTTATTTAATACCCGACCAGAAAACTTAAGTCACTCTGAAAGACAAGCGATTACTTGCCAGCTGTATAAGGAAATGCAGGAAATTTATTGTGGGCGCAATCTGGCATAGTTAGCCGTTGTTATTTTCAGCACCGATGGATCTTGCCACAGCGTGCCAGAAAATAGCGGCTGGCTGCTTGTATCTTTATTATTAATTACTACAATTAATTAACATCATACCGTCGTTATCATACCTTCGAATAGCCCTCCTGGAGGACGTAATGCCTATCGGTATTGTGACCGGCGTGCTACTGGTGCTGTTATTGCTAGGGTATCTGGTGTACGCACTGTTTAATGCCGAGGATTTTTGAATGGTGCTACCCGTTTTACTGCTAACCGGTAGTTTGCTGCTGTCATTGTTGCTGTTATCCCGTCCGTTAGGTTTTTTTCTGGCGCGCCTGGCTGAAGGCGAGCCTTTTCCCTGGATGCAGAAAACGGAAGCATTTTTTTGGCCTGTTGCCGGGATTAACTGCCAGGAAATGAGCTGGTGGCACTATGCACGAGCAATTCTTTGTTTTAATGCGCTTGGCCTCGTTCTGCTGTTTACCTTATTGATTAGCCAGGGCTGGTTGCCGCTTAATCCACAGCAGTTCCCGGGCCTGTCATGGGATCTTGCGTTTAATATCGCCGCGAGCTTTATTACCAATAGTGACTGGCAGCCCTATAGCGGCGAAAGTACACTGAGTTATTTGAGTCAAATGGCAGGATTAACAGTACAAAATTTCCTGTCGGCAGCAAGCGGTATGGCGGTGGCCTTTGCCCTGATGCGGGCTCTGGCTCACCACTCGATGATCACGCTCGGTAATGCGTGGGTTGATATCACCCGCATCACGCTCTATGTTTTATTACCGGGCGCCTTAGTGCTGGCACTGTTTTTTGTCAGCCAGGGTGTGTTACAGAATTTAAGCCCCTACCTGCCTTTCACCACGCTGGAAGGTGTGCCACATATTTTGCCAATGGGGCCGGTAGCCTCTCAGGAAGCAATAAAATTGTTAGGAACTAACGGCGGGGGGTTTTTCGCCGCCAGTTCGGCACATCCGTTCGAAAATCCCAATGCGCTCAGTAATTTCATACAAATGCTGGCTACCCTGCTTATTCCCTGTGCGCTCTGTTTTGCTTTCGGCCGTCTGGTGGATGACAACCGCCAGGGTCATATGCTTATCTGGGTGATGGCGCTGATTTTTGTCGTGGCGGCGCTGGTTGTAATATACGCCGAACTGGCCGGTAATCCGCATCTTGCCACGCTGGTCAGCGGCGATCAGGGTGATCATCAAGGCAATCAAGGCAATATGGAAGGCAAGGAAGTTCGCTTTGGTATTCTGGCTTCCAGCCTCTATGCAGTGGTTAATACCGCCACCGGATGTGGCTCGCTTAACGCCATGCTGGATTCTTTCACTGCCCTTGGCGGCCTGGTGCCACTGTGGCTGATGCAAATCGGTGAAGTGGTGTTCGGTGCAGTGGGTTCCGGGCTCTATGGCATGCTGCTGTTTGTGTTACTCACCGTATTTATTGCCGGATTAATGATTGGCCGTACACCCGAATATCTGGGTAAAAAAATTGATGTCTTCGATATGAAAATGACGGCACTGGCTATTCTGATAACACCCGCTTTGGTGTTATCAGGCAGCGCACTGGCCTTGACTACTGATGCCGGGCGGTCGGGGATTTTCAATCCTGGAGCGCATGGTTTTAGCGAAGTGCTGTATGCTTTTTCGTCAGCTGCCAGTAACAACGGCAGCGCATTTGCCGGTCTGAACACGGCCACTCCGTTCTATAATCTGCTACTGGCCCTGGTGATGTTATGCGGCCGTTTTGGCGTTATGGTGCCAGTACTTGCCCTTGCCGGATCGCTTATCAGCAAAAAACGCCTGCCGGTCGGCAACGGAACTCTGCCCACTCATGGTCCGTTATTCATTGGGTTACTCACTGACACCCTATTACTGGTCGGTGCGCTGACCTTTATCCCCGCTCTGGCGCTGGGGCCGGTGGCAGAGCAGCTACAGGTTTGGTTACGATGACCACACTGATGACCACATTGATCCGCAGCGCGTTACTGGATGCGATAAAAAAACTGGACCCGCGTATCCAGTGGCGTAATCCGGTGATGTTTGTTGTCTGGCTTGGCAGCGTACTGACTACCTTACTTTGGCTGGCGATGTTAAGCGGCCAGATAACAGGTAGTGCAGGATTTAGTGGCAGCATTGCGCTCTGGTTATGGTTGACGGTCTTGTTTGCCAATGTTGCTGAAGCAGTGGCAGAAGGGCGCAGTAAGGCGCAGGCTGCCAGTTTAAAGGGGGTACAAAAAAAACAGCCCGGCAAAAAAAATGGCGCAGCCACACTATGGTGCTGCCAGTGAAACTGTGGCGGCGGAAAGTTTGCGTAAAGGTGACTGGGTACTGATCGAGGCCGGGGAGAGCGTACCCTGTGATGGTGAAGTGATCGAAGGCAGTGCTTCTGTCGATGAAAGTGCGATAACCGGGGAATCTGCACCGGTTATCCGTGAAGCAGGGGGTGATTTTTCTTCTGTCACGGGTGGTACGCAATTGTTGTCTGACTGGGTCATCGTGCAGTGTACCGTCAATCCGGGGGAGACCTTTCTCGATCGCATGATTGCCATGGTCGAAAACGCCCGCCGCCGCAAAACACCCAATGAGGTGGCGCTGACCATTTTACTTATCTCACTGACTATTATCTTTTTACTGGCCACTGCCACGTTGTATCCCTTTTCTTTATTTAGTAGTACGGCTAATCATGCCGGCAGCCCGATCAGTGTCACGGTACTGGTTGCCCTGCTGGTCTGCCTGATCCCCACTACCATTGGTGCGTTGCTCTCTGCTATCGGCATAGCTGGCATGAGCCGGATGCTGGCGGCTAACGTGATTGCCACCAGTGGCCGCGCGGTAGAAGCTGCCGGCGATGTTGATGTGCTGCTGCTGGATAAAACCGGTACCATCACGCTGGGAAATCGTCAGGCATCCGCATTTTTACCGGCTCCCGGTATCAGTGAACAGACGCTGGCAGATGCGGCACAGCTCGCCTCCCTGGCCGATGAAACACCGGAGGGCCGCAGTATTGTGCTGCTGGCTAAACAGCGTTTTGATCTGCCGCCACCCGATATTGCTGCAAATATTGCTGCATTAGATGTCCAGTTTATCCCTTTTTCAGCACAGACGCGCATGAGTGGCGTCAACATGGCAGCCAGAATAATTCGTAAAGGTGCTGCAGATGCCATTCGTCATCATATCACTGCTATACAGGGCGATTTTTCGGCAGCCATCGATGAACTGGTTGAACGCGTGGCCCGTAGTGGCGGGACACCTTTAGTGGTCTCTGAAGGATCAGCAGTGCTTGGTGTCGTGGCGCTAAAGGATATTGTTAAAAATGGTATTAAAGAACGCTTTAGTGAACTGCGTAAAATGGGCATTAAAACAGTTATGATAACCGGCGATAACCGGCTTACCGCCGCCGCTATTGCTGTCGAAGCCGGCGTTGACGATTTTTTGTCTGAAGCCACGCCCGAGGCGAAACTGGCTCTGATCCGTCAATATCAGGCAGAGGGGCGCCTGGTCGCTATGACCGGTGATGGCACTAACGATGCACCCGCCCTCGCACAGGCTGATGTCGCCGTCGCCATGAATTCGGGGACGCAGGCGGCGAAAGAAGCGGGAAACATGGTGGACCTCGATTCAAACCCCACTAAGCTGATTGAAGTGGTACACATTGGTAAGCAGATGCTGATGACACGTGGTTCTCTCACCACATTCAGCATTGCTAATGATGTCGCGAAATATTTTGCCATTATCCCGGCCGCGTTTTCTGTCACTTACCCACAATTAAATGCACTGAATGTCATGCAGTTACACTCCCCGGCCTCTGCGATTATTTCAGCAGTGATCTTTAACGCCCTGGTGATTGTGTTTCTGATCCCGCTGGCGCTAAAAGGTATTCGTTACACCGCCATGAATGCGGCGGCGTTGCTGCGACGTAATTTGTTGATTTATGGTCTCGGTGGTCTGGTGGCACCGTTTATTGGCATTAAATTTATTGACCTGATAGTGAGCGCGTTATCCATCAGCTGGCTGGTTTAACAGATCTCGCGAAATTCTCCATCCATAACTGTACGAGCATTAGCGAGTTAGTTTAGAGGGAGATGGATAGCGAAGCGGGCAACGCCCGCTGATTTATTTTGGTTTATCCTGATTCTGGATATAATCTTTCAGGATGCTAAGCGGAGCACCGCCGGCAGTTATCAAGCAATACGCTCTCGACCATAAAACGGGCTTCCAGTAATACTTAGCAAGATGTGCTGAAAACTCTTTACGAATGAGCCGACTGCTGACTGTCTTCAGGCTATTAATGAGTCTGGCTGGCTCAATATTTGGGTGCATTTCCAACATAAGATGGATGTGGTCCGCTTCGCCACCAAACTCTGCAATATCAACATCCCACTTTTTACACTGTTCTCTGAGTATTTCTTCCAGTCGATCCAGCAACTCACTGGTAAAGCACTTATTCCGATATTTTGTAACTAACACTAAATGGTAATTTAGTTTATAAACGCAATGATAATGAGACCTCATAATTATAATTGACTCTTAACACTAAGATAGTTATCTTTTTACTGTATTGTACAGTTCATGGCAAATTTCAGTGAAAAAAGAAGACGTAATGAAAGAAGACGTAATGAGAGTTGAGCGTATTCTTGTCAGAAAGTCAGATGAAAATTACAAAGCGATCAAATCGGCCTGCGGAAAGACGCGCTCGCTGTATAACGTTGCGAATTATCTTATGCGCCAGTCTTTTTTTGATAAGCGGATTGAAAAACATTCAGATATTGATAAAAAGCTAAAACGAGAACAGCATGAATGCTATCGTTCTCTGCCGTCGTCTTCGCGAATTCAGATAATAAGTGCAACGCTCGGTCATAATGGTGAGGTGAAGGTTAGCTGCTGATAAGCTATCCTGCTCCTCCGATCAAAGATGAGCGAGTAACCATGAACTACCAGCAGCTAACTGAAGGGCAACGATACCAGATTGCC
>CANJWD010000009.1 GCA_947478475.1 Enterobacterales bacterium
ATCAATCGGGCTAAATACCAGATTCAGGACCTGCTAAGTGAACGAAAAAATACCCTGGAGTCGCTGCGGATGCGTGCGCGTCTGCGTGCTGAAACGATAGATGTTTCATTACCCGGGCGTCACAGGGAAAACGGTGGGTTACACCCCGTCACACTCACTATCGATCGCATTGAAATTTTTTTTTCGGAGCTGGGATTTTTAGTTGCTACCGGTCCGGAGGTAGAAAATAGCTGGCATAATTTTGATGCGCTGAACATCCCGGCACACCACCCGGCACGTGCCGATCATGATACTTTTTGGTTTGATGCCACTCGTCTGTTACGTACCCAAACCTCGGGTGTACAAATTCGCACCATGCAGAGTCAGTCACCACCGATGCGTATTATCGCGCCCGGCAAGGTATATCGTAATGATTATGATCAAACCCATACTCCTATGTTCCACCAAATGGAAGGTTTGATCGTCGATCGGAACGTTAGTTTTGCTAACCTGAAGGGGATACTGCATGATTTTCTGAATCATTTTTTTGAACAGGATCTTCAGATTCGTTTTCGGCCAGCATATTTCCCTTTTACTGAGCCCTCTGCTGAGGTGGATGTCATGGGGAAAAATGGCAAATGGCTAGAGGTACTGGGTTGCGGTATGGTGCACCCTAATGTGTTGCGGAATGTGAATATCGCACCTGAAATCTATTCAGGTTTTGCTTTTGGTATGGGTATAGAACGTTTGACAATGTTGCGTTACGGCGTCATGGATTTACGTACATTTTTCGAAAATGATGTGCGTTTTCTCAGGCAGTTTAGGTAAGGCAGGAATATCACATGAAATTTAGTGAACTCTGGTTACGCGAGTGGGTTAACCCTGCGGTGAATAGTGATGAGCTGACCAGGCAACTGACTCAGGCGGGTCTGGAGGTTGACAGTGTTGAGGCGGTCGCAGGTGATTTTGATGCAGTTGTTGTTGGCCATATCAGAGAGTGCCATCAGCATCCCAGTGCAGATAAATTGCGCGTAACCAAAATTGATATCGCAGGGGAACGTTTACTGAATATTGTTTGTGGAGCGCCAAACTGCCGGGAGGGGCTTAACGTTGCCGTAGCACTTCCCGGCGCTCGCTTGCCGGGGAATATTAAAATTAAAGTGGCTAAACTACGTGGTGAGCCATCGGAAGGAATGCTGTGTTCTTTTTCTGAGCTGGGTATTGCGGGCTATCAGGATGGGATCATTGAATTACCTGCAGACGCGCCACTGGGCGCCGATATCCGTGATTTTCTCAGGCTGGATGATAAAACGATTGGAATTAGTGTGACGCCAAACCGGGCAGATTGTTTAAGTATTATCGGTATTGCCCGCGATATCGCTGCGCTTAACCAGATAACATTCGTTGAACCGGATCTCACGGCAGTTGCTGTGACCATCGATCAGCGCTGCCCCATTCGGGTTGATGTGCCACAGGCGTGCCCACGCTATCTGAGCCGGATAGTAAAAAATATTAATATGAAAGCGGTGACACCGGTGTGGATGCAGGAAAAATTGCGCCGCTGCGGCCTGCGAAGCATCGATCCCGTTGTTGATATTACTAACTTTGTTCTGTTAGAGCTTGGCCAGCCAATGCATGCCTATGATTTAGAGTGTATTGACGAGGAAATCACCGTACGGCTGGCGCGGGCCGATGAAGAGCTGACATTATTAAATGGCACGCTTGTTAAGCTCAGCCAGGATGTTTTGGTTATTGCAGATACCAAAAAAATAGTGGCAATGGCAGGAATCTGCGGCGGTGAACAGGCTGCTGTCAGCCAGGCAACCCGCAATGTGCTGCTGGAATGCGCTTTTTTTAATCCGCTGGCCATTGCAGGGAGGGCGCGTCGTCACGCCCTGCATACCGAAGCCTCCCATCGTTATGAACGTGGCGTTGATCCTCAGTTACAGTATAGGGCCCTCGAACGAGCCACCGCTTTACTCACGGAGATTTGTGGTGGAGAGGTGGGGCCGGTTGTTGACGTTGCCGTTGCGGCTGAATTACCGAAGTGTGCTACGATCACGCTGCGTCGTGAGAAGCTGGACAGTTTGCTGGGTCATGTTATTCCCGAGCGCCAGGTAGGTGATATTTTGCGCAGTTTAGGCGCTCTGGTCACAAAACAGGGCAATCAATGGCAGGTGACGGCGCCAGTCTGGCGTTTTGATATGGTAATTGAAGAAGACCTGATTGAAGAAATTGCACGGATCTACGGCTATAACAACATCCCCAGTCGGCCGCTAAGCGCTGAACTCACGATCATCAGGCATCCGGAAGCAGAATTATCATTAAAACGTGTTAAATTTTTGTTAGCAGACCGTGGTTATCAGGAGGCGATAACGTACAGTTTTATCGACCCTGAATTGCAGGCTCTGCTATATCCTGAGGAAAAGCCACTGACTTTAACTAATCCAGTTTCAGCCGACATGTCTGCAATGCGTCTTTCATTACTGCCAGGTTTGCTTTCAGCGGTAATTTATAATCAGAACCGCCAGCAGAACCGTATTCGCCTGTTTGAGAGTGGACAGTGCTTTACTCCTGGTAACAGCCCCGAACAGGATATTCGTCAGGATATTATGCTAGCCGCGGTTATGACGGGTGCACGTCATGAGGAACATTGGGATATGGCGTCCGTATCGTGCGATTTCTATGATTTGAAAGGGGATGTTGAAGCGATTTTACAGCTGACAGGCAAATTATCTGACGTAGCATTCAGAGCTCATGCACACCCTGCACTACATCCGGGGCAAAGCGCCGCGATTTACTGGTGCGGCGAACGGATTGGTTTTATTGGTGTGCTGCATCCTGAGCTGGAAGGTAAACTGGGGCTGAATGGCCGAACAACGGTGTTTGAGGTGCAATGGGACAAAATTTCAGCGCGCCGGCTGCCTGAAGTGAATGATGTTTCGCGCTTTCCGGCAAACCGCCGTGATATCGCGATTGTTGTGGCTGAAAATATCGCAGCAGATGATATTGTAGCAGAGTGTAAGAAAGTTGGCGAAAATCAGTTAGTTGACGTAAACTTATTCGATGTATACCGTGGTACGGGCATAACAGAAGGTTATAAAAGTTTAGCCATCAGCCTGATATTGCAGGATACGACCCGTACGCTGGGGGAAGAAGAGACTGCCGCTACTGTTGCAAAATGTGTAGAGGCGTTAAAGCAGCGATTCCAGGGATCCTTGAGGGATTAAACTTATGGCGCTTACTAAAGCTGAAATATCAGAACATCTGTTGGAAAAACTTGGGCTGAATAAACATGATGCCAGAGACCTGGTTGAATTTTTCTTTGAAACAGTCCGTTGCGCGTTAGAAAATGGTGAACAAGTCAAGCTATCTGGCTTTGGCAATTTTGATTTACGAAACAAAAAAAAACGTCCGGGGCGTAACCCGAAAACAGGCGAGGATATTCCTATTACAGCGCGTCGTGTGGTCACTTTCCGTCCCGGGCAGAAATTGAAAAATAGAGTAGAAAACGCAGTTCCAAAAGAGTGAGTGGGCGGTTGCATGGCACGAATGCTGAAATTATTCACCGATAACATCAGTGCGATAAGATTTCTGTTCACATTATGCCGGATGCATTCGTGCTGATAAACTTAAAAACAGAGAAGGGTCACTACATTATGGTTATGCTGATAATAGTGACCGGTTAAATTTGCAGGAAAATTACCAGCCGCCACCAGTGCGGGTTCCAGGCATACGTTTATTTGTGCGGCGGGTAAATCCAGGGCAGTAATCGCTGCTGTATGAAAAGATAAATGCTGCTTTAACGTTGGGTAAAGCGCTTTAAACAGGGATTCTTTTAGCGAAAACGCCAGCGTTATGGCGTAATGAAAAGGTAGTGATGTTTGCGCCAGCAGCGCTTTTTCGTCAGCGGAGATGATTTTTGGCCAGAGCCGCGCCGCGCGCTGCTCAGAGAATATCATTTCAATATCCAGTCCAATGGCGCGCAAGTGACAGACTTCCTGTCTGCTGGCCAGAGCCAGAGCATATGAGCCACAATGACTGATGGATCCAATAATATTCCGTGGCCACAGTGGCTCGCGCCCTGCTCCGCTGCGCAGGGTAAATGCAGGAAAACCCGCTGTTCCGAGCGCTTGTCGTGAAGCCAGCCTGCCAGCGAGATATTCTGCTTTACGTCCAGTTACCGCCTTACGCAGGGCGGGTGGAAAATAAATGCCGTAGTGTACAAATGCCTTATCCTGATAGTGACGGACATCAAAGTGTGCGCACCAGGCGGGTGTATTTATCCGCGGCACGGATGTCATTGGCAGCATAAATGGGTATAGCTCGATAAAAGGATCGGAAATAACACTCAATTTATCCATCCGTTATGTTGCTGACAGGTGTGATTTCGCAGCGGACAGTGAGCGTCTGATCTCCGGGCCCGTGCTGGTATTAAGTCAGTTTTTTCCAAATGACTGACACAGTCAATTCGCAAAGACCAGAAATGTGTGGAGCGTATACACGCAATTTGCAACATTGACTTCGGTATCCTTTATGGCAGGCAAGGCTGGTGTGAGCGGATATATGCTAAACGGGCGGTCACTGTTTGTATAGCCTGTGGCGGCTGGCTAAGGAAGCATTTGCGCTAAAGTTTTTATGTGATATGCCGATAATGGGCCGTGTAGTTGTATCGATTTGATGATTGACGGATATTCTGAGTGATACATTTTCAGTGAGGGATGCCTTGTGAGTGAAAAAAATAAATTAGCTAGCTATAGAATTTTGCAGGAACTGAAAAAAAATGAAACTTTTCTGATGATGAATGATTCTCAGACTCAATTTATCAGTAAAATCATTGAAATATTGCCAGACAGTGACCAATTTTTATGTGATTTGAGTAGTACGCATCCGAAAAATATACGCTCACCCGGTACAGAAGAATTAACGTTTATTGGAGAGCCATTAGGTAAGAAAATTGAATTCAAATGTAATTTTGTCGGGACAACGACACTGCACTCAATCACAGTGTTTATCTGTGAAGTTCCTAAACATATTTCCGTTACCCAGAGTCGGGAATTTTTTCGGGTCAAAATTCCTGCCCTGGCAACGTATTTTTGCAGCGGGATACTGGCTGATAATACTAAATTTAACTATACGATAGCGGATGTCTCCATCGGCGGAGTCAGCCTTTATACTGACGACGCAGCGCTCCGGATAGAAGAAGGTGATATTGTTTATGGCGCTGTAATAAATTTTGATCAATTCGGTGTTTTTAGCAGTGATTTGCGATACATAAGAAAAATTAAGAAGATCCTGCCTGACAGTAGCGGCAGATCCGTTACCAGACAACTGCTGAGTTTTAGCTTTATTAATTTGGAATCGATAAAACAGCGCGAAATTGAACGATTAGTGCTGGAATTGCAACAGGAACAGGCTGTCCAGGCGCGGCGGTTTCAGATGCCGGTGTAGTGGGCTCAACTCTCTGGGACACTGACGTTGTTGGTCTGTATGGCCCCCATGCTGGTTTGTATTAGCCTGGTCTCTTGTGCGCTTTATTCCAGCTCATCAACCAGCATGGTTGCCATGCCAGTATAGCTGGCAGGTGTCATGGCTTTTAAGCGATTTTTTTCATCGTCTGGCAGCGTCAGAGTGTCAATAAAAAAATGTATGGCCGCAGCATCCACTTTCTTACCACGGGTGAATTCTTTTAGTTTTTCATAGGGTTTTTCAATGCAATAACGGCGCATTACCGTCTGAATTGGCTCCGCCAGTACTTCCCAGTGATCATTCAGTTCGTCCCGCAGATGCTGTTCGTTAACCTCCAGTTTATTCAGCCCTTGCAGCGTTGCCTGGTAAGCTATCAATGCATAGCCCAGACCTACCCCAAGATTACGCAGCACTGTTGAGTCGCTCAAATCACGTTGCCAGCGTGACAGCGGAAGTTTGCCTGCCAGGTGGTTCAGCATGGCATTTGCAAGGCCGAGGTTGCCCTCGGAATTTTCAAAATCAATAGGATTAACTTTGTGCGGCATGACAGATGAGCCAGTTTCACTGCTGATGCTTTTTTGCCTGAAGTGATTCAGTGCAATGTAACCCCAAATGTCACGGTTAAAATCGATCAAAATTGTGTTGAAGCGAGCAACACAGGAAAATAATTCCGCTATGTAATCATGAGGTTCAATCTGTGTTGTATAGGGGTTCCAGCTGATACCCAGTGACGTCACAAACTGTTCACTTAACTGGTGCCAGTCTGTTTCCGGATAAGCGGCCATATGCGCGTTATAATTACCCACTGTGCCGTTGATTTTACCGAGAATTTCTATCTGTTCGAGCTGGTTAAATTGCCGCATCAGGCGATGTGCAACGTTAGCGAACTCTTTACCGACGGTGGATGGCGTTGCTGGCTGGCCGTGCGTTCTGGATAAAAGAGGTAAATCCCGGTAGTGATGCGCCAGCATTTTGATGGTATTAATCAGCAGCTGCCAGCAGGGTAAAAGTACCTCCTGACGGGCTGTTTTTAACATTAACGCATGGGAGAGATTATTAATATCTTCGGACGTACAGGCAAAGTGGATAAATTCCGCTACGGCCAGCAGTGCTGGCCTGGCGGCAACTTTTTCTTTCAGGAAATACTCCACCGCTTTAACATCATGGTTTGTAGTGCGTTCAATGAACTTAATCCGTTGCGCATCCTGCTTATCAAACGCGGCGATAATCTGGTCGAGGAATGCGTTTTCTGACTGTTCAAAAGCGGGTATTTCTTTGATTTCTGCACAGGCGGCCAGTTTTTGTAACCATCGTATTTCAACCTGTACACGAAACTTTAGCAATCCAAACTCACTGAAAATAGGGCGCAGGGCATTAATCTTATCGCTATAGCGCCCGTCTATGGGGCTTATGGCAGTGAGTGAAGATAATTCCATTATTAGAACTCCTTAAGAATCATTCAGTGACGGAGCAAGACTACATCTCGCCTCTTTAATCAATTGATTACGATTAAATATCAATTGCAGACGTCCGCCACCGACCTGTTGCCAGAGTACTGCAGAACGGATGCCTGCCAGTAAAGATGCCCTAATTTTATTTTGTACCTGTGGATTTTGTAGCAGCGGCGCGGCGCCAGTCACCTGAATGCGCGGGCCAAGCGGGCTGATGATCTCCACATAAAGTGCTGCCAGAGCGCTAAACATCTGCTCTGATAGCAGATCGAAATGCATCAGCTGCCTGTCTAATTCAGTTATTCTGGTCGTCAGCATACCCATGGCTGACTGATTAGCATGAAGCCTGCGTTCCAGCAGCATCATGCCAAGTGTATAGCGGATGAGTTCAGTACCCGCAGGCTTGTGCTGAATGCTTAGCACACACAACAGGGCTTCCATGCCGATTCTGAGTGCCTGCGCATTGTTACCAAAAACCGCTAATGTCGAAGGGGGACTTGTTGCCATGATACTTTGTAATGATGTACGCAGCGCCGTATCATCACAGCGCCCCTCATGCGCAAGCTGCTGCGTTAGACGCGCCGCCTGACATATACCCGCCAGTGCCAGGGTAATATCAAAGTAGTTCTTTGCCACGATTATTCCTGTATGCGCTGTTCAATAATGCCGCCGCCCAGACACACATCCTGTTGATAAAATACTGCGGACTGGCCGGGGGTGATCGCCGTGACGGGCTCCCCGAAACGCACCTCAACGCAGCCGACAGTAAGCGGCTTCAGGATACAGGAGATATCACGCTGGCGGTAGCGTGTTTTCAGGGTGCAGTGCATCGGTGCGTTGGGTGGTACGCCATTAATCCAGGAAACCTGTTGCGTTATCAGACCAACAGACGTCAGCCGTGGATGATTATGCCCCTGCGCCACTATCAAAATATTATTCGCGATATCTTTGTCGGCCACATACCAGGGTGCTTCTCCGCCCGTTTTGGTCCCTCCAATGCGTAAGCCTTTGCGCTGCCCGAAAGTGTGGTAGATCAAGCCCTGATGCTGCCCAAGAATCTGACCCTCAGTGGAGATAATTGGGCCTGGCTCAGCGGGCAGATAACGACTCAAAAAGTCTTGAAATTTGCGTTCACCGATAAAACAGATACCGGTGGAATCTTTTTTGCTGGCAGTGACCAGACCCAGTCGCTCCGCGATGCTGCGCACGGCCGATTTTTCCAGCTCTCCTATGGGGAAAAGAGTTTTTTCAAGCTGTTGATAGCTCAGGGTATGAAGAAAATAGCTTTGATCTTTGTTGCCATCGAGCGCGCGCAGCAGGCGGTTTTTACCCTGAACAGATTCAGTCCGCGCGTAGTGACCCGTTGCAATATAGTCGGCACCAAGCTCTTTTATAGCAAATTCCATGAATGTTTTAAATTTGATCTCTTTGTTGCACAGAATATCAGGATTAGGCGTGCGGCCTGCTTTGTGTTCCGCTAAAAAAAAGGTGAAAACATTGTCCCAATATTCCGCCGCAAAGTTTATCCGATGTAATTTTATTTTCAGTCTGTCGCATACTGCCTGCGCATCAGCCAGGTCGATGGCTGCTGAGCAGTAGTTCTCATTATCGTCTTCTTCCCAGTTTTTCATAAACAGGCCTGAAACTTGCCAGCCTTGCTGCTGCAACAGCCAGGCGGCAACGGAAGAGTCAACACCGCCGGACATTCCAACGACGATTTTTTTCTGGCGATTATCTGGCATGAGGCTCCATTCACGTAGCTTGACAAAAATAGACAAAAATAAATAAAAATAGACGCCCGATTTTATCAGGTTACTTGTCAGCCTGCACTGACACCCGCTTCAGTTGCTAATTGGCGACAAGAGCAATATTCAAGTACCATGAATAACAACGTTGCAAAATACTAATAACATTTGCCATATAAAAGGAAAAGTAAATGGAAAGTAAAGTTATTATTCCAGTCAAAGGTCAAAAAATCACCAAAGATACTCAGGGAAAGCTGCTTGTGCCTCATAACCCGATCATTCCATTTATCGAAGGTGATGGGATTGGTGTCGATGTAACGCCTGCCATGATCCATGTGGTGGACGCAGCCGTGGCAAAAGCCTGGCACGGCGCGCGTAAAATCTACTGGATGGAAATATACACCGGTGAAAAAGCGACAAAAATCTATGGCAGTGATACCTGGCTGCCGAATGAAACACTGGATCTGATCCGTGATTACCGCGTTGCCATTAAAGGTCCTCTGACAACGCCGGTGGGGGGCGGTATACGCTCTTTAAATGTTGCTCTGCGTCAGCAGCTTGATCTTTATATTTGCTTACGCCCGGTACGTTTCTATGCAGGGACACCCAGCCCGGTAAAACACCCTGAACTGACCGATATGGTGATTTTTCGTGAAAATGCCGAAGATATTTACGCGGGAATTGAGTGGAAAGCGGGCAGTATTGATGCCAAAAAAATGATTACCTTTCTGCGCGAAGAGATGGGCGTCAAGCAGATCCGTTTTCCGGAGCAGTGTGGTATCGGGATTAAACCCTGCTCTGAAGAGGGTACTAAACGACTGGTACGTGCGGCCATTGACTATGCCATTAGCAACGATCGTCGTTCCGTCACGCTGGTGCATAAAGGTAACATTATGAAATTCACCGAAGGGGCATTTAAAGAGTGGGGCTACCAGCTGGCGTGCGAAGAATTTTCCGGCGAATTAATCGGTGCTGGCCCCTGGATAAAAATTAAAAATCCGAAAAATGGTAAAGAAATTATCATCAATGATGTGATCGCTGATGCTTTCCTGCAGCAAATTTTACTGCGTCCTGAAGAATATGACGTGATTGCCTGTATGAACCTTAATGGTGACTATATTTCTGATGCGCTGGCTGCTCAGGTGGGCGGTATCGGTATTGCGCCCGGGGCTAATATTGGTGATGAATGCGCGCTATTTGAAGCGACTCACGGGACAGCACCCAAATATGCAGGCCAGGACAAAGTGAACCCTGGTTCTATCATTCTTTCCGCTGAAATGATGCTGCGCCATATGGGCTGGAATGAAGCGGCAGACCTGATTATTAAAGGAGTGGCAGGCGCAATTAAAAATAAAACGGTTACCTATGATTTTGCCCGCCTGCTGGAAGGGGCTCATTTGCGGAAATGTAGCGAATTTGCCCAAAATATTATCGATAATATGTGAGCATACTACCCACTTCGGGAAAGCCCTGTATGGCCTTCATGAATTATCGAGGGGGGGGGAATCGGATCGTGACTCAAATTTATTGATAGTGGTGAATTGTCAGATACCAGCCGATAATTTTATCGTGCATTTCTTCTGATTTTGAAAAGCAAATGGTTTTATGTGCCAGACGCTTGATGTGAGTACGCAGGTTCAGGTTATGTCTTTCAATTCGTTGAGTATACTTTTTACTGACAACATGGCTGGCTGCGTTCAGTAATACGCGATATACCGGCCATGCATCCGTCATGTAAAAAGCAATATTGAAATGACGCAACTGTGCCGCACATAAGACCATTGCTCGTCTGCTTCACAGCAGATAACTACTTCAGCAGCCGGGTCTGTGTTGCCGGCGACCTGCTTTGGCGTGATTTTTTTAAGTGGCGCAGAACGGTATTCAGGCTAATCCCCTTCATCAGCAAATAAGAGTCATTACCGCCAGCACCATACGCGTGAAGGTGTGATGACTCCCGCCAGAGGAACATCCCAGGGTTGTACCGGGAAATACTCCACTTGCTGGCAATCATAGGCCAGCCCGATGGGGTAAGGCCCGTCGCGCTGCCAGTTTTGCAGTGTGCGATCATAAAAACCCCCGCCCATCCCCAGCCTCTGCCCGTGGCAGTTAAAGGCGACCAGCGGGGTAAGCACAATATCAATCTGCGCCAAAGAGAGCAGCTGACGCACATCCAATACGGGCTGAGGTATTTTCAGCCGGTTCATCACTAATACCGTTGCGGCGCTGTAGCGGAGAAAAAATAAATTTCCATAACAAAAAGGATGCAGCGCGGGCAGGCACAGCTGCTTTTTCTGCTGCCATAATCGCTCAATGACAGGCGTGGTATCTGCCTCACCATCAAAAGACAAAAACAGGGCAACAGTGCCAGCGGCCTGAATAAGCGGGTGTGCCGCAACACGCCGCGCGATTTTTCTGGAATAGATTGCCCGCCGGGCGACAGAGATAGAACGGCGGCACTGGCGCACCCGTGTCCTTATTTTTTGCCGCGAAACGTGCTCTTGATGAGTCAGTGCCATGAAAACGCCACTGCTAAAACTTAATGAGGGATCTCCGGGATGCCGCTACAGACCGTAACCCTTAAACCCCTGGTTCAAGGCGAGCGCAGCGCCGCATCCTTCAGGCTTCCCGGCAAGCCGGGCATGCGCACCGAATCACGGATCACCGCACTCTTGTAGCACTGAATATCGGCTCAGGGATCTGGCCCGCTGGCAAACAGCCCAGAGAAATTTTTGTCGAATCGGCGGATATTATTTACTTAAATGATGAGTTTATGCAACCAATTAATTTTATCAATAATGTGTTACTCAAGACACTGTGTTACTCAAAACAGGCACTGCGACGTTCCGATATCAGATTTTGTTCATGCAGAGCCTGTTCAATCGTCTGTTGCAACATGCGAATACGCTGTTCCATATTGCTGGCATAGTCACGCGTTTTCACTTTTTCCTGCGTTAGTTCATGGCAGGCATTGAGTGCCGCGATAAACACCAATTGCTCAGTATTTGTTACCCTGGTCCGAATTTTAAGGGACTGCAAACGCTGATTGAGATCTTCAGCGGCCATATTTAATGCGTCACGCTGTTCTTCCGGGCAATTGACTCTTAATGAACGACCAAAAACCTGGATATCTACGGGTTGTGCAGACATTATCGTCTTCCTGCTTACGTTATCTGGCTTACGTTATCTGGTATAGCTACCGGCGCTGGTGGTAGCATAGCATGAACTGACAGTGATGAGTTAAATCGGAGTCTGGGAAAACATGACTACGCAGCAGGAGTACCTGCACCGCCGCAATGTACTATTTGCTAAGATGCTGCCGGCCAGTGCCGCCATTTTTTTTTCTGCGCCCGAGGTAATACGCAATGCAGATGCATCATACCTTTATCGTCAGAACAGTGATTTTAGCTATCTGACAGGCTTTCATGAACCGCAGTCAGTGCTTCTTCTCATCAAAACGAATGAAATGAGCCATCAGAGCATCCTGTTCAATCGAATCAAAGAATGGAGCGCAGAGATCTGGTCTGGCCGGCGCTTAGGGCAAGCCGCGGCGCCAGAAGCACTGGCGGTTGACCGCGCACTACCTTTTGATGATATTCCACAACAACTGCCGCTGTTACTCAACGGTCTGGGGGTTATTTATCATGCTCAGGGTGAATATTCGTGGGCTGATGGCGTCGTATTTGCTGCTCTGGAAACGCTGCGTAAAGGGGCGCGCCAAAATTTACACGCCGTAACAACGTTAACGGACTGGCGGCCGTGGTTGCATGAAATGCGCCTGATTAAGTCGGCCCAGGAAATCACGCTAATGCAGCGGGCCGCTGAAATCACCGTCCAGGCGCATATCCGGGCCATGGAGCGCTGCCGTTTTGCCACATTTGAATATCAGCTGGAAGCAGAAATTCATCACCAGTTTACCTGCAACGGGGCGCGCTATCCTGCTTACAACACCATTGTGGCTGGCGGCGAAAACGGCTGTATTTTGCACTATACCGATAATACCGCAGCGCTGCGTGATGGCATGCTGGTGTTAGTGGATGCCGGGTGTGAATATCAGGGCTATGCAGCAGATGTCACCCGTACCTTTCCGATCAACGGTCGCTTTACCCCGGCGCAGCGCGCCATTTACGACAGCGTACTGGCAGCGCTTAACTACGCGCTGGCAACGTTTGGTCCCGGCAGCACTATTCACGCCGTTAATCAACACGTCGTGCACATGATGACGGCAGATTTAATCCGGTTCGGCATTTTACAGGGGGATGTTGAAACGCGAGTGGCGGAACAGGCGTATAAACCGTTTTTTATGCACGGACTGAGTCACTGGCTGGGCATGGATGTGCACGATGTCGGTGATTATGGCAGCCCTGATCGCAACCGTATCCTCGAGCCAGGCATGGTGCTCACGGTAGAGCCGGGTCTGTATATCGCACCGGATGCCGATGTGCCTGAGCAATGGCGCGGTATTGCTGTTCGTATCGAAGATAATATCCTGATTACTGCGACGGGGAATGACAACCTGACGGGCAGCCTGGTGAAAGATGCGGATGCTATTGAAGCACTGATGGCAGCGGGGTAATAACATGAGCGTGATTATCGTTGGCGGCGGCATGACGGGCAGCACACTGGCACTGGCTATTTCTTCGCTTACCGCAGGCAAACTACCTGTCACCCTGATTGAGGCATCGCGGCCTGAGCCGCATAAGGCGCCCGAAGCGCGCGCACTTGCGCTCGCACAGGGTAGCTGCCAGCAACTACAGCGCATCGGAATCTGGTCTGCGCTGTCAGGCTGTGCCACCGCAATTACACGGGTACAGGTGAGTGATCGCGGCCATGCGGGTTTGGTGAATTTACGCGCAGAAGATTACGCTATCGCGGCCTTAGGCCAGGTCATAGAACTGCATGAAGCCGGGCGGCATCTGTTTGCACTGCTGGATAAAGCAGCGGGTGTCACGCTCTGTTGCCCGGACCGCGTGGCCGGTGTCACCCGCACGCAGAGCCAGGTCACGGTGACACTGGATAGTGGCAAAACATTGCAGGGTCAGTTAATGATTGCTGCAGATGGATCGTCTTCACCGCTAGCTAATCTCTGCCATATTCACAGCCAGGTCTACAATTATCAGCAAGTTGCAGTGACGGCTACTCTGACAACTGCCCGGCATCCTGCGGGATGTGCTTTTGAGCGCTTTACCCATAACGGGCCTCTGGCGCTGCTACCTCTGTCGCAGGGACGCAGTTCTTTAGTGTGGTGCCATCGCCTGGCAGACCATCAGACCGTCGCCGGCTGGGACGATGCGCATTTTTTGCAGCAGTTGCAGCAGGCTTTTGGCTGGCGCCTCGGCAAGATACTAAAAGTGGAAACGCGTCACAGTTATCCGCTACGCTTAGTCAGGGCATCAACACATATCAGCCATCGACTGGCGCTGGTGGGTAACGCAGCACAAACCCTGCATCCGATAGCAGGACAGGGATTTAATCTCGCACTGCGGGATGCCATCTCCCTGGCTGAGCTGTTAGCAAAGGCGGCAGAGAGAAAGGATGACGTAGGGGCCTGGCCGGTGCTGAGCCACTATCAGGAATGCCGTCGCACCGATCAGCATAATACAGTGAACCTGACGGATGGTTTAATCAGTCTGTTTGCTAACCATCACCAGCCACTGGTCGCTGGCAGAAATTTAGCCCTGATGGTGATGGAACGTTTACCTCTGCTGCGCGCCATGTTTGCCCGGCGCGCACTCGGCTGGATCGAACACTAACCAGCCACCACCTGGCATTAAGAAAAATTTCACGGGATGCAATTTTTTGATCTGATTATCGCCGACGGCGGTATGGCGGTGCTGGCTCTGGCGTGCGGGCTCGGGCCATATCTCTATCGGCAGCCAGGGAAACAGGGCATGGGTATCAGCACTATTTTTTCTGGCGCCACCGTAATACGCTTCTGATATCTGGCTTGCAGCCCGGGGCTGTCTGCCCAGCGCAGTTCTGCACGTATAAACAGCCCCGCACTGTTAGTGCTCTTTGGCAACCGTCTGAAATCATACTTTAGCGGCAGGTTGCTAACCCGATAATTGCTTTTTTGCAGAGGCAGGAGCTGGCCATCTACATGGGCAAGAATGGTGACAGTGACCCGCACCGGTTGTAATACGGGTCGTTCGATATCAATCCAGCCGCTGAGTTGGGTTGGCTCAGGCGCTGTCTGTTTGCGGCCCGTAACGCAGCCCGCCAGCAGGAGAGCGCAACAGAGTGATAATAACAGTCTTCCGTTCATAACAGTCTTCCGTTCGCTCGTACTATATCGCTGCGGCGTGACCGTATGCCTGGGCCGAATTGCTCGTTATCTGTTTAAGTAATTCACGGATTTCCGCCATCAGTTGCTGGAGATAGTGAACCTGCTCTTCTGCCTTTTGCCGTTCTTTCTCGGCAATCGCAGAGCTGGTTTCATGTTCCTTACCCCGTGCCTCTGAATATTTTTGAGCCACACTGAATCCGCCCTGAGAGAGTTGTGAAACAGACTGAGTTACTGTATTTGCTACGGCAATTCTGTTCTGCGTTGCCTCAATCTCTTTCAGCCTGATCGTTTCAGCCTTTCTTGTTAATCCATGTAACTGTTTTATCTGTCCGCCCGCTTTGATGGCACCAGTTATCCCGGTGGCTGCACTAACCCCCGTTGTTATACCAGAGACAATCGCCATAGCGATCATAAGTTGCGCGTTAGTGCGTATTTCATCCACCTGAGCCCCCAGCGCAGTTATCATGGCCTGCTGCTGCGAATCGCGTAATATTTTATCGTTTTCACGCGCTTCCCGTGAAGATTTCAGTAACAACAATAAAATCTCAAAGGAGAGATCCATTTCAGCCACTAAGTTTTGAAGCTTAGTCAGTTTCATTTCAGACTTAGGCTTATCAAGCACCGTTGTGTTTGCTGAAAGTCTCTCGCTATCAGGCTGATAGTCAGCCGCTGCAACCCGCGGTATGCCAGCGCTTTTTTCTGCTTTATCCGTTGCTGTCATGCCGTTTTGGACAGTGAGCGGCGCCGGGTCTTGCGTCCTGATTTCCATATTATTTTTCCTTAAATTGTGGCGTGGCGGTTGCCAAGCAGAGTGTCTAACGTTTTACCCCTGGCATGCAGCATCTCGCTGAGAAGTTGCATAATTTGCTGTAATGTCGTCATGCTCTGACGGAAGTGCTCTGTAAGCTTATCCATCTGTTTCTGGACCTCTTTTAGTTCAATAGCGGATAGCCTGACCTCTGCCTGTTTGTTCAGTAACGTGTATTGCATCGCTGCATTACCGGTCGCTGCTGCGCCGGTAGCCACGCCGGTTGTGGTGGTGGTTACCTGCGCCCCAAGTTTGATACCCTGAATGGCCGCCTGTGATAAACTCCCCGCCACGGCAGGCGTGGCAGCACCAAAGGTGGCCACAATGGAGACTATCGCCACCACAATCTGCGCTGCCAGTAATACCCATCCTAAGGTTTTCATGGTTTCCGGGCTAATCAAACCCGCTTCTGCTACCTGCTGCATGACCATGTTCACGATACTTAATGCGCCAGAGCTTATCAGCAGAGAACCCGCCACGGCCCCAACGCTGGTAGCGACTAAAACAGCGCCAACGATTAACATCGCTACCGCACTGATCCAGCCAAAGAGTTTGCTAAAAAGTCCTGCTGTTTTTGCTTCTTTAACGGCGGCGCTGGATTCCTGTAACCTAACCTGATTTTCCTCCATTTTTTGCCTGTTTTGACTGCGCGTTTGCTCAATTTTTTCCATGGTGAGCTGCTGCTGAGCACTTTTTACTGTATTCAGATCGTGGGTCAGAGCAATTTCAAACTCTTCTGACGACAGTAATTGTGCCAGTTTTGATGGCTGTTTTATCTCATCCAGCCAGCCTGTCACACTCCGCGCCGTCTGAACAGAGCTGGTATTGATCTGCTGAACCATTGCGCTAAAAGCTTCCAGCAGCTCAGATGACAGGCCCTGCTGGCTGTTACTGTGCGGCAGTGTTAGCAAGTGTCTGGCGTGCCAGTTCATGCCTGCGGGCGGTTTATCAGACGGCGCAGAAGAGGCAGAATAGGCGGAATAGATAGTGTCCGTTGCTGTTTTTTCGGTAATTGCCGGGGGAATGACGGCATTTTCTTCAGGCGGCCGGCCCAAAGGGCCGGGTGGATTTTGGCTGGTATCAATTGTCATATGACTCATTTCATTTCACTCCTTTTTAAACACTCCTTTTTGAACACTCTTTTTTAAAATCACTGCATCCTGCATGACGTGCGCGCGGGCGGCTAAATCAGCATACTCTGGTCGTGGCTCTGCCAGCGCGGCAGCGGTATAAAAACCACTTTCAGCGGCATCCAGTGCGCCCAGCTGCAAATGACACTCAGCGGCATAAAAGGGAAAGCGGGGGTCTGTGTTATCCAGCAGTGCTCCATAGCTGTAACTGTCTGCTGCCTGCTGCCACTGGCCCAGTGACTGCCGGCAGGCGCCTAATCCCAGATAAAAACGCCCGTCGTAATGGTCCAGAATGCAGAGCAGCTGAAATAACTTATGGGCCTCATCCCATTTCCCCGCCTGGTGCCGCGCAAAAGCCAGTGCATAGAGCTGTTCCAGCGACTCTGCGGAGATATTATTCAGCATGCCAAACGTACCGCCGTCACGCAAAAAATGCGCCAGCTCATTCGACAGTTCATCCGATTGCGCCCGCGTTTTTGCTATCTCTTCACTCATGCCAGTTTTTCCTTTTATATCGCCCTGAGTATATTCTGGAAAATATCATTATATTTTTGTATAAAACGGCTCAGCGCCTCCACCGCGGAGTTATAACGCGTGGTGATGTCGTTGAGTCTGGTGGTAACTTCACTGACTTTGTCATTGATGGGGCGCGAGAGATCACCGATCGCAGAAGAAAAAGCCGCCAGTGGGTTGTTCTCTTTTGCCCACTCATAGCGCTCCTGCACATTCGGCATTACACCGCTGGCTTTTGGGCCTCTCTCCAGGAACTGTTTGATTGATAAATTTAGCGGTGCTATCTCTCCTTTCAGTACCTCTGTTTTTTGCTGTTCGTTTTCTTTTGCCGGATTCAAGAGTGATTTGAGTAATTTAAATTCAGCACTATCCTGAAATTTTTCTTTTGTTTCATAACCATAAAGCGAGTGATCAAATAAATTGCACTGATCGAGTGCTACAAGATCGATGGCTGTTTTCTCTGCCATATTTTTACTGATCCTGGACTGAATCACGCCAAAAATCTTCAGTTCTGCGGTCAGTGCCTTGAGTTCGTCACGGAATTTTTGACGTTCACCATCCTGGTGCAGCATTACGCCCTGAAAAACGGCAATAATATCGTCATCCATACGTTCGGTCGTCAGTACGCCAGCGCTGAAGGCGATAAATTCATCGGCGGTAAACATTCTGCCTTCCACGCCCTGTTTTGCCACACGCTCAGCCACCCGGGCTGATATTTCCTGAATAAATTTTTCCAGGCTGTCAGTTCCGCTCTGTAGCTGCCCGGCATAAAAACCATTGCTAATAACATTGCTGTTCGTTGCGGCAGCGTTAACCACTAATCGTCTCAGTTGCTCCCTGAATTGCGTTAATGCCGGCGCATCGAGTGCTTTTTTATTCTCATCGGTGATGACGATTTCCGTTTCGATAGCGGCCAAAAGTTGCTGCGCCAGATCAGGGAGATGTGCTGCCTGGCTGTGGTGATGGTGTACGGGTGCCGCGGAGCGGCTAACGTCAGGTGTCATAAAAAATCCTTAAATAATAAGACCACGCATCATGGGCGGGCGCCGCGGGCGCATTTTTTTGCCCGCTTCCTGCTGTTCGCCCTGCTGAGTGCGTAACCGGTTAATTTCGCTGAGCAGCTCATGCTCTGCTGCCACTGTCAGTGCTGACGTTCTGCCAAAAATCAGTTCGCTGGCATAGGGCATCGCTTGCAGGCCGGTCAGTAGTTCGCCCAGCAGCTGGCTACGATGATCACTGTCCTGAATGGCTAGTGTGGCAGCCTGTAGCAGCGGATCAGGACTATCGGGCGTTGGGTTCATATTTTACTCACAGGCAGACTCTGCCAAGCGGCTGAATATTGATCTGCTGCGTCAGTTCCTGGTAGGAGAGCACGGGCAAATCGTAGTAATCCCCTTCGATCAGTTTACGCACGTAGCGGCGGATATCCATGGAGACGATCAGCACCGGTTTACTTTGCATGCCAGTGAGATCGCCCACCGTGCTGCGTACCTGCTGCAAAAATGCCGCAGATGCGGAGGGTTCAAGGGCCAGATAACTGCCGGCACTGGTCTGACGGATACCATTGCGGATTTTTTCTTCCACCTCCTGGTCGAGCAGGTAAGCGGGCAGTACGTTGTTACCATTGGCATATTTGTAGCAAATATAGCGTTTCAGGCTGCTGCGAATATATTCTACCAGCTGCACCACCTCTTTCTCTTTTTGCCCCCACTCCACCATGGCCTCGAGAATGGCACGCATATTGCGGATTGAAATATCTTCACCCACCAGCCGCTGTAAAATTTCCGTCATGCGTTGTATCGGCATAATACGCTGTGCTTCTTTTACCAGCTCGGCATAGCCCTGCTCCATATGCTCAAGCAGGTAACGTGTTTCCTGGATCCCAATAAAATCACCGGCATACTGTTTCAGTACGTGAGAGAGATGCCAGGTCAATACCTGGCCGCTGTCCAGCGTCTGAATTGTGGCTTTATCGAGTTTCGCGTGTAACGTATTGTCTGTCCAGAGTGTCGGGCTGCCGGGCAGGATCGCATCGCCCTGCACAAAAGGAATAGCCATCAGTTCCAGCTGTGCCGCTTTTTCCAGCACTAATAGCTTCCCTGGCCGCAGCTGGCCGCAGGCCACTGGCACTTCCTGTAGCTGAATGAGGTATTCGCCCGCTTTCATCCCTTGATTAAAGCGCAGGTGGATGCCAGGAAAGGGGACCCCGAGATCCAGATAGAGGGCGCGGCGCACGCGCACCAGCTCTTCATGGAGCGAGCTGTTCTCCAGTTCGGGCTGTAGGGCGGCATCGACATCGATCAGTAGCAATACTGTCATCGCGAACTCTTCTTTTTTATCCAGGGGAGCCCGTGATTTGCTGTTTTTACCGCCGCCCGAGGCAAGTTTCGTGTTGCCTTTAAGTTTATGTACCGCCGCCGCGCCGGCCCCATGAGCTAACAGAGTGGATAAATCACTGGGTTTTGGTAACAGTGCCTGGTGCTGACGCAGCACCAGAAAATAACCGCCGCACGCTACCAGCGCCGCCAGTATCAGAAAAATCTGCCAGGGAAATCCGGGGATTAACGCAAACAGCGCCAGCAACAGGCCACCGATCAACAGCGCTCTCGGTTGGGCGACAATCTGCCCGCCAATGTCAGAGCCTAAATCAGACGCGTTGTCTGATGCGACACGGGTAACGATAATCCCGGCGCTAATGGCAATCAGCAGTGCCGGCACCTGAGCCACCATGCCGTCACCGACCGTTAGTGTAGCGTAGAGATGCAGCGCTTCGGCGGCGCTTAATTCACGCTGGGTGACGCCAATGGTAATGCCGCCAATAATGTTAACGAAAATGATGATCAGCCCGGCGATAGCATCGCCTTTGACAAATTTCATCGCGCCATCCATCGAGCCAAACATCTGGCTCTCTTTTTCAATGACACTGCGTCTGTCACGCGCTTCATGCACATCAATTACCCCGGCGCGCATATCACCGTCGATACTCATCTGCTTTCCTGGCATGGCATCGAGAGAGAAACGGGCGCTCACTTCTGCCACCCGCTCAGAGCCCTTGGTGATCACCAAAAATTGTACAATGGTGATGATCAGAAAGATAACCAGCCCGACCACAAGGTTACCGCCAATGACGAAATTACCAAAGGTAGAGACAATTTTTCCGGCATCCGCTTCCAGCAGGATCATACGCGTGGTGCTGACTGAGAGTGCCAGACGAAACAGAGTGGTTATCAGCAGTACCGCCGGGAAGACGGAAAATTGCAGCGGTGAATTGATATACACTGCCATCATCAGCAGCACCATCGAGATGGTCATATTGACGGCAATTAACATATCGAGCATCACCGGCGGTAGCGGTAACACCATCATGAAAACCACTGCCAGCAACAGCATGGCCAGCATGATATCTTTGCGTTCACCGATAACAGTAAGCCACTCAAACAGCTTTTTCATTCAAACAGCCTTTTTATTGATCATTGATTTTCTCAGGGGTTAAATCAGTCAAATCAGTCAGATTAGTCAAATAATGACGCCATGCATCGCTGGCCCTGTCGGGATCGCCGCTGATCTGGTGGGCATGGCTCAGACAGAGCCATAACGCAGGGTGCTTTTCGCCGGGAGTCAGGGCGGTATGCGATAACAGCGCTTCACACTGTATACGGGCCTCAGCGCCTCTTCCTGACTGTAATAAGGCCACAATCAGGATGCGCTGCGCGGCAACACAATCTGTCTGTAGGGCCAGCAAGGCCTCCAGTAAAATACGCGAGCGCTCCGGATGCCCGTATTGCAACTGTATCCATGCCTGTAGCAGTAACATATCACTGTGGTTGCGGCTCAGCCGGCCGTGAGTACAAACGGGGGGCGCTACACCCGGTGTAATATATTCAGCGTGGTTTGTAATAGTGACTGCTCCTTGTTGAGCTGTTCCAGCACGTCAATGGCGGGCAAAACAATGGCCGGCAGAACAGAGTGATGAGTGTGATGTTGCGCAAGGCAGGCCTGTAACGTAAGCAGTGCCTGGCGAAACGCATCGGGGCGCCAGCAGGTGAGCAGCGCATCAGTGGGATCAGCAAAGGCCATCATCTGTCGTTGCACACTATTGGCCGGATAGAGCTGCTCAGTGTTTGCCGTGACCGCCTGACCATTCTGCAGCACCAGGAGCGAGGGCAGGCTGTCGCCTGTCTCCGCGACAGTGAGCACAGAAACCTGTTCGATGCCTGTATTGGGTGCGTAGCGTGCCGCTATCTCGCTCATGGTTCCAGCACCTGCTGTCGGACACGCAACAGTGTCTGTAGCGTCTGATGCAGCAGTGCGGCGGTAACCTGAGGTTGCTCCAGCGTGACCAGCAGCAGTAACTGTTGCTCTCCCAGCCAGCCACAGCGTAACGGCAACTCCCCCGTCTGCTCGCTAAACGAGGCAGACATGGCCCGCTGCAGGCAGGTTTGTGTCTGATGCCACGGCACATCCAGTGCCAGCCAGACGGTCAGCTGCTCACTGTGCTGTTCCAGCTGCACAATGCCACTGTGTTCAAACTGTAACTGAATGACCCGATCTGGCGGGGATGGCAGTGGCACTCCCAGCTCCTGACAAAACTGGCCGATAGCCTGTTCTACCCAACGCATTTACTCTCCCTCACCGGAATATAACGCCACTTCCTCTGCTTCAATGGCCTCGTCCAGCGCCATCTGGCACGCCGTCAGCAGGTTCTGTCGCTGCTCAGCATCCGCGAATACATCGATGGGCAGCAGACGCATTAGCCGCTTAATTTCGCTAAAAAAAGTGATCTGAACACAGGTATTTTTTAGCGGTATGTGTGTTAACAGCATCTGGACATCGCGTACCGTAGCCCAGCGCTTGTCCGTCAGGGCTATCACATCCACCATTAATTCAAAAGGGCCGTATGCCATGGCAGCGTTCCTGAGTGATAAGCGTTTTCCACAGTACTTCGCTATCCTCATGTAATTTTTTCAGTATGTGCAGATAGCGCATATACCTGACGATAAGTGTGCGTTTGACCTGATCGAGGTGAATATTCAAATAATCGGTTGCCAGCATTTTCATTAAAAAGTTGATGATTTTTTCCAGTGCCAGCGGATTGTTACCGAAGCGCGTCCGGATATCGCTCATCGCAGCCGCCAGCCCGTTGCAGTCGCTGACTGCATCGCGACTGCTCTCTCTTATCGCCTGGATTTCACCGGGATGGCTGGCAACTTCTGCGGCGAGCGGGCTGATAACGATACCCATCTCAATGGCATCACCTCGCTCGTGCGCCATCACAGAGAGCGCCTGGTCTATCAGCGCCAGCAGTGCTTTCGCATCGGTTTTTGCTGCCAGCACGACCCGGGCCTGGGAGAGAGCGATAAACTGATGACTGATCTCTTTGGAAAAGCCATCGAGATAAGCCTGCAATCGCGCAACGGTGCTGAGCTGTCCCTGCCTGAGGCTGGCAACGAGTTCGGTTATTTTTTGCAGCTGTTCGAGATCGGGCACTTTGTGCAGGTACTCTTGCGCCAGCTTTTCAAGCTGGCTGAGCCTGCTGAGTGCATCATCAATTTTTCGTTTCGCCAGAGATTTTCCCACGCGCTCCGAAAAAGCAAACGTTAACTCTTCAGCGCCATCTGCCAGTGACTGGGAAACGGGCACAAACCGAACCCGTTCTCCCTCTGCCCTGCCGGCCTTGTTTTGCAACAGATGCGCTGAATTCAGTGAGTCGGCCTGCTGTTTTCTGTCATCGATAACTGGCGAATTGCGGATATGATCCATAGGATACTCCGTGTGATAACTATCTGGCACCGCTTACTCTAGCGACCTGGCAGTGCTGTGGATGCCAGAATCAGCCGCCTTTTTTTAGGTAGGCCAGACAGAACTAATTTCTAAAAAGTGACGGCTGGTACTGAAATCTTTGCTGCGGCGATTGTTTTACAGTGCGCCGCTACGGTATTTAAGGAAAGTACATGCTTCACTATCTGCAACAGATCCCCGGGCAGATGCACAGGGCGGTTGAAAAATGCCGCCTGATCCAGATCCGGGGCCGGGTCACTCAGGTAACAGGCACTCTGCTTAAAGCGGTGGTCCCAGGAGTGCGCGTTGGTGAACTGTGTCATCTGCGTAATCCCGATCGTTCTTTGTCTTTGATGGCGGAAGTCATCGGCTTCCAGCAGCATCAGGCGTTACTGATACCACTGGGCGAAATGTTTGGCATCTCTTCCAACACTGAGGTCAGTCCGACCGGCACGATGCATCAAATCGGTGTCGGAGAGCATCTGCTGGGCCAGGTATTGAACGGCCTTGGGGAGCCTTTTTCCGGAAAACCGTTGGGTGAGCCTGAGGCGTGGTACCCGGTCTACCGCAATGCTCCCGCCGCGATGAGCCGTAAATTAATTACCCAGCCACTCTCCCTTGGTATCAGGGCCATCGACGGCCTGCTGACCTGTGGCGAAGGGCAGCGCATGGGAATTTTTGCCGCCGCCGGTGGTGGTAAAAGCACGCTGCTGGCAAAACTTATCCGTAATGCTGATGTTGATGTCATCGTGCTGGCTTTGATCGGCGAACGGGGACGTGAAGTGCGTGAATTTATTGAATCCGGCCTTGGGGCGGAGGGAGTAAAACGCGCGATTCTGGTGGTGGCAACATCGGACAAATCAGCAATGGAGCGCGCGAAAGCGGCCTTCGTGGCCACGTCAATCGCCGAATATTTCCGCGATAAAGGGCGGCGGGTATTACTGTTAATGGACTCAGTGACGCGTTTTGCCAGAGCGCAACGCGAAATCGGTTTAGCTGCCGGTGAACCCCCGACACGTCGTGGTTACCCTCCTTCGGTTTTTGCAGCCCTGCCGCGCCTGATGGAGCGTGCCGGTCAGTCTGATAAAGGCTCAATCACGGCACTTTATACTGTGCTGGTGGAGGGGGATGATATGACCGAACCGGTTGCTGACGAGACGCGTTCGATTTTAGACGGTCATATTATTTTGTCGCGTAACCTGGCGGCACGTAACCACTATCCGGCTATTGATATACTGCGTTCCGTGAGTCGCGTGATGGATGGCATTATTGCACCCAAACACCGCACAGATGCTGCGCAAGTACGCACATGGTTAGCCAAATATGAGGAGGTCGATCTGCTGCTCAAAATTGGTGAATATCAGAAAGGGCAGGACCCCGTTGCCGATCGTGCCATCGATAACATCGAAGAAATCAACACATTTTTGCGCCAGGCTAATGATGAAATTAGCCATCTCGGTGACACCGTAACTCAACTCAGGGCACTGGTGCAGTGATTATCAGTACGCTGTTAACCATTAAAACGGTGCGTTTAGAACGCAGTAAACAGGCCGTGGATCAACAGATGCTAACCGTTCAGGCTGCCCGTTATCGCTATCAGCAGAGTGTGGAAGAACAGCAGGCGTTTGCCCAGTGGCGGATAGCTGAAGAAACCCGCTTATTTGAAGCGTGCAAAGCACGCGTACTGGATCAGCACGGGCTTACTCAGTGGCAGCAGCGGGTGGCTGAGCTGCGCTGTCAACAGGCCAGGCGAGAGGAGCTCGTCGCTGAGCAGCAGGCGTGTCTGGTGCGTGAGCAGGAGTGCTATCAACAGTGCCGGCAGCGCTACCGCCTGGCGCAACAGCAAACAGAAAAATTTCAGCAGCTTAGTCAGCATGGTCTGGAAGAAAAAAAACGGCTGCTGGAATACCAAGAAGAGCAGGAACTGGAAGAGTATCGGCCCTAAGAAGGACATATGATAAACCCGCTATGCATTGATGCCGCTAAAAATGATGCCGATAAAAATAACAGGCCCGCCGCCGAAGGGTTGCGGCCGGCGCCTCTTAATTTACAGGCTCAGTTACAGGCTCAGTTCGAAGCCGCACTGGCAGGCGGGCAAAAAAAAGTATCACCGGGCAGGGCGGCAGTGATAAAAGAAACAGCCTCTGATGTTGAAAGCGCTATGGCAGATTTCGCGGACGCTATGGCAAATTTTATGCCCGAAGAAAAACTGCCCGAAGAAAAGTTGCACGAAGAAAAAGACACGCATTTCGTTACCGGTCATGAACATGAACATAAATATGAACATGAACATGAACATAAAGAAAATGATAGCAACTTACCGCCGCCAGGAGCGCTTTCACCAGTCAGGCTCCCTTGGCCCGCAGTGGATGCCGCAGCAACGCAATGTATTACCGCAATGACGCTGCCCGGTAGCCCACGGCAGCCTGCACCGGCAAAAACAGCAGACCGGGCAACACTGTCCCCGTTTTTTGCTGCCAGAGCAGATAGCGTACCGCCCGCCTCTGATAGTCAGTCAGATATCCGCTCCGGCCGTGACTATCTACCTGTTGCAGAAAAAAATGCAGATCTGGCGGCAGACTCTGTCTCTCTCTCTGTCTCTCTCCGTGAAAAAAATTTCCGCGAAAAAAATTTCCACGCGGAAAATCGCCGCGAGAAAAATTCCGGCCCAACAAATCCCGGCCCGGAAAATTTCGATGAGGAAAATTTCGGTGAGGAAAAAGCGGTCAGCCTGCCTGGCGTGCCGTTAACACCGGGAGATCGGCTGCTGGCCGGATTTAAGAGTGCTCCGTCTCTGTCGGCCTCGCTTTCTGAGTCGATTGAGCATCTGGCCCTGTATATCCACACTCGCACTACCCGACAGGGCGCTGACGCCAGTTTTCAGCTGACGCTGCCGCTGCTCGGTACGCTGGAGGTTACCATGGCCACCCATGCCGGTGAGCTGCGGGTAGCGATAGCGTCACTGGCCGAGACTCAAAAACAGCTCGCACGCTCACAGAATGAGCTGCTGGAGCGATTGCAGCGGCTGCATCCGGCACAAACCGTGCAGCTGAGTTTTAGTAACCAGGCGGGATCTGAACAGGGTTCACGCCAGCGCCGGAACGTTTTTGAGGAATGGGAGTACACGGAATGACGCAAATGGATTTTCCGTTGGACTTCCCGTTAGTTTCCGTGGAAGCGTGGCAGCTTAGTCAACAGTTAACCGGCCGAAAAACGCGTTATAGCTGGCAAAATACCGGGCTGGATCTGGCGCCGGGCCTGCTACCAGGCAGTATTGACCTGCAACTTATGCTCCACTGGCAGGGTCACCCTGTGGTGCTGGCCAGCCACCAGAGCGCTTTGGCTCAGTGGCTGGCGCCGCAGTTGCAGGAAGCGGCACTGATGACACTGCCGCAGCCTTTACTGCTGGGACTACTGGAACGTGAAAGCGCATCTTTACCGATGATTATCTGGGATAACATCACGCTTTTACCCACTCCCCAGGAAAAGCCAAAGCCGACGCTCACTATTCGTCTCTCCCGGGGCGCTGATACGCTGATGCTGTGGCTGATGAGCGCTCCTGAAGTTGTGCTGGCAGGGTTAGCCAGACGCCCGCTTGCGGAATGTTTACCCGTGCCGCTAACGCTGTCACTGCAGCTGGATCAACGCGCTCTTTCACTGTCGCAGCTGAGAAAAACAGAGCCCGGCGATGTGCTGTTGCTCAATCCGCAACTGACGCCAGATGCGCCACTGCTGGGCGTCGTCCTTGGCTGCCGCTGGTGCCGTTTTCACCTTAATCAATCAACCCTGGAAGTGATTCATATGCAGCCAAGCACCCCACACGAACCTGAGCAGCTATTAAGCACACTCGACGAGCTGGCGGTCAGCGTCGGCTTTGAAGTCGGCCGCAAGAGCCTTGATTTGCATACTCTGGCTCATCTGCAGCCTGGCAGTTTGCTCTCTCTTGACACGCCACTGAATGGCGAAGTGCGTCTTTTAGTCAATCATCACTGCCTGGGAGTTGGCCGGCTGGTCAATATTCAGGGTAGTCTGGGTATCCAGATCATTAACCTTTATCAGGACAAAACAGCGCGTCATGATACAGCTTCCTGATGAAATTGATCTGATAGCACTGCTGGCGCTGCTGGCCATGGTGCCTTTTATTGCGGTGATGGCCACGGCGTTTGTTAAAATTGCCGTGGTATTTTCACTGTTACGTAACGCGCTGGGTGTACAGCAGATCCCCCCGAATATGGCGATGTACGGGCTGGCACTCATTCTGACTCTTTATATTATGGCCCCGGTGGGTTTCGCCACTCAGGACTACTTAAAAACGCATGAAGTGAGTCTGAATAACGGTGCGAGCATAGAGCAGTTTATCAATGACGGGATGGCGCCGTACCGTACCTTTCTTAAACAGCACATTCGGCCCGCGGAACAGAGTTTTTTTATCGACAGCACCCGTAAACTCTGGCCTGAAAAATACGCCTTACGGCTGGAGCCTGATAGCCTGCTGATTCTGTTGCCGGCATTTACTGTCAGTGAACTGACGCGTGCCTTTGAGGTCGGATTTTTGATCTATCTGCCGTTTATTGCTATCGATCTGATCATCTCTAATATTTTGCTGGCGATGGGAATGATGATGGTGTCACCGATGACCATATCGCTGCCTTTCAAGTTACTGCTTTTTGTGCTGCTGGACGGATGGGCCCGCCTGACGCATGGCTTAGTGACCAGTTATAGTTACGGAGTGTAGCCGGTGAACCATGCTGAAATAGTGCACTATGCCGGTCAGATGTTGTGGCTGGTGCTGATTCTTTCACTGCCAACGGTGGTCATGGCGGCCGCAGTAGGCACTCTGGTTTCACTGGTGCAGGCACTGACGCAAATTCAGGAACAGACCTTAAGTTTTGCCTGCAAGCTGGTTGCGGTGGTCGTGACGCTGTTTGCTACGTCAGGCTGGCTGGGCCATGAACTGTATACGTTTGCCGATATGACGCTGCGAAAGATACCCGGCATTCAATGAATCTCCAGGAATTACAGCAGCAGGAATTACAGCAGATAGTGCTGTGCTACGCGCTATTGCTGCCGCGATTTATCAGTTGCTTTATCATGTTGCCAGTGCTCAGTAAACAGGTGCTCGGTGGTGCACTGATCCGTAATGGTGTCTGTTGTTCACTGCTGCTTTTTGTCTGGCCACTGGTGGCAGATTCTTTCAATACAGCGATAACCGGGTGGGATCTGCTACTGCTTATCGGCAAAGAAATTATTTTAGGCATAGTGATAGGTTTTATCGCTGCGATCCCTTTCTGGGCTGTTGAAGCCGCTGGATTTTTAATCGATAACCAGCGGGGCGCTACCATGGCCTCGGTACTGAATCCGGCGCTCGGCAGCCAGTCCAGCCCTGTTGGGCTATTTTTGACGCAAACTCTGATAACGCTGTTTTATTCTGGCGGTGCATTCTTAACCTTGCTCAGTGCGTTGTATCAGAGTTATGCCAGCTGGCCGGTAACGGCGTTTTTTCCGCAGCTGGGTGTACAATGGGTGGCATTTTTTTATGGTCAGTTTAACCAGATGCTCCGGCTCGCGCTCTTGCTGTCGGCACCCTTGCTGATAGCAATGTTTCTTGCTGAATTCGGTCTGGCGCTGATGGGCCGTTTTGCTCCCTCACTGAATGTATTTATTCTGGCAATGCCGATCAAAAGTGCTATCGCCAGCCTGTTGCTGGTGGTTTATATCAGTATCATGATGCGCTATGCGTTTGGTGCGGTACTGGGATCGATAGCGCCACTGGATCTATTGCGCCCGATGCTGGGGCTATGAGATGAGCGGAAAGAAATGAGCAGAGAGAAATGAGCGGAGAAAGATGAGCGGCGAAAAAACCGAAAACCCCACTGCAAAAAAAATCCGTGACGCCCGTAAAAAAGGCCGGGTTGTCAGCAGCAAAGAGGTAGTCTCGACAGCGCTGATCCTCTCACTGGCCTTTATGCTCATTGGCATGAGTGATGACTACCTGAAACATATCAGTCATCTCATCCTGCTGCCGGAAAAATCGCTGCATCTGCCCTTCAGCGCCGCCCTTAACCAGGTGTCAGAGAGCCTGATACAGGAACTGATCTATCTGGGCCTCCCTGTGCTCTGTGTCGCGGCGGTGGTTATCGTGCTGGCCCACATCGCCCAGTTCGGTCTGTTATTTAGCAGTGAATCCATCACACCCGATATCAAAAAAATAGACCCGCTGGCTGGCACCAAAAAAATATTTTCCGTTAAAAATTTGATGGAATTTATCAAATCGCTGCTGAAGGTCTCTTTTTTGTCGCTGCTGGTGTGGAGCATTATTCAGGGAAATTTGTCCAGTCTGCTTAATCTGGCGGGTTGCGGCATGGGCTGCATCCTGCCAGTCACCGGCATGATGGTTAAACAGATGATGACAGTCTGTGCGCTCGGTTTTATTATCATCGCCATTGCGGATTACGCCTTTGAACGCTACCAGCATCGCAGAGAGCTGCGCATGAGTAAGGACGAGGTGAAACGCGAATACCGGGAGACGGAAGGCAGCCCGGAGATCAAAAGTAAACGGCGCCGTTTTCACCAGGAACTGCAAAACAGTACTATCCGTGCCAGTGTAAAACGTTCCTCTGTCATTGTTGCGAATCCCACGCATATCGCCATTGGCATCCGTTACCTAAAGGGGGAGACACCGCTGCCGCTGATTACCCTGAAATATACGCAGACACAGGCACTGCTAGCCCGCAAAATGGCCATGGAAGAGGGCATTCCGGTAGTGGAGCGCATACCGCTGGCGCGCGCACTCTGGCAGGATAGCACCGTCGATAACTACATCCCCGCTGAACTGATTGATCCTATTGCCGAAGTGTTGCGCTGGCTGGAGGAACAGGCACTACAGTGACTCGCAAATCGAGTTTTTGCATCCGGGAGCCGATAGTTATACTGTTGTCCGCCTGGACTCCGGATACTCACGCCCTACCCGCAGGTGGGGCCAACAACAACCCGTTATAGGAAGGTTTAAAACAACGTGGCTCAATACGTCTATACCATGCACCGTGTCGGCAAGGTGGTACCGCCAAAACGTCATATTCTGAAAAATATTTCCTTAAGTTTCTTTCCTGGCGCCAAAATTGGCGTGCTGGGCCTCAATGGTGCCGGTAAATCTACGCTGCTGCGTATTATGGCGGGTATCGATAGCGATATTGAGGGTGAAGCGCGCCCTCTGCCTGGGCTAAAGATCGGTTATCTGCCACAGGAACCCCAGCTCGACTTGCAGCAAACCGTGCGCGAAGCGGTGGAAGAAGCCGTTACTGAGATCAAGCAGGCCCTGTTGCGGCTCGATGCAATTTACGCCGCCTATGCCGACCCGGACGCCGATTTTGACAAACTGGCACAGGAGCAGGGGAAGCTGGAAGCGTTGCTCCAGGCTCATGATGGCCATAACCTGGACAATCAGTTAGAGCGTGCCGCCGATGCACTACGCTTAGCCCCGTGGGAGGAAAAAATAGCGACACTGTCCGGTGGCGAGCGCAGGCGCGTCGCGCTCTGTCGTTTGCTGCTGGAAAAACCTGACATGCTGCTGCTGGATGAGCCGACAAACCATCTGGATGCTGAATCTGTCGCCTGGCTGGAGCGTTTCCTGCACGACTATCCGGGTACCGTGGTGGCCATTACCCATGATCGCTACTTCCTCGATAACGTCGCCGGCTGGATCCTGGAGCTGGATCGCGGAGAGGGCATCCCCTGGGAGGGTAATTACTCTTCCTGGCTGGAACAAAAAGATGCCCGCCTGGCACAGGAAGCTTCCAGCGAAGCGGCCCGGCGTAAATCCATCGCCACTGAACTGGAGTGGGTGCGCCAGAATCCCAAAGGCCGCCAGGCCAAAGGTAAGGCCCGTCTGGCGCGCTTTGAAGAGCTGAACGCGGTGGAATACCAGAAACGCAATGAAACCAGTGAACTCTTCATTCCGCCCGGGCCACGCCTCGGTGACAAAGTCGTGGAAGTGACGCACCTCAGCAAGTCATACGGTTCTCGTTTATTGATTGAGGATCTCTCCTTTTCTGTTCCTAAAGGGGCGATTGTTGGAATTATTGGGCCTAATGGTGCCGGTAAATCGACCCTGTTCCGTATGCTGTCAGGTCAGGAGAGCCCGGATTCGGGATCCATTTCCCTCGGCGACAGTGTACGTATAGCCAGTGTTGATCAGTTCCGCGACGGCATGGATGGCAGTAAAACTGTCTGGGAAGAGATCTCCGGTGGTCAGGAGATGATCAGGATTGGTAACTTCGAATTACCGAGCCGCGCTTATGTCGGGCGTTTCAACTTCAAGGGTGTTGATCAGGGTAAACGGGTCGGCGAACTCTCTGGCGGGGAACGCGGCCGGTTGCATCTGGCCAAACTACTGCAGGCCGGTGGCAATCTGTTACTGCTTGATGAGCCAACGAATGATCTGGATATTGAAACGCTGCGGGCTCTGGAAAACGCCCTGCTGGAGTTTCCAGGCTGTGCGATGGTTATCTCTCATGATCGCTGGTTTCTCGACCGTATTGCCAGCCATATTCTTGACTATCAGGATGAGGGCAATGTGGCCTTCTTTGAAGGTAATTTTACCGAATATGAAGAGTGGAAAAAACGCACACTGGGGGCCGCCGCCGTGGAGCCGCACCGTATCAGATACAAAAAAATGACCCGATAGTTTTACCCCCGCTTTTCAGGCGCTACGGACGCGGCTCATCAGGAGTCGGGTGGTTTATTACATCGAATCCAGCAGCATCAGCGCGTCCGCCAGCTTTTTTACACCGGAGACCTGCATACCTGAGATAGCTATTTTTGGCATATTGGCGAAGGGCACGATCGCACGTTTGAAGCCATGTTTGCTGGCCTCGGCGAGGCGCTCCTGCCCGCTGGGAACCGGGCGAATTTCGCCCGACAGCCCCACTTCACCAAATACAACCAAATCCTGTGGCAACGGCTGATCACGCAGACTGGAGAGCAGTGATAACAGCAGCGCCAGATCGGCGCTGGTCTCCGTTACCTTCACCCCGCCGACCACATTGACAAAAACATCCCGCTCTGCGAGAGGTACTCCTCCATGGCGATGCAGTACAGCCAGCAAAATGGCGAGACGATTCTGCTCAAGGCCAACCGCAACGCGCCTCGGATTAGCCATCACGGAACTGTCCACCAGCGCCTGGATCTCCAGCAGCAGCGGGCGCGTTCCTTCCCACAGCACTGTTACCGCGCTGCCGGCAGTCATGGCATCACCCCGGCTGAGAAAAATAGCCGAAGGATTACTCACTTCCAGCAGACCCTGCCCGGTCATGGCAAAGACGCCCAGTTCATTCACCGCCCCAAAACGGTTTTTGTGACTGCGCAGGGTCCGGAAGCGCGAATCGGCGTCCCCTTCCAGCATCACTGAGCAGTCGATGCAATGTTCCAGTACTCTCGGGCCCGCCAGTGCGCCATCCTTAGTGACATGCCCTACCATGATGAGTGCCACTCCGGTGGTTTTGGCAAAGCGTGTCAGCCAGGCGGCACATTCCCGTACCTGAGCTACAGTGCCAGGTGAAGAGGGAATGTCTGCCATATGCATAACCTGTATGGAATCGATCACCATCAGCCGTGGCTGCTCCTGCTCGGCAATCAGACAGATATGTTCGATACTGGTTTCAGAGAGCATATTGACATTCGTGGTGGGCAGCCCAAGGCGATGGGCGCGCAGGGCGACCTGTTGCAGGGACTCTTCACCGGTGACATACAGGGTTCTCATCTGCCCGGAGAGCCGACAAAGTACCTGCAATAACAGTGTACTTTTACCCGCTCCCGGGCTGCCACCGATCAAAATGGCACTGCCAGGCACGACGCCGCCGCCCAGGACGCGGTCAAATTCCAATAATCCGCTGGAAAAACGTGGCTGCGCTGCCAGGTTGATATCGCTGAGTTTCTGTACCTGGCCCCTGTCACCGCTTCCGGCGAAGCCACTAAAACGTTCACTACGCCGGTCTGCGGCGGGCGCCGTTGGCACGTCGTTAATCGCGTTCCAGGCATGACAGGCTGTGCACTGCCCCTGCCAGCGCGGATAAACGCTACCGCACTGATTACAGGCAAATGCCCGTTTTGCCGTTCTGGCCATCATTACCTCAAAAACATTAGCTCAATCACTTCAAAAAAATCAGCTCAAAATTAAATCAAAATGGCCCGTCAACGTCTGTGTGCTCCAGGCCCGCGGCGGCAGTGCACGATAGTTAAGTCCGGGCGGCGATCAGGCGCCATCATAAAAAAATACCGGCGCTGTATAAAGCGTTATATTAGGCAGTCGTCAGCCTTGCTGGCAATGCTAAACATCGCTCAAACAGGACAGAAAAAACTATGGCGCCGAGCAAACCAAAACTTCGACTGCATAAAACCGTTATTCTGTTAATTTGTTTTGCATTAATCGTTTGCCTTATGCAGGGCACGTCCTATTTTAGCCTGAGCCATCAGCTGGCGCGTTCCGGGCAGCTCGAAGAGCTGGCGCAGACGCTGGCCAGACAAGTCGCTTTTAGCCTGACGTCGGTGATGAACAACGGCGATAATGACAATATTGACAGTGAACAGGTTAACATCATTCTGAATCAGCTGACGAACAACAGCCGCATTCTGGACGCTACTGTCTATCAGACAGACGGCACTCTGGTGGCGCGCGCCGGCGAACAGGTCAAAATACGCGATCGGCTGGCGCTTGATGGTAAACGGCCGGGCAGTTATTTCAATCATCAGATCGTTGAAATTATCCCTGGCAAAAAGGGCCCTGGCGGTTTTTTACGGCTGACGCTCGATACCCATGTGCTGGCAACGGAATCGAGGCAGGTTGATAACACCACCAGTCTGCTCCGTCTGATGTTACTGCTTGCACTGGCGGTGGGAATTGTTCTCGCCCAGACACTCCTGCATCATCGCCGCAGTCGCTGGCAGCAGTCGCCCTATCTGCTAACAGCGAATAGCGAGCTTAAGGAAGAAGAAGATGAGCGCGAAACTGAAACGACCACGAAATCCTAATCGGCATCCCCCAGCAGAACCGATTCGAGGGCAATCACTATCATATCGCTGAAGGTGTTCTCGCGCTCTTTATGGGCTGTCTGTTGATTAGTCGCGATATGATCGGAAACGGTGCAAATAGCCAGCGCCCTGGCGCCAAATTCCGCGGCCACGGCATAGATACCGGCGGCTTCCATTTCAACCCCAACGATACCGTAGCGTTCCATTACCTTAAACATCTGCGTGTCCGGGGTGTAAAACAGATCACTGGAAAACAGGTTCCCGACACGGACTGGAATAGCATGGGCTTTCGCCGCAGCAACAGCATGACAAAGCAGGGAAAAATCGGCAATGGCAGCGTAATCGTATCCCTTAAAACGTATACGATTGACGTTAGAATCGGTACAGGCCCCCATACCGATAACCACGTCACGCAGTTTGATATCGCTGCGTACCGCGCCACAGGTTCCAACCCGGATAATTTTTTTGACGTCAAAATCGGTGATTAACTCTTTGACATAAATGGAACAGGAGGGAATACCCATACCATGGCCCATTACGGATATCTTACGCCCCTGATAATGGCCGGTAAATCCCAGCATGCCACGCACATTATTGACTTCACGTACTTCCTGCAGGAAGGTTTCAGCAATGTATTTTGCCCGGAGCGGATCCCCTGGCATCAGTACAACATCTGCAAAGTCACCCCGTTTTGCATTGATATGCGGTGTTGCCATGATAACTCGTTCCTTTCAGACAATTGATAAAGACTCTTAAGCGCCGGCTGATAGCCGCCGACATTATTGCATCTGTTTTCATTACAAAATTATAACATAGATTCTCCATATGCCATGGAGGATAAACCAAAATAGCGGGCAACGGTCTGACCGATATCAGCAAACGTTTTACGGTGCCCCAGCGCCTGTGGGGTGATATGCGGGCCATACATTAGCACCGGAATATATTCGCGCGTATGATCACAGCCCGGCCAGCTGGGATCGCATCCGTGATCGGCAGTCAGGATAAGAATGTCATCCTGCTGCACCAGTTGTAACATTTCTGGTAACCGGCTATCGAACTGTTCCAGTGCGCGTGCGTAACCGGCGATATCCCGGCGATGGCCATAAGACGAGTCAAAATCGACAAAATTAGTAAAGACAATGGTATTGTCACCTGCCTGTTTTATCTCACTGAGTGTCACATCAAACAGTGCCTCAAGGCCTGTCGCCTTCACTTTTTTAGTAATACCGCTATTGGCATAGATATCCGCTATCTTGCCGACAGAGACCACCTGGCCACCTTTTTCGTCAGTCAGTTTTTTCAGCACTGTCGGTGCGGGCGGTTCTACTGCCAGATCGTGGCGATTACCACTGCGCTGAAAATTCGTTGCACTGCTCCCGATAAAGGGGCGCGCGATAACCCGGCCGATGTTGTAACCACCGCTGGTTAGCTCTTCACGGGCGATTTCACACAATTCATAGAGACGCTGCAGGCCAAAAGTGCCTTCATGGGCCGCTATCTGGAATACTGAATCTGCGGAGGTATAGAAAATCGGTTTCCCGGTTTTCATGTGTTCTTCGCCCAGTTTTTCTAAAATCACCGTACCGGAAGCGTGACAGTTACCCAAAAATCCAGGCAAATTAGCACGCTCTACCAGTTTATCCAGCAGTGGCTGCGGAAAGCTGTTTTCGTGATCTTTAAAGTACCCCCAGTCGAATAAAACGGGTACACCGGCTATTTCCCAGTGGCCGGACGGAGTGTCCTTAGCGGAAGAGAGCTCACTGGCATAGCCCCATGCAGCGATAAGTTCCGCCTCTCTGTCCATCCCTGCGGGAAAGCGTCCGCAGGCGGCCTCGGCAGCCCTTCCCAGGCCCAACCGGCTCAGGTTAGGCAGCGTTAACGGGCCGTGGCGCCCGCTATTCGCCCCGGCACGCTGACAGGCATCGGCGATATGGCCCAGTGTATTAGCGCCACTGTCCCCAAACTGCGCAGCGTCGCCACTGGCACCGATACCAAGGGAGTCTAATACCATAATAAATATACGTTTCATCATTTTTTCTCGCGTTTTTTTGCGTTCTATCAATACGTCATAGTCCGGCCATCAGGCTGATAAGTAAGCGTTGTCAGCAAACTTTCCAGCAACCCGGAAGCACCAAAACGGAAATGGCGCGGATCTGCCCATTTTTTTCCCATAATATCGTCAGTCAGCTGTAAAAATTGTGCGGCGTCCTGGGTGGTACGCACGCCACCGGCCGCCTTAAAGCCAACTCGATCGCTCGCATTCTGATCACGGATAACCGACAGGATAATCTGTGCACTGGCCAGTGTGGCATTGACGGCAACTTTACCTGTTGACGTTTTAATAAAGTCAGCACCCGCATGAATGGCTATTTCGGTTGCCTGACGGATCAAAAAAGGGTGTTGTAGCGCGCCCGTTTCGATAATGACTTTGAGCAAAACACCGGCCGCCGCGCAGGCCTCCTTGCAGGCTTTTACCAGCGCAAAGCCAATTTCATCGTTACCTGCCATTAAAGCCCGCCAGGGAAAAACAAGATCCACTTCATCAGCGCCCGAGGCAATTGCGCCATCTGTTTCGGCCAGTGCAAGAGCGATATCAGCCGCGCCATGAGGGAAATTGGTTACCGTTGCAATGCGTATCAGGGGTGTCCCCTGTTCACGCAACGCAGTGCGAGCGAGGGAAATAAAACGTGGGTAGATACAGACTGCGGCCGTATTGCCCGCAGGGCTTTTTGCCTGGTGGCAGAGCCTGATTATTGTGTTCCCGGTGTCGTCATCATTCAGGGTGGTTAAATCCATCAGCTGCAGGGCGCGCAATGCCATAGCAGTTAAAGCGGTCATTTAAGAAGCTCCTGTGGTCTGGACGCTCAAACCGTGCCCGTAAAATACACGAATGCACGGTCGATTTTGGGTATCAATTGGGTATAAATTGAACTATAGCGCCAGGAAAAACCCGGCAATGGTAGCACTCATCAGATTAGAGAGCGTGCCTGCAATGACCGCTTTTATCCCAAAACGGGCAATATCGTGGCGGCGACTGGGCGCCATACTGCCAATACCACCCAGCAAAACAGCTACCGAGGAGAGATTGGCAAAACCACACAGTGCGAAAGAGATAATCGCTTTAGTGTGCTCAGACAGCACGGTTAAACCGGCGGCCTTAACTGCCGTATCATCCTGTAAATACTGGCTAAAATTCATAAATGCGACGAATTCATTAACCACTATCTTTTGGCCAATAAACGAGCCGGCGACCATCGATTCATGCCACGGGACACCTATCAGGAATGCAATGGGTAAAAACAGCCAGCCGAGGAGTAATTCCAGTGATAATTGCGGGTAATCGAGCCAGTTGCCCACACCACCCAGTATACCGTTTAATAACGCAATCAGTGCGGTGAATGCCAGCAGCATGGCGCCCACATTCAACGCCAGCTGCATACCAGACGCTGCCCCCGATGCCGCAGCATCGATAACATTTGCGGGTGCTGTATGCTCTGCCGCCAGTGATGCGATATCCTCTTTATCACGCGTGTGCTCTGTTTCCGGCACCATCAGTTTGGCAAACAGCAAACCGCCAGGCGCTGCCATAAAAGAGGCGGCTATCAGGTATTCCAGCGATACTCCCATCTGAGCGTACCCGGCCAGCACCGAGCCTGCTACGGACGCCAGACCACAGGACATCACGGCAAACAGCTCAGACTGAGTCATGGTGGCGACATAAGGACGGACAACCAGTGGTGCTTCTGTCTGGCCCACAAAAATATTGGCCGTTGCGGTCAGAGATTCGGTGCGGGAAGTTCCCAGCAGTTTGTGCAGGGCACCCCCCAGCAGGCGCACCATTAATTGCATGATGCCTAAATAATAGAGCACAGCAATCAGAGAGGAGAAAAAAACAATCACTGGTAGCACACGGAAGGCGAAGATAAAACCGCCACTGCCAAAAAGCTCAAACATCCTGTCAGAGGCCAGACCGCCGAACATAAAAGAGATACCCTCGTTGCCGTAAGCGATAATGTTAGCCACTCCCTGAGACATCGAACCCAAAATACGGCGGCCCAGGGGGACATAGAGCACTAATGCTCCCATGGTCATTTGCAAAATCAGTGCTCCAGTCACAGTGCGCAAATTAATCGCCCGATAATTACTTGAAAGAAGCAGAGCAATCAATATCAGTACTGCCATCCCAAAAAAACTCATCACTGGCTGCATTTAAATGTCCCTTGTCGTGTGTCTGTTGAAAATGGGCGGCCGCCAGCGTGCTGGCTTCGTGGCCGTGAAATGGCGGTAAATCAAAATGACAGTGAGTATCGATAAAGGGGTGCATCAGCCTTAATGTTCACGAGTTTTATGAAAAACCACTTCAGGAAAACGTTCTTGCACCAGGTTGAGGTTTACTGCAGTGGGGGCGAGGTAGCTCAGATTATCGCCGCCATCCATCGCCAGATTAAGTTCGTTTTTACGCCGAAACTCCGCCAGTTTTTTTACATTACTGCACTCTGTCCAGCGGGCCGTTGCGATACTGGCCGGCTCAAAGAGCGCTTCGACGTTGTACTCACTTTTAAGCCGCGAAGCCACCACGTCAAATTGCAGCAGGCCAATGGCACCTACAATCAAATCGTTACTGGCCAGTGGCCGGAATACCTGCACTGCACCCTCTTCTGATAGTTGCAGCAATCCTTTCAGCAGCTGTTTTTGTCTTAACGGATCACGCAACCGAATGCGGCGAAACAGTTCCGGGGCAAAATTAGGGATACCGGTAAATGTCATGATTTCACCCTGCGTGAAGGTATCACCAATTGCAATGGTGCCATGGTTATGCAGCCCGATGATATCACCAGGAAAGGCTTCTTCGGTGTGAGCGCGATCACCTGCCATAAAAGTCAGTGCATCCGCAATCACCACATTTTTTTTAGTACGGACCTGGTGCAGTTTCATTCCTTTTTCATATTTTCCTGACACTACGCGCAGAAAGGCAATGCGATCACGATGTTTAGGATCCATATTCGCCTGAATTTTAAAAATAAAACCTGAAAATTTCTCTTCATCAGCCAGCACATTGCGCCGATCAGTGTGACGGGGTCCCGGTCTCGGGGCCCAGGCGACCAACCCATTAAGCATATGGTCGACACCAAAATTACCCAGTGCTGTACCAAAAAATAGCGGTGTCAGGCGGCCTGCCAAAAATTCCTGATGGTCAAATTCATGGGATGCCCCACAAACCAGCCCGATCTCCTGGCGTAACTGTGTCGCCAGAGCGCTACCAACAACGTTGTCCAGCTGCGGATTGTTCACGCCTTTAATAGTGCGGATCTCCTGAATGCAATGGCCTTTGCCGCTCTGATAAAGATAAATTTCGTCGTTATGACGATGATAAATACCCTTAAATTGCTTGCCACAGCCAATGGGCCATGTCACCGGCGCGCAGGCTATGTTCAGCTCACGTTCAATTTCATCCATCACCTCTATGGGATCCCGAATATCCCTGTCCAGCTTATTCATAAAAGTGATAACAGGTGTGTCACGCAGGCGGGTTACTTCCATCAGTTTACGAGTGCGATCTTCCACTCCTTTCGCTGTATCAATAATCATCAGAGCGCAATCGACAGCCGTTAAAGTACGGTAGGTATCTTCGGAAAAATCTTCATGGCCCGGGGTATCCAGCAGGTTAATAAGACAACCGTGGTAGGGGAATTGCATCACCGAAGTCGTTATGGAAATACCCCGCTGTTTTTCCATATCCATCCAGTCAGATTTAGCGTACGCGTTTGATCCACGACCTTTTACTGTACCAGCGCTCTGGATGGCGTTTCCGAAGAGTAATAGCTTTTCCGTGATGGTTGTTTTACCGGCATCAGGGTGCGAGATAATGGCGAACGTGCGCCGTGCGGCGATGTGCTCAGCAAGTTTTAGACAGTTCATCCAGTGAATTCTCAAAATGCATGTATTGTGAGTCAGCGTGAGTCAGACGGCATGGCGCAGCAGGATAGCACAGAACAGCTGCTCTCCATAATGGTCGCGGGTGGTAATTATCGCTGGTAGCAAAAACAGTGCTCCCGGCGAACAGGCAGCGTGGCTACCGATGCCAGATAATGGGCCAAAAAATAACAGGTTAACGGCAGATTCAACTCCGAAGTGCAACGCTAAGCCGCCATTCTTAACTCTGCAAATACCACCGAGGGTTGTCTGAAACCGAGACATTTACGTGGCCTGCTGTTCAGCGCTCCCTGGTAGCGTTGCAAGTCTTCTTCTGACACGGTCC
>CANJWD010000010.1 GCA_947478475.1 Enterobacterales bacterium
TCGCAGCGTGGTTTGAGCAGCATAAGCGTCGCTTGTCTCAAAAAATAACGTTTTACCAACAAAACTGGGCTGTCATCAAAAACGCCATTACTGATCACATCAGATCATTACTGGCTCATCCCGGTTAGCCCGCTGCGAAACTCGTGTCCTGGTCCAGACAGATGAGTGCCCTGCTACAGGGTGAACGTGCGCAATGGGCAAGATCGTGGCTGGAGTTGTGTCAGAAATGTGACCCGCTGGCTGTTGCTGATGAAAATCAACTGGCAGCCATCGCCGCGCTCTATACAGAGTATCTGGCACGCTGCAAAAGTGAAGGCTTTCATTTTATACAGCCCGGGCGTTTTATCCTGCCCGGTGATATGGCCGGCGCACCTGGATTACAGTTTTTTCCATGGCCTGACAGTGACGGTATCAGTAACCTTTGCCTGACGCAGGTGGATAAACAGAGCAATCTTGGTGTGCTGAGCCGCAGATTTAATTACTACTGCGAGAAAGTCGTTAAGGGATTTTATAAACACTATTTTGTACATTTTGACAGACAAATTGTGCTGGTGGATTGCCTGCAGCCATTAAACAGCGGGCCACAGGCATTTAATGATATGAGGCTAGCGCTGAGCCAGTTGATGCGAAGTTTTCAGTATGGTAAGCGCACGCTGTTTCGTCGCCTGTTCGCACCGTGCATTGATAAACTGATGTTTGCTGCCACCAAAGTTGATCATATTACGGCTGATCAGCATGCCAATATGCGTTCACTCCTGCAACAGCTGGTCGAGGAAGCACGGCACTATGCCGCTTTTGAGGGAATCAGTATGGATTATGTCGCGCTGGCCTCCGTCCAGGCAACGACAAGTGGCAGGGTTGAATATCAGGGGCAGCAGCACCCTGCGCTGAAGGGACATCGCCTGACGGATGGCATGCCAGTGACGCTGTTTCCCGGTGAGGTGCCGGCCCGTTTGCCAAACGCCGCATTCTGGCAACAGCAAGGGTTTCAGTTTGAGCGGTTTTGTCCGCATCCAACCGATGCGGGGAGCCCGTTAGCGCACATTCGTTTAGATACCGCTCTGGAGTTTTTACTGGGAGATAAATTGCGATGAGTGAACCGCTGAAGCAACGCGTTGATTTTGAAAATGCCCTGCCACCAGAGCAAGAGCATGAATTGAAGCCGGGACGGCTATTTACGCCGCAGGCGGCAGTTAATTTTTATCCTCAGCACGCTGAGTCAGAAGGGGAATCAGACTATGAAAAAAATAAAAAATATGAAAGCGTCATCGGTGCGCGGGTGAAGCCTTGCGGCAGCCTGTGGCGTAAGTTATTAGTAGCGGGCATGCTTTTATTTGCGGTCAGCATAGTTGCACAGTCAGTACAATCGTGGTACCAGGCACTGCAGCAAAAAAACTGGTTTTTTTTAATGAGCGCCAGCGCCGGTGGATTAATAGTCGTGGCCGGCATTGGCTTTTTGGCTGCTGAATGGCGTCGTTTATATCGCTTGCGTCTGCGGCTTGAAGAACGCGAGCAGGCTACCGGGCTGCTACTGAGCCATGGAATGGTTGCTGGCCGGGAATTTTGTGAAAAGCTGGCGCGCCAGGCAGGCCTGGATCCGGGGCATCCGGCATTACAGCTCTGGAAGGCTTCATTAAATGATACCCAGAATGACGGAGAAGTGGTCAGGCTGTACGCAACCCTGGTCCAGCCGGTACTCGATGCGCAGGCGCGGGCTGAAATTATCCATCATGCGGCGCAGTCAGCACTAATGGTTGCAGTCAGCCCATGGGTGCTGGTTGATATGTTTTTTATTGTCTGGCGCAATATTCGTTTAATTAATGTTATTGCTGCGTTATACGGTATTGAACTGGGCTATTTCAGTCGTATGCGGTTATTACGGCTGGTGCTGCTGAATACGGCGTTTGCCGGTGCGTCTGAGGTGGTGAATGAATCCGCGATGGACTGGCTGGCACAGGATTTAACCGCCCGGATTTCCGTGCGCGTTGCTCAGGGGATTGACGCCGGATTGCTTACCGCCCGCCTGGGAATTAAAACAATGGAGTTGTGCCGGCCACTGCCATGGATGGCAGGAGATAAACCCAGTCTGGGTGATTTTCGTCGCCAGCTAATGGAGCAGTTAAAAAACAGACTGAAAAAATAACGGCTGAAATCGTCAGCCGCCGGGGGTTATTTCAGGGCCATCAGCGCCGCGTCATAGTTCGGCTCGGTGGTGATTTCATCCACTAGCTCACTGTAGATAACCTGGTTCTGCGCGTCGGTAACGATAACAGCACGCGCAGTAAGCGTTGCCAGCGGGCCGCTGCTGATTTCTACGCCGTACGCCTGTTTAAAATCACCGCCGCGTAACGTAGAAAGTGTCACCACGTTACTGAGACCTTCTGCACCGCAGAAACGGGAGTGTGCAAAGGGTAAATCTGATGAAATACACAGGACCACAGTATTTTCCAGCTGGCTGGCTAACTGATTAAATTTTCGCACGGATGCAGCGCAGACAGCGGTATCGATACTTGGGAATATATTCAGCACCTTACGTTTACCGGCAAAATGGCTCAGTGCAACATCGGACAGATCCCCGGCGGTCAGAGTGAACTCCGGAATTTTGTTACCGGGCTGGGGAAGCATGCCTTTAATGCTGACAAGATTACCCTGAAAACGTGTTGTTTGTGCCATTGTTACTCCTTTTTACCGGTACATTTTTTACCGTTACAATTTACCGTTACAATTTTTACAGATACAATTTTTGCAGATAATAGACGCTTAACATTCAGTCTCTCTCTAGGGTAACCTGACAGTGCTGTATAGCGCAAACGGTAAATCCGTGGCAGCACAGACGCCCTGTCTGTAATGCGGTAACTGAGATTTTCTGCGTTATTGGCGCATTTTGTTGTGACAAATTGTTTTGTGATTAAATAACAAAATCATCTAATTTTGGCGCGTCATCTGACAGGCCAAAAACCTGAAGCTGGTAGCTGCTAAACAGACCATTAAAGCCGATTAAATTGATATTAGTTTTGTTAACAACATCCAGCAGCAGCTGATTATTTTCACCCGATGAATCACTTCTGATGGATTCAGCACAGGCATTCAGGACCTGACTTTTATTTTTGTACGACGTCGTGATATCGCTGCGTTGCATAATTTCAGTTAATGATGCGCTGAATTCTTTCACTGCCAGAACGTATTCGCTTGTGATGCGTGTTTTTTTCTCCTCTTCAGAAAGATTCTGTCTGTTTATTTTAGCAATGGCTGCTGTTAATCGCTCAGTGAGCGCCGGATTCGCTGTCTGCAGTTGCTGCACAAGGTCACTAATGGTCGCGTCGTCTAACGGGGCAGGTTTTTGAGGGGGCGCACTCTCTGTACCAGAAAGTTGCGTCTGCATGATCGCTGCATGTGCACCACGGATAGCAGGCATAGATTACTCCTGATGATTTTCGGGATTTTGGATAGAGGGTACTGCTGCTAATTGCGCTGACTTGTCCTGCAAAAGTTCCCGGGCAAACTGTAACGCATTGTCTTTCATGGCGGAAAATTGCTTATATCGTTTTGAGCGATATACAATATTATCCGCTGCCCGGTATAAATTTTTGCTGTAATTTTCGGCGTTAAATGTCAGGATCTCGCTGCCAATTTCAACGGAAATGATTGTTTCGTCGGTCCATGTCACCTGAATATTTTTACTCAGATCCTTTATCTCCTCACTCACTGTTTTTTCCAGCTTTTGTGGTAAAAAAAGGTGCACCTGTTTTTCATTAACGTAGTGTTCTGAAAACTCTTTCAGTAAAGGTCTCAGCAATGTTTCACTGGTGAACGATTGCTCTAACTGACCGATTAATGTTGATTTTGCCAGCGCGACAATGCTTTCAAAAGCACGCTGGTAACCGTCGATGGTGGTTATCATGTGCTGAATAAAAAAATCCAGGCCAAACAAATAGCCTTCAGCTTTTGCATCATCCAGCAGTGTCTGTTTTTTTTGTTCTGCTGCTTCGACGAGCTGCTTGCTACGTTTTCTTGCCTGAGCCTCGACCCTTGTGGCATAGCGCGCCGCAGTGACCGAACCGTGTTTAATGATCAGGCCATCAATTGCGGGGGGCAGCATGCCGGGATCAAGAGATTTTCGCATAATCAAAGGCCATAATCAGAGTTGATGGGGCGATAATGAACGCTTTGTGGGCGGTTAGATCGGAAAACATCAGTCTGGCCCTCTGTGTCAGTGCCGGTGAAAAATTTTCCAGTGTTGCGATCAAAGCTCCGGCACCGGTATCCTGGATGGTTTCTGTGGTAAGAGCAGTCAGAGGTTGTGGTGGCAGAGAAATACCTAACGGCAATGCCATAAAAGCCTGGCAATTCGCATCAAACCGGCGTGCTATTCCGGAAAAAATTAATGGCGGGCGTAACAGGTAACAGCCAAGCAGTATTGCGACGCGTGGTATATATTGCCAGCCTCTGATGACAGCAGAAAGCAGTGGCCCTGGCGCAAAGGAGAAGTCGACATTCCGTAATAAGTTATAATGTTCCATGATGAGTTGACTTGACAGACTATGACTCTGTGTCGCCAGCACGACGTCCGGCAGAGCAGCAAGGTACTCCTGCTTCATATAGCTGTGTGGTGCATACATGATTTTCAGCAATTCAGCTTCCATAAATCTGTTTTCAGGCCCCTTTATCAGCAGCCTGCTCAGTAAGGATTTCAGGCGTGATGCTGCCGGATGCAGCGCTATGAGTGGTAGTGATATTTTGTGATTGTGCAGTGCTCCTGGCGAGAGGCGGGCTGATTTTTTTACTCTGTCGCTGCCACAACAGCCCGCCGCTAATCCCTGCAGCCAGTAATACCATGATAATGATGATTATCACACTTAGCCCGCTGCCGGATCCCGTGCTTTCCGTTGATGTCGGCAAGGCACGCTGAATAACAGGCTGTTGAAACAGCGCCACTGAAATATTGGAGAATTCAATGTGACTAAAACTGTTTTTGAAAAATAATTTGATCTCATTGATAAACTTAGCCTCATCAATAACACCGCTATAGGTTAACAGTGCGGAAACGTGCACCGGATCAGGCGTTCGCACATCGTTACGACTATTAAGAGGGTAGCTGATATGAACTTTTGCCTCTGTTACCGGGCGTAGTATGGACAGTGACTGTTCCAGGCGCTGTTCAAGCGCTGAAATTAAACGTGCTTTTTCTGCCTGAGGCGAGGCAACCAGCGCATCTGCGGGAAAAGCCTGCATAATTTCAACGCGTGGCGCAGAAGGCAAGTGATAGCGGTTTAGCAGCTCAACCGCTGCAACAAAATCAACAGAACTGACCGTGACAGAGAGCCCCAGTTTACCCTGATCAGTTTTTTCGGCGGCAATGTTATTTTGTTGCAGCAGTGAAAGCACTTCATTTGCCTGGCGCTGATCAAGAGCGGTAAGCAGTTTTTCCTGCTTGCAGCCCTGCAGTAACAACATGATGAGGATCAAGCTAATGTTAACGATCAGACGACTCATCACTACTGTGCTTTAATCAGGGTTTCAACGGTGGTCGTCGCTTTTCTGGCTATGGTGCTGACCAGCGAGACATAGATAGTATAATCTCCCAGTCTGTTCTGGAGATCAGCGAGTACTGCCGGATTTGAAAGGCCGGCCGGATCATTCATAATGGCGTCGATGCTCATTCTGTCTCGCTCGTTTTTCACGGCGCTGGCGCTGTAGGCATTACGCACTATATCTTCGAGCGGAATGAGCGTTTCGCTGTCGGATTCCGGGCGGGTGTTTTGCATCATAAAGGCAGGGCTGACGGGCAGGTTCATGGTGCTCCTCACAATCATATTAAAATAGCGCCAGGGCATCTGCTAGCAATAGCGGCGCTGATATCGGCGGATTAACTAACGGAAATTCTGGATAATAGCCGAGTCAACATCCTTGTAGGTCTTAACCACGTTAGACTGCGCATTGCGATATAAGGTATATTCTGAGAGCAGGCTCTGATATTTAGCCAGTACGCTTGGGTTAGAAGGATCGTTAACCAGGTCTACCTGAGCGGCTCTGAGGTTTGCCTGTAAATCGGTAACACCGGCATCAAACAGGGCAGACGCAGCATCGAGAAACATGGTCTGGTCACCAGGAACTCTGGCGGGCTCCTGCATAGCTTTTGGGAGTGGGAGTACAATAGGAGGTGTTGCCATAATAGATATCCTTAATCAAATAGAATGAATAAATGTGCTGTCACTGACAGCACGCTAATTAAAGTCCAGGAAAATACCAGTGGCTTTTTCCCATCAATACATACCCCTGCTGGCCATTAAGATAAGATTTACCCTTTAACAGATCGTTGTCTAATTTAATATCAAAATTAATATAACGATTACCCCAGGCTATTTTATAGTTTTCAATAAATTGATTAATCTGAAAGAGCTCATTATCACTCAGCGCAGCACGAATACTAAATGTTGCTCCCTGCGGTGTGGATAATTTGGCAAAGGGTAAATAAATCAATTTTAAGCTTTCTTCGGCATTACTGATAACGGCATTTTTTGGATAGGTTTTAATCAGCATATCCTGTGCGAAAGGCATCCATTTTAATGCCAGTAATTTTAATTCTTTTAGTTTTTCTGACGTTAATTCTGGCCCGGCGACGATTTTTATCACAGGCTGCATAGGGGATGAAAGATCAACGGTTAATACCTGATAATTTTTTTCCCAAAATTTATTGGTAAGTTTTTCTGGCGCTGCTGAAAGCAAAATAACTTCTATTTTTTCGTCACGGGGCCGGGGATTTTTCTGCAATGCCTGTAAAATCCAGTCATAATCCCGTTGTGTTTCTGCAAATAGATAATAAGTATTTGTATTGTCTTTAACAATACTGACGGGATTCACCGATCCCGCTACTGTCTCGAACAGAGAATTTTTTACCGTTTGCTCAGACTGTGAATAATTAAACCATGCTACACCAGCCAGTATGCCTAAAATAGCGACCACGCTGACTGAAACGGTGAGTGTTTTGAATATATTTTTCCGGTTTATTTTTTCATGATTTTTTGCAGAAGAAATATCACTCTCTTTAATCATAACGGGCACGTATTTTATGACAGCGTCACTCCACTCTTCGGATTGTTCTTTTATAGCGATGATCAAATTATCGGTCTGCACGACGTGATTAAATTTGAAGAGTGTAGTTTTAGATGAACCCGCTGCAGCGATGCACGTTATAGTAAATTCACTGTTTTTATCCGCAGAGGCGATGCTGTTTTCTGTCAGATCGATATAATAGGAATTGTCAGAATCATCACAAGGAATAAATAACGTAATGGCAGATTTATTTTCGTCATTCAGAGTGTTTACGTCGGAATCAGTGCTGTCAGGATTTTTACCGGTTTTAACCCGATAATTTCCTGACGATAGCAACAGCTCGCTGCCTGACATTCCACCAGACAGAACCCTGAGAGTGAATAGCACGCTGATATCTCCTGTTGAGATCTAATGAAATACATTTTGGTGTGATACAAACCTGCCTAGTATTAAGAGTAGATATTATTTAAAACAAGTAAATTAAAATTGTCCTTAAATATTATTTAAAACGTTCCTCTGTTTCTTTTTTAATGAATAGCCATTATTTTATGTTAGTTACTCTTACCTTTGTTCTCCTTTCTGTTGCTCTGTACTTGTTGACTTATGTACGTTTAGGAACCAGGTAACAACCGCCATACTGCTATGAAACATCAGACAGACAACTTAGGGATGGATGAAATTAAGGATGGGTGAAAAGGCGCCGACATGGTTACCTGCAACAGATGCGCATTTCGGGCCTTTTTTTGAAAAATTATCAGCTATTTCAATAGGTTTAGAACAAACTCCTGGCGGAAGTTACGGGTAGTCCTGGGCTAAAACTTTCCTTTGACAACCCATTTTCTTACAGCAAACATAACTGGCTGTTTTCAGCCATCTGTTGATCGTACCCGTTAGATGTTGAAATGTATCTGGCATATCTGTTGCAAATGATGAAAAAATGTATACTCAATAACAATGAGTACTGGGTTAATTATTTTTAATGGCTCATAAAAAGGTAGCGATATGACTGAGCTGAGCTCTGGTTCATTGATGAAGAGCGATGGCATACCCAGTAAGTTTGATACTGAACATAAAATATTACTGATTAGAGCACATCTCAAAAATGGTGATGGCATGCTTGTGTGGCGCGGCAGGCCAAAGGGATTATCCAGCCAGAACAAAAGCAGTTATGAAGCGGTTGTCACGTCATCGTGCTTTATGCTCATTCACCATGGTGAGGCGATTGATGTTCATGCTGGTGAGTGGAATATCGAATTGTTACCGCTATCGCGCATCGCCAAACTGTTCGCCTTCATTGATGCTGCCGGAATCGTCCAGTCGGGTAATGAAAAATATCACCTCCCTGATACGGAGCCACAATTTATATTTCCAACTGAATCAGCCAAAAGTGACGATAAAATTGAAACACAAATAGTGAACGCCGTGTTGTGCCATGATCAGTCACTGAACATGTTGTGGGCGGCAATTCGGGCTCATGAAAGCTACTGGATTAATTCCCATTTATTATCGGAAATGTCGGAAGGGAATCGGGTGGAGGATATGCGTAGCCAGTATGGCGTATCAAGTTCCCATTTTAGACGTTTATGTAAACAACACCTTGGTATCAATGCTAAGGGGCAACTGCGTGCCTGGCGTGTGTGTATTGCTGTATTACAAATTATTGAAAGCAACCAGAGTCTCAGTAATATTGCAGCAAATAATGGTTATGCTTCGGCATCACATTTTGCTAAAGATGTTAAGTCATTTTTTGGGTTTACGCCGAGCGAATTCAGGTCGTTAGAATGGTTACTCTATGAAAAAAAATCTGTTTAGAACAAAATACATATTTTTGGGTACTGCTTTTTTATCGGTTACGTTATTTTTGTTGTCCTCACGCGCGGTTGCTATTGATAAAAATGAAGAAATTAGTGTGATAACGGCTAATGAAAAAAATAATAACAATATATTTGTTGCTGTTGATACGCGGGTAGATAATGTATTTGATGCTCTGTCAGTAAAATTAGGTAAAGCTATTATTAGCAGCGCTGAAGTAAAAAAACGCAAAGTAACAGGGGATTTTAATATGGCTGACCCGGAAAAAACGCTGCGCCAGCTTACTGTTAATATGGCATTGAATTGGTTTAATGACGGTCAGTCACTCTATATTTTTGCTAATACAGAGCTGCAAAATGAAATAATTCAGTTACGCTTTGCTCCCTATCAGGAATTAATTAGTTATCTAAAAACCACCGGTCTTTATGATGAACGCTATCCCGCACGGGCTAAATATGATGCGGGTTCATTTTATGTGGCGGGGCCGCCGATTTATGTGGAGTTAATAAAAGCGGCGGCAAAATATCTGGATGAAACTTACATGCAGGAAAAAGAATTCGGCATTCAGGATATTCGTGTCATACGTCTTAAAAATACTTTTGTTAACGATCGCGCCTATGCAATGCGAGGTGATCTTATTAATGTTCCAGGAGTAGCAACAGCAATTAACAGTTTACTGAATAGCAGAGCAGAATTCAAAGCACAAATATCTGCCAATGCGGCGGCAGAAGGTTTAAAAGATGGAAGCGATGGTAATTATCAGGAAGTGCCTTATGCAACGTCAGAGCGATCCAATGGAAAAAAAATAGTTGAAGCAGGCGGCCTTTCTATTGTTGCCTATCGGGATACGAATAGTTTACTGGTGAAAGGCAGCAGTTCTCAGGTACGTTATATCGAACAGTTAATTAATACACTCGATGTGCCAAAACAGCAAATTGAATTATCTGTATGGGTTATTGATATTGCTAAAAGCCACTTTACTGAACTGGGTGTACGCTGGCAGGCAAATTTCACCACAGCAAATGCTGCAATCCGTTTTAATAGCAGTGAACTGGATGTTATTAACGGAGCCAAGTTTTTAGCTAATGTGAATGCGCTAAGCAGTAAAGGAGACGCACAGGTTATTTCAAGACCAATAATTCTGACACAAGAAAACGTACCCGCAGTATTCGATAATAATACGACTTTTTACGCAAAATTAATTGGAGAAAGGAACAGTTCACTGGAGGATATTACTTATGGTACTTTAGTAAGCGTATTACCGCGTGTTTCTTTTAAAGGAAAAGAAATCGAGATGATAATTAATATAGAAGATGGCAGTTTAAAATACAGTAATACTTCTCAGCGTGAAGAGGTTGATAATTTACCGATGGTTGGGCGGACAACAATCAGTACGGTAGCCAGAGTACCGAGAGACAGCAGTTTGTTGATTGGTGGTTATACGCGTGAGCAAAATGAAAATAAAGTATTAAAAATACCTCTTCTTGGCGATATACCTTTAATTGGTGCGCTGTTTCGTTATAAATCAGATTCTAAACAACAGATGGTACGTATTTTTTTAATCCAGCCAAAATTATTAAATTTTGGTGAGGAGTGGAACGGCTCTGTGTTGCAAGAAAATCCCATACTGAGCTCTAACCTGAAATTACGCCAGACAGTGAACATGCTTAAAAATTATGTGAGTCAATAATTATGGCGCTAAGTCCTGTCACTGGTGGTCATTCAAGGCTGGATCTGCTTAAACAGCCTGCTTCTGCTCCCGCAGAGTCACCAGAAGCAAATATTGTATCGGAAGGAGAGGTTAGTGAACTTAATAAGGCTCTGGAATTTTCTGACAATATGTCAATGGCGGCCACTCAATTTGGCAGATTTAGGGACATAGGCCGTAAACGATCAGAAAGCAGTGAAAATGTTGATCGTATTTTAGATGAAGATGTTGATGTTAAACTCGATAAAATTTTTGAAGTACTCAGTAGTAATAAAACTAACAAGCAACAGCTCAATCAGTTACTGAGATCTTTATTTAATGATCCCAGTGATTTACTGCTAATTTTACTTGAATTATTACGTAGCAAGAAAGTCAAGAAAACACAGCGTGAATTACTGGAAGAACTGGTCGATGAATTAAAAAAATCTGATAATAAAGGACTAATTCGTGCGGGTATTAATGTAGCACTGAAGGCCCGTGTTTTTTCTAAATCAATCTTAAAAGATCCGCGCGCTTTACGATCACTTTATCGTGAATTTATTATGTTTGAAGGCCCTGTTGTCTATATCTATGATGACTGGACAAAGCAATATAACGAAGAACAGCGAGAGCAGTTGCTTGACTTTATGTTACAGGCACTGGTCTGTGACATGCAATCTTTAGCGCCCAGTGCCATAAATAGTGCAGAATTTGGACCGCTTTTAGAGAAAGTAGGACAAATTAGAGTATTGTATTCAGTTGAAGAATCTTTTATTACAAAATTAATGGCATTGCTGATATCACGTATAAAATCACCGATAAAAAAAGATTTTTTACATATTTTTGTTACTGGTATCATGCGGCCTGAAGATATTAAAAAAGAACTTAATAAGTTGATGGAAGTTTATACTGGTTTAACATTAAATATAAAGGCATCTTTGATACAAACGTTTATTTATGCTTTTAGTGCATTGCCAGTAGATATATTTTTATCACAAGAAATGAGGGATGAACTTCTGGAAAGTCTTCGCGATATAATGACCGACATCTATGATCAGGAACGTCGATTAGGGCGCAGACGCAACTCACCCTTAAAAAAATAAGTGGCGAGTTTTAAAGAAATTATATGAAATTTTATGAGCGGCATGATGTTAAAAAAAATTCTGTTACAAATTAGCGCCAAACCGGAGTTGATCGTACTCGGTATTATGGTACTGGTTATTGCCATGCTGATTGTGCCGTTACCAACTTATCTGGTTGATTTTCTTATTGGTTTAAATATTGTTATTTCTCTTTTAATATTTATGAGTTCATTTTATATTACCAGGGTTTTGCATTTTAGCACATTTCCTTCGGTACTATTGATAACCACTATGTTTCGATTATCATTATCAATCAGTACCAGTCGTTTGATTTTATTACAGGCGGATGCCGGTGATATCATTGCTTCATTTGGACAATTTGTTATCGGTGATAATCTTGTCGTCGGTTTCGTAATATTTTTTATTGTGACTATTGTACAGTTTATCGTTATTACTAAAGGTTCTGAACGCGTTGCTGAAGTTGCTGCACGTTTCTCACTTGATGCGATGCCGGGTAAACAGATGAGTATTGATGCCGATTTAAAAGCAGGCATTATCGATAACGAAGGAGTGAAAAAACGGCGTTCAGATTTAGAAAATGAAAGTCAGCTATTTGGTTCTTTTGATGGCGCCATGAAGTTTATTAAAGGTGATGCTATTGCAGGTATCATCATTATGTTTGTCAATTTTATTGGTGGTATTTCTGTCGGGGTATCACAGCTTGGTATGCGTATGACAGAAGCATTAAATACTTACACGATGTTAACGATAGGTGATGGTCTGGTTGCGCAACTTCCGGCACTATTAATTTCAATCAGTGCGGGCTTTATGGTAACTCGGGTTGGTACTAATGATAAAAATTTGGGTGAAAATATTATGAGCGAATTATTCGCTAATAATTTCACTATGGCAGTGACCGCGTGTTTAGCCGTGGCGATTGGCTTTTTACCTGGATTCCCAACTGGTGTTTTCCTGATGCTGGCTTTTGGGTTGATGGCAATGTATTTACAGCGAACTTACAAAATATATAAAGACAAACAAGTTAGCGGCAGTGGTGCTAAAACGAAAGAGGGTGGATTACTCAATCGTATAAAAGGTAAAAAAGAGGACGCTAGCAATAAATTTGATATTGATAATGTTGTTCCTGAAGCCGTTCCTATTATCATTACAATTGCAGAAACGCACCGTGAACACTTAGAAAAAGAACAATTAGATTTAAGACTAAAAAAAGAAATTTTTGTTGAATATGGTTACCGGTTACCAACGGTAGTGGTAAATTTTTCAGAAAATGTAGATGAAAATATTATTATTATTCTTATTAATGAAATAAAAGCAGGAAGTTATCCGATAATATTTAATCATCTTAAAATATTGGGTAATTACGAAGAATTTACCATGTTAGGGTTTAAGACACATTTTGTTGATGAGGGAAATGGTGTGATCAGTTGCTGGGTTCCTGAAAATGACAGAGAAAAATTAATACAACTGAATAGTACATATCGTGATGATATTGAGGAAATTTATCGCTGCTGTTCGGCATTGCTGTCAAGAAATATACGTGAATTTTTTGGTGTACAGGAAACTAAGAATTTGCTGGATGATTTGGAAAAACTTTATCCAGAATTACTAAAAGAATGTTACAGACATGCTACCGTTCAGCGTATATCTGATGTGTTTCAGCGTCTGTTAGATGAAAAAGTATCTGTCCGTAATATGAAGCTTATTTTGGAGGCATTAGTGCAATGGGCACCGAAAGAAAAGGACCCTATTTTATTGGTGGAACATATCAGAACAGCGTTGGCACGTTATATTTCAAATAAATTTTCACAGCGTGGTAGTATAAAAACAATCATGATTTCTGCAGAAATTGAAGATCAAATTCGTGCAGGTATACGTCAGACTTCAGCTGGTTCATTTTTAAATCTTGAACCGCATAATGTGGATAATATATTGGATTTATTTGCATTAGCATTACGTGACGTACGTTTGTCATTGCGGGATATTGTGGTATTAACATCGGTTGATACCCGGCGCTTCTTAAAAAAACTTATTGAGTCCAGATACCCTGAACTTGAAGTGCTTTCTTTTGGAGAAATAGCTGAAGGAACAGATGTTGTTGTTATGAAAACGGTATAAAATTTAATTATTTTTAATAAAATGAGGTGTCATTTATGAGTTATAATGTAGTTGGGATATTAAAAGAATGTTTGCGCGATTTCGGTCGCGATGACCTGGTTGTTGATAATCTTGATAATCACTCAACAATTACTATCGATATTGATAAGCGTCCCAGCATAAATATCACGGATCAGGATGGGACTATCATGCTTTGGGCCACTGTGGCGGAATACAATGAATATACGCTTGGTCAGGTCAGCGGGCCTTTGTTAACCTGGCAAGTTGAGGCGTCCTATCCGCAATTTAGTATAGGCCAGCCGGCTCTGTGTAAGGGGGAAGCGAATTTGGAGCTTTGTGCGGCCCTTCAGCCCTCCTGTTTTGATTCGAAGGAAAATTTCAGTGCTGCGCTGGAACACTTTTTTAATCATCTGGTGTTCGTACATGACTTGTTGCATAACTAGTTGCATAACTAACTGATGGTAGCAATGCATTCACTATTTAATGAGGCAGCACATCCTACACTGATTCATGGTTCGATTATTGAGGCCCCGCTGAAAGGGGTTTCGGTCGGTGAGCTGTGTCTGATAAAGGCGTCGTTACTGCAAAACGATGTGGTGAGCAAGGCTCAGGTTGTTGGTTTTCATCAGGGAAAGGCGGTGCTCAGTCTGTTGGGTAGTGCGAATGGATTATCACTACAGGTGGTTATCGAACCGACAGGCAGCAGTTTTTTACTGGATATTAGTGAAAATTTATTAGGAAAAGTGCTGGATGCTAACGGTGTTGTGGCGCAGTCATTAACAGAACAGCTGTCCAGGCCGGATGCACCCATTGAACAGAGAAGTGTTAATGGTACTCCTCCTTTATTCAGTGAGCGCAGACCCATTACTGAACGCTTAATAACAGGTGTCAGGGTAATAGACAGCCTTTTAACCTGTGGGCAGGGGCAGCGGATCGGTATTTTTGCCGCCGCGGGTTGTGGTAAAACGTCATTAATGAATATGCTTATCGACCACTCGGATGCTGATGTTTACGTCGTGGCACTGGTTGGTGAGCGGGGCAGGGAGGTAACAGAATTTGTTCGTGATATTGCTCAGTCCCCTAAAGGTGGTAACGTTATTGTGGTGTATGCCACTTCCGACAGGCCCTCGGTAGAGCGCTGTAATGCGGCCATGATAGCGACAGCGATTGCTGAATATTTCAGGGATCAGGGTAAAAATGTCGTGCTGTTTGTCGATTCAATGACTCGCTATGCAAGAGCTCTGCGCGATGTTGCGCTCGCCGCGGGAGAATTACCCGCAAGACGTGGATATCCCGCATCGATATTTGAAAGTCTGCCCCGTTTGCTGGAGCGGCCGGGAAAAACCGCAAAAGGTATAATAACGGCGTTTTATACGGTACTGCTTGAGAACGAAGAAGAACCCGATCCCATCGGTGATGAAATTCGTTCGATTCTGGACGGGCATATTTATTTGAGCCAAAAACTGGCAGCTGTCGGGCATTTTCCCGCTATTGATGTACTAAAAAGTGCCAGTCGGGTCTTTACTCTGGTGGTCGATAAACCGCAGCGCCTGGCAGCATCACAGATGCGTGATCTATTATCCCGTCAGAAGGAGATGCAGCTTTTCATCGATATGGGAGAATATCGCCCTGGTGAGAATGCAGAGAACGATCGGGCAATGGAATTAAAAGAAGAAATTGAAAGTTTTTTGCGTCAGCCCATGGATGAGTCATCGAGTTATGAAGAAACGTTAGAGCGTTTTTATGACATTGTGGCATAAGGAAAAATCTTATTTAAAATTTCTTTATCAGAAATCCAGTAATGCGATGAGAGAAGTTAGCGGCTTAAAAAATAAAGTTGAAAAATTGCAGAAGGAAAAAAATGAAATACTCCGTAGCATTAATTTATTATCACAGCAAATAAATTTTTATCAGCGTACAGGCCAGATATCTTATCAAACATTATTAGAAAACCGACGAAAAATAGCTGTGATCATTTATCAGGTCAAAATGCTTCATCAGCAGGTTGCGGAACTGGAAAATCAGCTGCTGCTACTGAGTGAAGATATTAAAAAATCTAATCTGGTGGTTAAAACGCTTAATAAAAAATCCTATAAATTTGAACTGATGCTCAAACAAAAACGTCTTGAACGATCGCTGATGATTGAGCTGAATAATGAAAATGAAATTCAGGAGCTGGCAATTTATGGCTAATATAATTGATACTATTCGCAATAAAACGTCGGTCACTGCCGCGCGAGAAACGGAACGATTAAATAAAATTGTATTAAATAAAGCCAGTCAGCGTCACGCCAGAGAATTTGCTGATCACCGTTTGGAAGAGCAGGGAAAACAACTGTTAAAAGAGTATCAGCTCATTAAACAGAAAGCTAACACATCGGCAGAGAAGGATATCAGTGACAAATGCAATCTGCGTGATCGATTACGGCCGGAAGATCAGGTCGTGCCTGTATTAGTACAACCGGTGTTAAAATCTGATGTTATTTCTTTGGCATTGAGCACAGATTTTATTGAATTATCAGAAAAAAAGGTTTCGTCGCATCGTTTTGCCGAAGCAGAGTTTAACGCAACAGCGAACCGCAGCGGGGCGGAAGTGGCAGTGAGTGCGCGGCCTGAAGTGATAGCAAATGCGCGGCCTGAGGTAGCAGCGAGTGCGCAGCCTGAAGTAGCAATGAATGCCGGGCCTGAAGTGACAGCGAGTGCGCGGCCTGAGGTAGCAATGAATGCCGGGCCTGAAGTGACAGCGAGTGCGCGGCCTGAGGTGGCAGCGAGTGCGCAGCCTGAGGTAGCAATGAATGCCGGGCCTGAAGTGACAGCGAGTGTGCGGCCTGAAGTGACAGCGAGTGTGCGGCCTGAAGTGACAGCGAGTGCGCGGAGTGACGTGGCAGCAAGTGCCAGGAGTGACGTGGCAGCAAGTGCCAGGAGTGACGTGGCAGCGAGTGCCGGGTCAGTTGTTGATCATGTTTTACGCCGCGAAAAACGCAAAAAAGAGGAAAGCAGCGTAGCATTACAATCAGTGCTGTTGCGCGCGGCAGAGGGCAGTGCAGTACGGGAGCAGGAAACTGCGGCAAAAGCGTTGCAGGAAAACCCGGCGAAACAGGCAGTGATAAGCATGCCTGAGGGCGAAATAAAAACAGGTACAGAGTCTGTCAGGCAGCTTAGTTATCCGTTTAAAAGCTGGCAGGGTGATCCGTTAGTGAATATTTCAGTGCGGCGGAATGCAACGCTGGCCGAGGCTTCTGACGATCGTGTAGGACGTGCGTTGCTGGATAATCAGGCGGGCTGGCAACAGGATAGTCCACTGACTATCGTTACTCAAAACGGTGATCAGGAAAGGAGGCAGCCTGCTCATCAGCCTGAGGATGACGAGAACAGGGATGATGAATGAGTGATGTGGCCTCACTGAGGCTGAGGAAAATAGAGCCAAATATTGCCATGCTTCGCGGGTTGCAGATAAAAATTAACGCATTGCGGCCTCTGTTTATCCCAATAAAAGAACGAAACTATTTTCAGTTTGAATTGCATGCTGATGGTGTCGTCTGTCAGTCGATGCTGGATGTTGTAGCGTGGCTGGAAAATAAACTGGTTACACCGGACACGCTGGCGTGGCGGGATATTGATCCTTTTTATCTTGGTTATGTATTTGCTCTGAAAGTACCGAAATTATCCATTTCTGCTCTGGCTCCGCCTGGGTATGAAGTAAAAGAGGTACGTGTTGTTGCCGGCACAGAGATAGCCGGTGAAAAAATAAAGATACCCAGCACGGCAGGAGAGCTGCTGTTTGACGCTATTCCTTCGTCGATGCTACCGCCCGTTGTTTTTGCTCCTCCATGGGCACTGAAAGTACCTCTGACGTTTTCGCTTGGCAGCAGCCGGATAAAATCAGTACGTCTGATGTCTGTTAGCTACGGTGATCTGTTATTGATTCAACGAATTAAACATCGGGTTTATATTGCTGACAGACTGGCTTTTAGTTTTAATCTGTCAGACGAGGGGAGCATTATGGTAGATGAATATGATGAAGAAGATACGGAAACAGAAGAAGAGATTAATGAAGATATAGAAAATGAATCAGAAGAAAGCAGTGACGAAAGTGGTGCGGTGATTAATGATGAAAATATACCCAGGTCGATCACATCCCCGGATAAATTTGAGCTGAATAAAATAAATTTAAAAATGAATTTCTTACTGCAGCAACAAACTATGACGCTTGATGAAGTGTCTCAGCTACAGGCGGGGAGCCTGATAAAATTACTTCCTGATGCAGAGAAAAAAATAATAATGATGGTGAATAATCAACGTTATGCTAAAGGAGAGCTAATTCAAATTGGCGATAACCTTGCGGTAGAAGTGCAGGAAGTCTATTTCGGTGAGGATAAAGGTAAGTAATTATTATGTCTAATGACATCTCATTGATTGCGCTATTATCTTTTATCACTGTTATTCCATTTATTGTAGCTGGAGGAACGTGTTTTATAAAATTTTCTATCGTTCTTGTCATGATAAGAAATGCACTTGGCGTACAACAGGTGCCATCAAATATGACATTAAATGGTATTGCGCTGATATTGTCAATATTTGTTATGACGCCAGTAACAAGGGATATTTATATTTATTTTCAAACAAATAAAATTGATTTAACCAATGAATTATCAGTAAATAAATTTATGGATACCGGCTTGTCAGGTTATAAAACCTATTTGCGTAAGTATGCCGATCCTGAATTAGTAGTTTTTTTTGAAAGAACACAAGGAAAACAGATAGCTGAAAGTGATAATGAAAATGGTGAGCAGGAAGAGATGGATTCACTTTTCTCTTTGCTCCCCGCTTATGCACTGAGTGAAATAAAAGATGCCTTCACTATTGGATTTTATATTTATTTGCCTTTTGTCGTCATCGATCTCGTCATATCCAGTATTTTGCTGGCATTAGGAATGATGATGATGAGTCCGGTAACACTTTCGGTCCCAATAAAACTTATTCTGTTTGTGGCAATGGATGGCTGGGCTTTATTATCAAAAGGACTTATTTTGCAATATATAGATTTATCTCATACATGAAACTGATAAAACTAACAACAGGATACCGTTAATAATAAAATATAATTATTTCAGGAGGTTTATGGAAAATATTTTTTATGCCAGTAATAAAGCAATGTTATTGATTGTTGTACTATCGGCTGGCCCTGTGGCGGTAGCAACTTTTGTTGGCCTTATTATTGGATTAATACAAACAGTAACGCAATTACAGGAACAAACTCTTCCTTTCGGTGTAAAATTATTATCAGTATTTGGCTGTTTGTTTGCGATCTCAGGTTGGTTGTCTGACAAGGTATTGAATTTTGCTACTGAGATTTTTCAGATAGCACTGGCTCGCTAACGCATGATTATGCATGGCATTCATAAATGAATGATCAGATATTGCTCATTGCCATGAGCTATGTGAGGATCGCACCGGTATTTTATTTACTGCCTTTTTTTAATGACCGTATTTTAAATGGTCTGTTATTTAAAAATGTACTGATATATCTTATTATTCTTGGAATGTGGCCGCTCATTTTTCCTATGCGATCAGCGCTGGAAAATACGGCAATTCTGGTTATTATTAGCAGTGAGCTTTTTACCGGGATGGTGTTAGCATTTGTAGTCTGCGTTCCCTTTTGGATTGCCAGTAACATTGGTGAACTGATCGATAACCAGAGAGGGGCTACGATCAGTGACACTATCGATCCCTCCAATGGGGCCGAAACTTCAATACTGGGTGCCTTTCTTAATTTTTTTTGTAGTGTTATCTTCCTGAATCAGGGGGGAATGCTGCTATTACTGGAGGCGTTAGCCAGCAGTTATCAGCATATTCCGTTTGGCTCTGTAGTAGGAAATTTCAACTGGCCTGAAATGGGTGTATGGCTTAATGCCATGATAGCCCGTAGCCTGATATTATCAGCCCCGGTTTTGGTGGTGATGTTTTTATGTGAAGTTGCTCTTGGTGTGTATTCGCGTTTTTGTCCACAGCTCAATGCATTTTCTTTATCGCTAACGATTAAAAGTATTATCGCATTCTGCGTTTTAATCATTTATTTCACTAGCGGATTGCCGTCAGAATTAATGGATTTGTTTGATATGAATAGTTTTTATCAAATGATGGAGCGTTAACGGTGGCGGAAAAAACCGAGCAGCCCACGGAGAAAAAACTCCGGGATTCTGCCAGAAAAGGGCAAACATTTAAAAGTAAAGATCTGACAGCGGCCATTGTTTTATTCTGTGGTATTGGATTTATCGGTTCAGGTTTTAGTTTTTTTTCCTTTGTCGGATTTGTTAAAAATCTATTATTACATCCTGGAGAGACCGATATGCATCACTATATCAAAACACTTCTCCAGTTGTATTTTATTATGGTATTACCCATTATAGGTATTTGTTTATTTAGCGGAGGTTTATTTGCTTTATTTCAAAGTAAATTTCAGCTGGCGACGGAAGCGGTAAAGCTGGATTTGAATAACGTAAATCCTGTTTCTGGTTTTAAAAAAATATTCAGTATGCGTTCTGTTAAAGAGATTATTAAAGCTTTGCTTTATTTGGTTGTTTTTTTTATTTCCATATATATATTTTATATTTTATATAAACGTGAAGTTTTTATGATTTACCGCGGAAGTATTAATACACTGATCAATGAATTTCTTTCAATGGGTATTTCTTTCGTATTTATTTTTTTAGGGACATCGCTATTGGTATTGCTTTTTGATGCTCTGACAGAATATTTTCTGCATGTCAAAGACCAAAAAATGGAGAAACATGAAGTTAAAAAAGAATATAAAGAATCTGAAGGGAATCCGGAAATTAAAAGCGCCCGTAAACAGGCACATTTTGAGTTATTGTCCGGGCAAATGAAATCGAATGTAGCAAGTTCAGAATTTGTACTGGCTAACCCTACTCATATTGCCATAGCGATTTATTTTGATCCTGATGTCGTTGAGCTACCGTTTATTTCTGTACGTGCCAGAAATGCTCAGGCACTGGCCGTTGTTGCTTATGCTGAGGAAATCGGTGTACCGGTGGTCAGAGATGTGCGTATCGCACGTAATATTTATTTTAATCACCAGCTGTACAGTTTTGTGCGTGACGAATCACTGATCGATGTGATGAGAATACTGTTATGGTTAAAACAAGTGGAGTTCAGTGGTGGTGACCACCGCAAGGAACGTCTTTTTAGCCCGACAGAGAGTGTATTACCAGAATAAGAATTAATCATAAACTTTAAGTCAATTATATAAAAAAATTTGGAAATTTTCCTCAATTATTTTTAGTAAAATATAAATTTTTAATTACGGGCGATTTATTACAGCTATTCATGAATACATGACTATTCTGAATATTATACGAAAAAAAATCGTTTTTAATATGCAGGAGAAAGAGAGAAATGAGCGATAAAAGTACGCATAAACAACATAAAGCAAAACACACTGCTCGCGATGCTCCGATGAACGATGAACAGGGTGATGCGTTTGTTGCTAAATTATTTGAATCGATTGAAGGGGGGGCAACTTTAAAAGATATACAGGGCATCCCGGATACCTTTATGAAAGGTATTTATACCTATGCCCATGAATTTTATAACCAGGGGCGCCTGGATGATGCAGAAGTTTTTTTTCGGTTTTTATCGATCTACGATTTTTATAACGCCGATTATATGATGGGGCTGGCGGCGGTTTATCAGCTTAAAAAACGTTACGAAAAAGCACTGGAGCTCTATTCGCTGGCCTATGCTATCCCTAAAAAAAGAGAGGACCGTACCGGACCGGGTGAGTACCGGGCCATGTTTTATGCCGGGCAGTGTAACATTATGCTTAAAAAAGGCGAAAATGCGAAACGATGTTTTGAAATGGTCATTGAGAATTCGACTGACGAAGAATTAAAGAAAAAAGCCACGATCTATCTTGAGACGCTGAATAATCAGCAGACAGAAATGGAACATCTTCATCCCACCGAATAGTCCCGTTATTACAGTTTTATTTTTCTTAATAAATTGATTTAACAGGATAATATTATGAACAGTTCAATAAATTCATCACCCAATAAATTGCCTGAGAGTATCAGGCAGCAAATACTCGATAAGTACCAGACAGTTGCTGATCCCAGTGCTGTGATGCTTAAGGCAAATCAGGAATTTTCTAAAGTCGCAACCCGGCTGGCGAGCGGCGGGGCAGAACAGGATGCCGCAGCCGGGCACTCTGATCCTAATGCGCCAAAGTTACCGGATCCTGATCCCAATGCCATTAAGGATGCGGTACGGCTGATCCGCGAAGAAATCCGGAAAAGCAGCAGCACCGCACAGCAGAAACAGCCGCAGACAGAGGGTAAAACGCAGGCTGAGCGGGGAGCAAACAAGGAGGCGAACTATGCAAACAGCGCTGCCGGTACGGAGCGGGCCTCCGAAACTGACCGGCCCGCTCAGCAGAATGCTAAAGCAGAGGGACACTCTGGTGAACTGAATAAACCGAATGAACTGAAAAAAAGCCCAGGCGCGGATGATAACGCCAGCCGCCAGCGTCGCAGCACGGATAATACTTTACCGGCAAAACAGGGACAATTCAGCGGCAGTATGGCGAAGAACCACAGCCCCTCCCCCAGCCTGCTCTTCGGCGCGAAGCAAGGTCAGCAGAGTCAGCAGAGTCAGCAGAGTCAACAAAATAAGGGTAGTGCCCCTGTGAAAGAGAGTGCCGGCACATCCGTACCAGACAGCGGTGTCCACGCTGATGTAGCGGATAGCAGCCTGCCGGTTACAGCTGCTGGCAATGCGGGTACAAATCAGGCACCGACTCAGACTCAGGCCCCGGCCCCGGCTAAAGGTGGCAATCTGTCAGAGAATTTGTTGAGCAATGATGAGGGCGGTGAGTATGCGCCGGATAGCAGTTCGGGCGCTGATACGCCAGATACCAATTCGCTGACCAAATTTGTCGGTAATGAAGGTAAAAGTAAGGTACAGAACCGGGATAAGAGCGAAAACAGAGCGGTAAATCAACGGGAGAGTCTGCAGAACAACGCGGTTGCCAAAGAAGGTAAATTTGCCGTCGACAGTCAGCTGGCTGCTAATGCGGTGCAAACCACCAGCGCAGCCGCTGTGCTTGAAGAAGAACAGAGCCTGGCTGATGACGACAGGCCGCTGAGCAGCAGAGCTGCCATGAGCTTATTATTCGGTAAGGTACTGGAATTACTTGATAGTAACTCTGTTGAAAAGATGATGGGGACTATGCAGGCAATGGCTTCAGCCAACAATTCTACAGTCGCTGCTTTTCAGGCATCCGCTGATGCGATTGCCGGTATGACCGATGATAATGCCCAGCTGCAGGGTGAGCTGAGTAGCGCCGAGGAGACCCTGAACGGGCTGAAGCAAGCGAGTGCCGATGCCGCCGCTGCGGCTGCGGACAACCCTAATGATGCAGATTTGCAGGCAAAGGCCGCTGCGGCTGCCAGCGCAGTCACTACCCAGGAGGGAAAGGTGGCAGTCATCAAGGATAAACTGGTCACGAATTTTAATGCCATCGCTGATGCGAATGAGAAATTCCATGGTGAATTATCGGCCTGGAATGCTTCGCATAACTATCCGGAAACGGGGCAAATGCAGCAGGATGTTTACACGTCTTCCGCCAAAATGGCGCTGATCATGGCACAGTTTATGGCTGATCTCGATACAGACAGAATTAATAAAATGAATACGGCGCTGAAAAAGAGTCAGGCTATTGATGCCGCCAGAATTGCCGAAAGCCAGAAAAGCCTGGCGGAGGCGGTAGAGAGTAAAAGAAAATCGGATGCTATGGGATGCATTATGAAACTGGTTGCGGCGCTGGTGACCGCGATCAGTTTTGTTGCCGCAATTTTTACCGGCGGGGCATCCCTGGTGTTTGCCGCGGCGGCACTGGCGATACTGGTAGTGGACACCGTTCTGGAGGCGGCGGGTGCAGGCTTTACCATTATGGGAAGCTTTATGGATAGTGTGATGAAACCGATTATGGAGGGCATTACTAAAGCAGTTACTGCGGTGCTTGAACTTGTCGCGGACGCGATTGATGGAATAGCAAAGGCAGGTGCCAAGGCGCTGGGTCTTCCGGAACCTGAGCCCATCGATCGATCCGGGATCAAAATGGCGAGTGCAATTCTTGGGGCAATTGTCGTGGCCATTGGTGTCGTCGCGATGATGGTTGGTGGAATGGGGGCGGCTGGCTCAAAAATGCTGTCGAGTATCGCGAGTAAGGCGGTGCCGAACCTGGTAAAATCGCTGGCATCCAATGCGACACAGTATCTCAGCAAAATGGTGGCTCCGATAATGAAATCCCTCTCCGCAGCCACGGAGGTAAGTGTAGCGACACTACAGACCGCGACGAAGGTAGTGACTACCGGAGTCCAGGCGGCAACATCGGTGGGCGTGGGCATCCCGCAGGCGGTGTACACCGAAGAACTCAACAAAGCGCTGGCAAAGTCACAGTTCGAGGAGCAGATGCAAAGGCAATTCGGTTCCATGATAGCGAAGAGCGAAATGGAACTGTTCACTGCGATGCGCAAATTTCTGACGGAATTCCAGGAGATGCTGCTGGAAGTCACCAGTTCCCGTGGTAAGGCGGCGAAAGCGATTCTTAGCGGTATGAAGCCTATCGCTTCCTGATGCTGCCGGATAATTAAACCGTGTTTTTAGTGTGACCTAAGGGGTTCATTATGAATGATATGAGTGTACGAACCAGTACGAGTTTTTACATTCCGAAAGGGCCTGTAGAGAGCGATGCTGCTGACAGCACTAACAGCAGCACTGACAGCAGCATTAGCCTGAAGGGGATGGAGGCGTTGCGAGACGATCTGGTGAAGTCTGCCAGTAAAAAGGGGGGCAGCGACAGCGCGCCGAAACTGGAATTGCGGGAGCCCGCCAGCCCGGCGGAAAAACAGGCTACCCTCCAATTTTTTGAAGAAAATGCGACTAAAATAATTGGTGCTATGGCGTCGCTGGGCTCATTTGCGACAGCACAATTTACCCAGATGATGAATAGCGCTACGGAAAGAAATATTTTTGCAGCGGTGGCCGGTGCACTGCCTGCGGTGGTTAACAGCGGTCTTGGTATTCTGTATGCCATTCTTAATCCACAGTCATCCAGTGGCGGTGGCAAGACAGATACATACTCCGCGTCGGCTAATCAGTTATCCGCGGCGGCAAATCAGTTATCGAAGACAGGCAGCAAGATAGCAGATAAGGAGATCGCGGCCATAGTTATGGGTCTGGCACAGGGAGCTGAACGTGCAGGGCTCGGTGTTATCGGTATTGCTGCCGCTGCCACCCGTGAACCGATGGATGTGGCGGAAATACTGAAATCGATGGCAGGTGTGGCGGATGGTGTTTTGGGTATGGTCTCTGCTGTGACGGTGGATGAAAAGAATTCTGCCGCGATTTCTGCTGCCAGGCAGGAGATTGAAACCGTGGCGCAGCAGATTGTTGCTGCTGCCAACGGTGAACCGGTGGATGTCGCCAGTGTGCTGGCGCAATTGGGTACAGTAGTAGCTGATATCTCAGCCATTATTACTGCCACGACAGATGAAAAAGTGGCCGCTATGGTATCCGGCGTACTAAAACCTGTGAGTGGTACACTGGGAGTGATATCGCAAGGTATTATGCTGAAGACTAACAGTGCTGACATCATGAATGCGGAGCTGAAGAAGTCTATCGCTGAAACCCGTGATCTCACCCTTGAACAGCAGGCAAAATCGACTGCCGTCAGAGCCGAAGCTGCAAAGAATGAGCAGAATGCACTGATAGAGAAAGCCACCCTGGAGATGGCCACTAGCATCGCCGGCACGGTGGCCAGTACCGGGGCCGCCGTTGCCGGAACGGCGATGAGTGTCAAAGCCAATAGTAATGCGACCACCGCGGCCAAGGGGAAACAGGCTGAGCTGGGTCCTTTAACCGAGAATAAAGCCGACCTGACCGCAAAAATAAAGAGCGATACTGCAGCACTGAAAAAGGATGACCTCAATTTAAAAACGGACAAGCAGAAAGCGATGAATGAGTCGTCGCGGACGGAGGTGGAAAGCAGAATAGAGAGTAACAGGGCGGAAATCGCCAGAATTGACGCTGAGACAGCAGAGATCGAACTCAATTTTACCGCCCGGACAAATCAGATAAACGCCTCTGATAAGCATGGAATGGCGGTGACAGAAATGGGTAAGCTGGCAGGCGCTACTACCACAGCTGGAGCCGGCGTGGCTGCTGCGGATAAGGGGGCTGAGGCCAGTGAATCCGCGTTACAGAGAAGCCTGGCGGAATCCGGTGAGGAACAGGCAAGAGGGATGACAAAAGTTCTGGATGAACTGAGTGAAAGTTTCACCAGGCTGGTAAAGGAAATAAAAGATAGCGCGATTAGCCTGATGTCATCCATTGTGAGAGGGGGCTAACGGCCAGATACTAAATCCGATCCGATAGCAATGCCGGTCGTTTTCGGTAGCAATAATAAGAGCCTGGCTCTGTCGCTGAGCCAGCGCCGCTTCACTGATAACAGATGCACTGATAACAGAATGGACAGCCTGTGCATTCTGTTATTTTTTATCCTGTTTGTTCTGTTAATTTGTTCTGTCGGGAGTCCTTTTTATGCCAGATATCAGCATCGGCAAGTCTCATACCACTTTTATGCCCCGCTCTCCGGTGGCTTCCGGTAGCGCAGTGAATGAGGGCAGCACCCTGGATGCAGCGCTTATCGCTCTGGAACAGCAGCTAACGAACACGCTGCCCGCCGGCCCCCTTCAGGAACGCGCGCTCCAGGCGCATCAGGATATCCGCGGGCTGCTGCAAAGATTTGAACAGCGCACTGGTAAGCCGCCAGCCAGCCGGCCGGTGAGAGCAACCTCATCAGCGCTGGAGAGCCTGCGCCAGCAGCAGGAGGCGGCGCTTAGTCATCTTACCGAAAGCGTTAAGCCGCTGGTCATTGATAATCCGGCGGCGATTAAAAATGCGGCGGCGGCGGGTATCCAAAACAGTGAAAACCAGCACAGCGCCATGAAACAGCTGCAAACGGCAGAGAGTCTCTACCGGCAGAAAAGAGCCGTCAACGCCGCGGCAGCGCAACGTGAGCCTAATCCGTGGCCCGATCCCTGGCCCGGACCACCGCCCGCTGCAGACTTCAAAAGTGATTTTTATATGTTTTGGGAGATGCAGGAGGACATTAAGCAGATTGATAGCAGTTATATCAAAGCGTACGAGCATATTATGGGTGGTAATAAGACAGCTCCACTGGATCCAGAGGGATATACCGGATTTTTCAATACGCTAAGCAAAGCGATGAATGATAAAACCAAGTTTCTCAAGGCCAGCACCTCCTCTGACGCCGGAAGAATACACTTTGATTACAGTGGATTTCGTAGCCAGTTTTTGACAGCGATGTATAAATACCTTCCTCCAGGTTTCACGGCACCACTTTTTCCGCGTCCCGCTGGTGACAATGGCATTAGCTTACGCATCTATAGTCATCCACTGCCGGATGCTGCTCATGCCGCTATCGCGGTGAGCGGGAAGGCTACTTCCATGGAAAATCCCGATCTCACAACCAGGCCGCCCGATAATATTGCCATTTACTTTCTTGAAGCGATAGATTTCGATGAGAGGACTACTGATTTGCTTGCCCAGGCTGCGGTGGTTAACTACTGGAAGGAAAATTTAGGCGCTGGTTTTTATGTGCAGCAGGGGACTGGGCTGGATGGCAAGCAGAAAATTTACGTTTATGCGGACACCAGCATTGTGGCTGATATGGTAGTGAGTATCGCTAATTCTTTTTTTAGCATCGCTCCTAATGAGATAATGCAGCAGACTTACAGCTCCTGGGAGACCGCCTGGAATGGCAACCAGACCACGGTGACCAATACGACACAGCGTATTGGCGACCTTTACAGCTCCGCTAACCGGACATTTGATAACCTGACCCGCATTATGACCAGTGCCTTCCAGTCCTGTGTCGACTGCGCTAAAGATTTTTTAAGAGTGTAATTTATGGCGACTGAGACCGCAGCGTGCCCCATGCCGGATGTGAAGATTTTGGCGGAGATCACAGCGATTATCGCATCGATTCTGCTTAACGATTATGAAATAACCGCGGCCAGCCAGCTTATTGGCGATCTGAAAATGGACTCCGTCTATATGATAGAGTTTGTTATAGCGCTGGAGGGGCAGTATCAGTTTAAAATCACGCCTGCGCAAATCGCTAAATTATCCAGCGTTGGCGATGTGGTGGCGTTAATTATGGCAGTCACATCTGCACGCTGACTGTTGCAGCTCTACCATATGTACACTACCATATGTACATCTAAAGCAGAGGCTAGCAGCGTTTGTCCTACAAAGCACAGCGAAGAAATGATGTCGTCTGGCTGCATCGGTGCTGAGGTATTTTGATACTATCAATACATTTGAGTCATGACTCACGCCTGATTTTAATTTTTGCAGAAAAATGAAATAAGAAATACGATATTGGTGAAAATAATCAGTAAACCAACATTTATTCCGTATTCATAGTGTTTGTTAGCAAAGTGTTTGTTAGCAAAGTGTTTGTTAGCAAAGTGTTTGTTAGCAAAGTGTTTGTTAGCAGATAAAACGTCAGAAGATACAATATCAGCGTCAGAGCAGGTTAGTTGATTTTCATTAAATCGTTGTAACGCTTCCGGCGATCGCCTGGCATTAAACAGTGTCTGGCTGATGTTATTGCTGGTGTTATTGCTAATGTTATTGTTGTGCTGTTGATTGTCATTAATTTCATGACACGCAGTGAATGTGGTACTGTCATTGTCCGCTGGCTGCACGGGAAGAATACAAACCAGCCCTATTCCGGACTGAGTACGAAGCGTTTCTTTAGGCAGCCCGACGGAGAGCAGTTTTTTACGCAATAAATGAATAACTTTATAGTAGCTACTGTCTGAGACGATAATATTACGCTGCCCCCAAAGACCTTCCATCAGATCATGTTTGCGGCTATAACCCAGTAGTACCATATGCAGTAATCGCCCTTCTTTGTGCGACATATAAACGGATTGATGGTTACAGCCGTCGCTTAATTTCATACTGACGGGATCAAAATGAAACCGGTTATCCATAAGAAAGCAATTTTTTTCAGTTTTCTGGTGTTCATTCATAATTTATTTACTCTGATGCTGAATTAAAATTATCCCAAAAGGCAGAAAAATAAATTTTGTGCCGTTGCATTCAGTAGCGAAAGATACTGAAATTTATTTCTTACGGCACGGTGGTATGAATTTTTTGTTAAAGTATTTAACTAGCGTCGTTTCTGGTAAAAATTACGTTAAATAAATTTGTTTTTTTATTAAAAAAACTATTATTCCATTGCTGAAGTATCATCCATGAAAGTATGCTCATACCGGAATGATGAGTGAGAGAGCATGCAGGAAAAAGAAAGCAGCGTTATCACTACTGCGACAGACCATACGATGAGGAATATTTTCTTTTTCATATTTGCTCCGTTGCCAAACCAAAAAAATAACAGGATCACTGTGTTAAAATTGAGGTTATATATAGCTGAAATGATTCACTCATGGCTCATCAGCGTCTGAACGGAATATAACATAGCCGAATGTCATCAATACAGCGCATAAAATTAAAATGACCGAATTCTTATAGTGCACGTTTATTTGATGGGGGCCAATAAATGGCCCCGTTTTTATATCCTGTTATCTTCTTTTATCAGTCTCATCTATCAATCTCAGTCTCATCTATCAATCTCAGTCTCATCTATCAATCTCAGTCTCATCTGTCAGTCTCATCCTCATTTATCAGTCTCATCCTTATTTGTCAGTCTTATCGTCTATTGGCCTTATCATGCAGAACAACCGGCATAAAAATGACTATTGGAGTAAATTGGGACAATGCTGCCCGTTCATGAGCGTGTCAATGTTTTTCAGTGTTGTCTCAGAGAGCGTTGTCAGGGCTTCTTCGGTTAAAAAAGCCTGATGACCGGTGAACAGGACATTGTGGCAGGATGAGAGGCGGAGAAAGATATCATCCTGAATAACATCACTGGATTTATCGTTAAAAAACAGGCCGCGCTCTCTCTCATACACGTCCATACCAAGGAAGCCAATTTTGTGCTGTTTCAGTGCGTCGATGGCCGCAGCGGAGTCAATCAGACCGCCACGGCTGGTATTAATTATCATGACGCCCTTTTTCATTTGATCAAAAGCCGCCCTGTTCAGCAGATGGTAATTTTCTTCTGACATTGGGCAGTGCAGTGTAATGATGTCAGCCTGGCGGTACAGGGTAGTGAGATCGACATATTCTGCCCCGAGTGTCAATGCCAGTGGGTTGGGGAAGGGATCGCAGGCCAGTAAACGCATCCCAAACCCGTTGAGTATGCGCAGAATGGCAATGCCCGTTTTACCGGTACCAATAATTCCGGCGGTGCGGCCATGCATGTTGAATCCAATTAATCCTTCCAGAGAAAAATTGGCATCACGGGTACGCTGATAAGCGCGGTGAATATGGCGATTCAGGCTCATTATCATGCCCACGGCGTGTTCGGCAACCGCTTCCGGAGAGTAAGCTGGAACACGGACTACCTGAATACCCAACTCCTTTGCCGCGGCTAAATCAACGTTATCGAATCCGGCACAGCGCAGCGCCACTATTTTCACACCAAGTTGCGCCAGTTCAGTTAATACCTTGCGTCCGCAGTCATCATTAACGAAAATAGAGATGGCGGCGCACCCGGTGGCAGTTTTTGCCGTAGCGGGCGTCAGCAGAAAGTCGAAAAACACCAGTTCGTAACCAAACTGCTGGTTGACCCGTTCAAAATAGTCCCGGTCGTACTGTTTACTGCTATATATCGCTAATTTCACCATGCTTCGCCTCGATAGTAAAATTCGGTAGTAAAATAGAGATCACCAGGTTAACAGAATTTAATTAACCGTACAATTTCTCCGTGAATTGCGCTGAATTGCGCTGAAGGCCGGGCATCCGGATAAGAATAAGGAACACTGACAGTGCACTGTTCGCGCGCGCAATTATCGATACAAATTGCTCAGTTAATGCTGCCGGACCAACAGCGTTTACAGCGCCAGTTAAGCCGTGCAGAAAAAATCAGCGATCGGCACGCGCAGCAGCTGGCGCTGAATGCGGTTATGGCGGCCGTCAGCACTGCCAGGCTGCGTGTGTTAAATCGCTTGCAGGCCCGCCCGATGATAAGTTATCCGGACGACTTGCCGCTGAGTCAACAAAAACAGGCCATTTATGACGCGATAGCGGCGCATCAGGTCGTGATAGTCGCCGGGGATACGGGTTCAGGTAAAACCACCCAGTTGCCGAAAATCTGCCTCGAACTGGGACGTGGTATCACCGGAATAATTGGGCATACCCAGCCCCGCCGGCTGGCGGCGCGTACGGTGGCCGCAAGACTGGCCCAGGAACTCAATAGCCAGGCATGCATTGGTTATAAGGTGCGTTTTAGTGACAGTGTCGGGGAAACGACGCTGGTCAAGCTGATGACCGATGGTATTTTGCTGGCAGAGATACAGCAGGATCGTCTGCTGATGCAGTATGACACCTTAATTATCGATGAAGCCCATGAACGCAGCCTGAATATCGATTTCATACTCGGTTATCTGCGTAATTTGCTGCCCCGGCGCCCTGATCTTAAAGTGATTATCACCAGTGCTACCATCGATCCGCAGCGTTTCTCGCAGCATTTTTTTAATGCGCCAGTCATCAAAGTATCCGGGAGGACTTACCCGGTGGAAGTTCGCTGGCGCCCTTTGTCCAAAGATAACGCGTTTAATGATAATTTATCTAATAATAATCTATCTAATGATAATGAATCTAATGATAACGTATATAACGATACCTTATCTAATGGTAATCGTGATCAGTTACAGGCCATTATTGACGCAGTTGATGAACTGGGAAGTGAGGGGTCTGGTGATATTCTGATTTTTATGAGTGGTGAACGTGAAATACGTGACGCGACGGATGCCCTGAACAACCAAAATTTACCCCATACTGAAGTGTTGCCGTTGTATTCCCGCCTGTCCAACAGCGAGCAAAACAGGGTATTCCAGGCTCATCAGGGGCGGCGTATCCTGCTGGCCACCAATGTTGCTGAAACGTCTCTGACGGTGCCGGGCATTAAATATGTTATCGATGCGGGGAGTGCACGTATTAGCCGTTACAGTTCACGGACTAAAGTACAGCGTTTACCGATAGAGGCTATCTCACAAGCTTCTGCAAATCAGCGTAAAGGGCGTTGCGGTCGTACCTCGGCAGGCATCTGTATTCGCCTTTACTCTGAAGCAGATTTTTTATCGCGGCCTGAGTTTACCGACCCGGAAATAGTGCGTACCAGTCTGGCCTCGGTTATTTTACAAATGACAGCGCTTGGGCTGGGAGATATCAGTGCATTCCCATTTATTACTGCGCCAGATAAACGCCATATTCAGGATGGTGTGCGGTTGCTACAGGAGTTGTCTGCCCTGCGAATGGCGAAAAATGGCCACACTTATTTGAGTGCTATCGGGCATCAGCTGGCAAAACTGCCGCTGGATCCGCGTCTTGGACGCATGGTACTGGCTGCACAAAAAACAGCCTGTGTCCGTGAACTGATTATTATCACTGCCGCGCTGTCCATTACAGATCCTCGTGAACGCCCGGTGGATAAGCAGCAGGCAGCGGATGAAAAACATCGGCGCTTTGTCGCTAAAGAGTCCGATTTTCTGGCATGGATTAATTTGTGGGACTACCTTACCGGGCAGCAAGCCGCACTTTCATCCGGGCAGTTTCGTCAGTTATGCCGCGGTGATTTTCTGAACAGGGTGCGGGTGCGCGAATGGCAGGATATCCATGCCCAGTTGCACCAGGCCGTAAAAGAACTGGGTATAACAGTGAATAGCATTCCGGCCGATTATCGTAGCCTGCACAGCGCATTACTGAGCGGATTGCTATCCCGTACGGGTCAGAAAGACAGAGAGAAGGCAGAATTTACCGGTGCCCATAGTGCCCGTTTTGCTATTTTTCCGGGGTCGGCGTTATTCAAAAAACCACCGCAATGGGTGATGGTAGCGGAGCTGGTTGAAACCAGCCGCTTATGGGGGCGAATGGCGGCACGTGTCGAGCCGGAATGGATAGAAGCGCAGGCGCAGCATCTGGTTAAACGTCATTACAGCTCTCCGCACTGGGAAAAAACAGAGGGCGCGGTGATGGCGCTGGAAAAAATAACGCTGTTTGGTCTGACGTTAGTTCCCGCCCGTAAAATACATTACGCTACTATCGATCCATCATTGTGCCGTGAGCTGTTTATTCGCCATGCACTGGTAGAGGGTGACTGGCAGACCCGGCATGCGTTTTTTTGTACCAATCTGGCTACAGTTGCCGAAGTGGAGACGTTAGAGGATAAATCACGCCGGCGCGATATTCTGGTTGATGATCAGGTGCTGTTTGACTTTTATGAACAGCGAATAGGGCCGGATGTGGTCTCTGCCCGTCATTTTGACAGCTGGTGGAAGAGCGTGCGCCACGCCTCTCCTGATTTACTGAATTTTGAAAAAAGCAGGCTGTTTAAACAGGGCACATCCAAAATATGTGAGCTGGATTACCCTGATTACTGGTATCAGGGAGAATTTACGCTGCCGCTTTCCTACCAGTTTGAGCCTGGCAGTGATGCTGATGGTGTCACTGTACAGATTCCACTTGCGATTCTCGGCCAGGTATCGGAGCAGGGGTTTGAATGGCAAATTGCTGGTCTGCGGAGTGAGCTGATTATCGCTTTAATCAAATCACTGCCCAAATCTCTGCGGCGTCATTTTGTCCCGGCACCTGATTATGCGCAGGCATTGCTGGCCAGTGTTACCCCGCTGGAAACAGGCTTACTGGATGCCCTGGCGCGTGAATTAAAACGTATTACAGGCGTGACAGTGTCACAAGAAGACTGGCAATGGGAACAGGTACCTGTTCATCTTAAGATGACCTTTCGGATTGTCGATGACAACTGTGTGGTGCTGAAGGAGGGTAAAAACCTGGCACAGCTCAGGCAACAGCTGCAACAGCAAAGGCAGGCAAGCCGTGCTATTGTTGCTGAGGGAGGAATTGAGCAAAGCAATTTGTCTGCCTGGAGCTTTGGTACGTTGCCCGCATGTTATGAACAACAGCGTGCGGGTTATCGGGTAAAAACATGGCCAGCGCTGGTGGATGAAAAAGAGAGCGTGGCGATCCGTCTGTTTGAGACAGAACAGGCGCAACAGCGCTCGATGTGGCAGGGTACGCGCCGTCTGTTATGGTTAAACATTCCCGCCCCGATTAAGTCCCTGCACCAGCAGTTATCCAATAAATCGAAACTGGCCCTCTGTTTTAGCTTTAGCGGATTTAGCGGAATAAAGACGTTAATCGATGACTGTATTGCCTGTGGTATCGATAAACTGATGGCAGAGCAGGGCGGTTTAGTATGGCAACAGTCCGATTTTATCCGCCTCCGGGATGTGGTGCGTGCAGGGCTGAATGACACTGTTTTGCAGATTACACACCTGGCCGAACAGATAATGACACTTCGTTTTAACATTAATCAGCGTCTGAAAAAGCAACCCGATCCTTCTCACGCCATGGCATTAGCGGATATTACGATGCAGCTGGAAAGTTTGGTGTATCCGGGATTTATCACTGCTCATGGCTGGAGTCGCCTGGTTAATATCCGGCGCTATTTGCATGCTGTCGAACGGCGAATGGATCAGTTAGCCGCTGCTCCGCAGCGCGACAGGGAAAAAATGCTTCTGGTACAGCGACTTCAGTCTGCATGGCAGCAACGGATGAATAAATTGCCACTGGAGCAGCTGGCAGATCCTGAGGTGCTGGAGGTACGCTGGATGATAGAAGAGTTACGCGTCAGTCTTTTTGCTCAACAATTGGGTACAGCCTGTCCGATATCAGAGAAACGTATACTGGCTGCTTTTAATAAATAGGAATTTATAAATAGGAATTTCAACCTAAATATGATGAATTTTTAACCGATTTTAGCCATTTCCAGTAAAAATCAGGCAACTCTCTGAGTGAATTTTGCATCAAAATGGCCCAGCGCCAAATGAAATGCACATAGATGGGAACATCAATTTAGGGTGAAATGGCGTCAATTTTTCATTCTAAGTTTCATCGATAAGGACGCCATCATATTGGGCGGTAAACATCTTACTCCGGAAGCGCGCTTTTACATTGAAA
>CANJWD010000011.1 GCA_947478475.1 Enterobacterales bacterium
CCAGGCAGATGAGGTTCCAGCAGGCCCCAGACATGATCGGATATATCGTGGCGGCGGTGGGCTAAATTCATTCCTGAACCATCTCAACAGTAGTTGTTATTTTCTGCATGATAATATATTTTTTATTACGTGACGACACTATCTAATGCAGACTGGGATTTATCTTTTTGGTATGATTTTTTTCATTCAGCCGATCTTGAGCGCTATCACGAAGAAATACATCCTTTAACCGCACAACCCGAAGCAATACTTCACGAACAACTGCAGCACTATATTTATGAAGAGAATTCTTTTACGCGCCAGTTAACACCGGAATTACAGCATGCTTTTTTAGCCCGCTTTTACCAAATTCGCCGGCCTTTAAATGTACAACGTGATTATCAAGGAATCGCAATACAATTATGGCGCAAAAAATAATTACTGATGCTATCAGACAAGCGGTAAAAAAGCTGATTGCCAGCCAATGGCTCTCTTCTGATGATCCTTTTTTGTTGTTTGACTTAGAGAGTGCATTGCAAAAAGCGCTGCGTTTTAAAACCAGCGCGGCGACCTGTTTTAGTCAACCTGAAATTGCCTACTCTTATAAATCCAATTCTCTGGCTATGTGGTGTCAAGCACTGAGTAAACAGGGTTTTTCTGCTGAAGTAGCGTCGATGGATGAAATGCGGCTCGCACTGCAGGATGGATTTAGTCCGGATCATATTATTTTTGATGGACCTCTAAAACAGGATGCAGAATTGCGCTTTGCGGTTGAACAAGGTATCCGTATTCAGATTGATAATGCAGAAGAAGTTACCCGTTTGCACACCATCTGCCGGGAATGCCAGATTCCATGTGCCATTTATGTCCGATTGTCACATTTTTATGATGATAATCTTTCGCGCTTTGGGTTAAATGAAGGCGAATTTATCACGCTGTATCAAACACAATTACGTGATAATCCGCTGATTCAATTTAAAGGATTTCATCTCCATGTGGGCTCTAATTTAGCCTCCACCGATAAGCTCTGTAAAACGCTGCAAGATTATGCGCCGCTGCTCGCCGTTTATATGCCAGAACAAGGGCATTTAGATTTAGGGAGCGGTTTTCCGTCCGATTCGTTTAGCAGCGACCCGAAATTGCCCACGCCAGATCCCGAGTTGTTTTTTGCCAGCATTAAAGCCAGGCTACAGGCAATCGCTGGGGAAGCGTATCAAAACTGGCGTATTATTTTTGAGCTAGGCAGACACTTTGTCGAAGATGCCGGTTACTGGATCGGTAAAATCATCAGCAGCAAGCCGCGTTATCACGCGAACGTCTTGCAAACTAACTTAGGCATTAACTGGATACCCTCAGTCAGAAACTGGCATCACTCCATAACACCCTTAGCCGCTACATCGCCAAATGCAGCATCGGAAAATCAAATCATTGCCGGTTTTAATTGTTTTGAAGGTGATTGCTTATTCCCCTCCGTTAAACAGTATCGTTTTGCAGTGGGAGACTATTTTATTATCCGTGGCTGTGGCGCTTATGATTTACAGACCGCTAATCTGTGGACCAGAAAACAGGTCAGCGTCATCGCACTCTGCCAGCATGAATTACGGTTATGTCGCTTACCACAGGTGCTTGAGGAGTTTCGGGCACGCCATTTAATGCATGGACAGGAATCGCTGTGCGTGAATGCTACACTGACACTCTTCCCTGCTGACTGGCGGTTCAGTAATGCATTGTTTCAGGTAATTCAGTCCAATAAAACCCATTTTTCTGTTTTTATGGCCTGGCCAGCAAAGGTCAATCACGTAAAAGATACCGCTGATTTTTTAAACCGTTGTGCGCTTTCCCATCAAACAGGTACCAGCAAAACTTATGTGATCGTAGTAGAGAGTCAGGCAGTCGGGGTGCTTTCTTTGAACAGTATTGATGCTGCTAACAAAACCGCCTATGTCGGCTACTGGCTCGATCAAAACCAGCAAGGGAAGGGGATTATCACCCATGCTTTGCAGGAAGTGATGCGCCATTATGCCCAACAAGGAAGCGTGCGGCGTTTTGTGATTAAGTGCGCCACTATGAACGCATCAAGCAATCGGGTGGCTGTACGTTGTGGCTTTACTTTAGAGGGTGTGCTGAAACACGCAGAATATCTGAATGGTGTGTTTCATGATCAAAATAGCTACGCCAAAATTATCTGATAACTATTATTTCACCACCCCAGCGCATATTTCAGTGCCTGTTTTTTTATCCAGTCGCTGCGCTGCACGCAGGTCAGCACCCGGTTTCTGACGCGTTTTAGCAGCATGTTATCATTGCTAAATGTCGCGTAAAAAAAATCCATAGCACTTTGCATCAGCAGATTATCCGCACGGCGGCGATGCTGGTAGGTCAGTAACAGCGCTTCGCTCTCCCACGGCAGGGCGGCTGTACGCGCACCATTGAGCACCTCTAACAGCACGCGCAGATCACGGTAACCGAGGTTAACTCCCTGGCCAGCCAGCGGATGAATGGTGTGAGCGGCATCCCCCAGCAACACCAGCCCGGGCTGAACATAACGCTGGGCGTGATGGCGTAGCAGCGGAAATGAGCCCGCGGCGCGGGCATGCACTGTGTTGAGGCGGGCGGGGAAGGCGCGCGTAATTTCTGCGTTCAGTGCCGGCAGTGGCAGCATTTGTAACTGACGAATGCGCGCCGGGCTGTCATACCAGACCAGCGAGGCCTGATGGCCGGTGAGTGGCAAAAAGGCCCGTGGCCCGGAGTGGAAAAACTGCTGCCAGGTGATATCCCCGGCGGGCGTTTCCGTTTCCACGCTCACCAACAGGCAGGCCTGACGATAGTGCCAGCCCGTGCTGCCAATCCCGGCGAGGCGCCTGACTACAGAGTGTGCGCCATCGGCACCAATGACCAGGCGCGTTTGTAGCTGCTGGCCGTTATCCAGCGTCAGTTTCCAGCCAGTAGTGATTTTCTCCATATCGAGCAGCCGGGCCGGGCATAACAGATCTACGTCAGGCCAGCAGGCCAGCTGCTGCCACAGTGCTGACTGCAACACGCTGTTTTCCACCATAAACCCCAGCTCCGGCAATGCCAGAGAGGCGGCATCAAAGATGACTTCGGATCCATGCTGTTCCCAGGTTTCCAGCCGGCGCCACGGGGCACAGCGCATCTGTTCCACAGCGGGCCAAACAGCGAGCTGCTTTAATAACTCCACGGACGTGCAGCTCAGTGCGGAAACACGCAAACCGGGAGGAGTATCAGGCCCAACCACTGCCGCGGGCTGGTGCTCCAGCAATGCCGCCGACCAGCCACTGCGGGCCAGTCCAAGGGCCATCGCCGCGCCAGTCATGCCGCCTCCAACCACGACAATATCGTAATGTTGTTGCATCAGTTGCTCCGCTGCGCTGTTAACCCTGTTTGCTGCCCAGAGATAACGGGATTTTTTGTGCCATCAGGCCAGTGATAATGCCATGATAATCGCATCTTCCCGTCCGTTATTGATCCCAGAATTGATACCAGGATAGTAGTCAGTACGCCGCGATACCTGATTAAAACCGGCACGTTCATATAACGCGATAGCGCCACTATTGGACGCTCTGACTTCAAGCCAGAGTGTAAGCGCTGCCCGCTGTTTCAGCTGCGTCGTTAGGTGTTGCAGCAGCAAATATCCATAGCCCTGGCGTTGATATTCAGGATGAATGGCAAGATTAAACAGTGTTGCTTCCCCTAAGAGTAACTGTGTGATAGCAAAACCGACCATTTTTTCAGCAACAGTCAGCTTAACATTGAGGTAGTGTGCGCTCTGATTGCTGGCAAAGGTCTGTTCACTCCACGGAAAAGCATGGCAGGCACGTTCGATTTGCAAAGCGGCGGCCAGGTCGGCCGCGGTCAGGGGGGAAATTTGGTTCATATACGACACATCTGCTGCCACAACGCGCGTTTTGCTGGTGTATTTTTCGAAAGTTCAGCCAGCGGCGGGCTGTGCAGCTGCACCCCGGGAAGCGACAGGGGCTCGGAGATGCCCAGTCGCCAGCTGGTGCACTGGGTGGCCTCAGGCAGCCGCGCCACCTGCGCCGGCCGCAGTATAAGGGCCTGTTGTGCCACTAGCCCCATACTGCGCAAGATATCACACAACAGCGGGTCTCGTATGTCGGGGGGGGGATCAGCGACAATCAGCAAACGAACAGTCTCTGCTATGTTAAGGGCACTCTCACCCCGCAATACCGCCGGGCGATGCAATACCCACTGGGTAATCCCCAGTTGTTGTAATATGTTGTCACGTTTTTCCGACATAGCACACCACAAGTTAACGTCGTCGTTTTATGCAGGTTATGCTAGCAAATCACACGAACCCTGGCCAATAGCTAACAATGACATGCTGTCAACACAACCAGGGTGTGGCGGCGGCGCCAGTAATCCGCTATAAACCTGCCGATACTCAATTTTTAAAAAAAAACTGATAAAGGAAAAACCGATGTCTGCATTAACCCCGGCCAGTGAAGTCATCCTGCGCCATCGCCATCAGCTTACCCAGCGCTGCGTACTGTTTGCCGGCGATTTACAGGACGCACTGCCCGTACACCTGGAGGCGATGGAGGTCCGCGTGCACACCAGTTACTATCAGCGCTGGCAACCGTTAAGCGCTGCGTTGCAGGAGCGGGTTCAGTTTTGTCTGCTGCCAGAGGCTGATTTCGTTGTGCAGTGCAATACCCTGATTTACTACTGGCCGAAAAGCAAACAGGAAGCACACTTCCAGCTCTGCCATTTGCTTTCGCTGTTGCCACCGGAGACGGACCTGTTTATCGTTGGTGAGAACCGCAGCGGAGTACGTAGCGCAGAAAGTTTGCTGGCAGAAATGACCATTCTGACCAAAATTGACAGTGCTCGCCACTGCACACTCTGGCATGGCCGCCTGAGAAAACAGGCGGTATTTGATCTGAATGCCTGGTGGGGAAGTTATCAGGTGGGCGATATTTGTGTTAAAACACTGCCGGGAGTTTTTAGCCATCGTGCGATGGACAGTGGCAGCCAGCTGCTGGTCTCCTCTTTTGCCACGGATCCCCTGAGCGGTAATGTGCTGGATATGGGCTGTGGCAGCGGGGTATTAGCCGCCGTGTTAGCCAGATGTTCAGCGCAAGTCACACTCACACTAAGCGATGTGTATGCCGGCGCCATGGCGGCAAGCCGTGCGACACTGGCCGCTAACCAGCTGAGCGCAACCGTGATTGCCAGTAACGTTTATTCTGCTATTTCCGGGCGTTTCGACGCGATTATCGCCAATCCTCCCTTTCATGAAGGCCTGAAAACCAGCCAACAGATGGCAGAAATGCTGATTCACGGTGCCGTCACTCACCTGCGCCCGGGTGGCCGGTTGCGTATTGTAGCGAATGCATTTTTGCCGTATCCGGCGCTGCTGGATGCTACCTTTGGCAACCATGAAATCCTGGCGTATACCGGTCGTTTTAAAGTTTACCAGGCAACGCTGAACCCTCGCGCCGTGCCAGGGACCTCCGGCCCAGGCATCGCTAACTGATTACCAGTCTCTTTTCTGGCGGCCAGCAGTGACACCTGTTTATTGCATTAGTTTATTGCATTAAGTTTATTGTATTAACAGGTAGATATTACTGCCGTTTCTGAGGATATATAACGCAATTACATCATTTTTGGTGTTAAGTAGTTTGCGTAATTCCCCCAAATGACGCACGGGTTGCTGGTTAACCGCCAGAATAATGTCATCCTTCTTCAGCCCGGCTTTCGCCGCCGCCGATCCAGCTTTAACATCAGCAATTTTTACGCCTTTCTGCCCATTAACGTCGAACTCACTTAACATTACGCCAGCAATTCTGTCGTCGATATCACCAGGTTCAATGTATAGCGGCACGCTTTGTACCAGGGTAATCCTGACTGACCGAGACGTCCCATCGCGTAACAAATCTAAACTTATCTCACTGCCGACAGGCAGTGTTGCAACTTCTGCACGGAAGGCTGCAAAACTGGCAACAGGTTTGCCATTCATCGTAGTGATCACGTCACCGGCCTTGATGCCGCCTTTATCTGCCGATGAACCCGGTAATACCTGGCTGACAAATACCCCTCGCTGCGCATCAACTTTTATCGCTTTCGCCAGTTCAGCATTCAGCTCGGTCCCTATGATACCGAGTTCCCCACGCTTCACCTGGCCAGACTCCATCATCTGGGCTGTCAGATTCTTCACCATGTTACTCGGAATAGCAAAACCTATGCCAATATTACCCCCTTCTGGTGCCAGAATAGCAGTGTTAATACCTATCAGTTCACCGCGTAAGTTAACCAGTGCTCCACCCGAGTTACCCCGGTTAATCGCTGCATCGGTTTGGATAAAATTTTCATAATTTTCAGCGTGTATTCCACTGCGGCCCAGCGCCGAAACAATCCCTGCCGTTGCGGTTTCACCAAGGCCAAAAGGGTTGCCAATGGCAACAGTATAATCGCCAACTCGTAGCAAATTTGAGTCAGCAATCGCTATCTCAGTCAGATTTTTGAAATCTTTTAACTTTAGCAATGCAATATCAGAACGCGGATCTTTACCAATAATCCGGGCATCACATTTACGACCGTCATTAAGGCTGACCTGAATGTTACTGGCATTATCAACGACGTGATAATTCGTTACGACATAACCCTTTGCCGCATCAATGACCACGCCAGCACCGATGGTGCGAAAAGACTCTTTCGCGGACTGTTTGCCTTCCTCCTGGCACATTGGCGATCCCTGTAATGGCGAACCATCCTGACAAAATGGTGAATTTTTGCCAAAAAATTGCTGAAATTGCGGTGGCATCGTATTGCGACTGACAGTCGTGCTACTTTCAACATTAATGCTCACCACCGAAGGCATAACCCGCTCCAGCATCGGTGCCAGACTTATGAACGGTTGCACATCGGGTACCGCAGTCTGTGCTGTTGCAAAAAAAACTGGCCCCATGGCTAAGCTCACGCTTAATGCCAGTACGCTTAGTGCTAACGTTGTATTTTTCATAGTGCGGTTCCCTGTGTGGATCTACGCCAGTCTGATCTCATATAAAATCCGTACTATCACCAGTACATGCAAATTCAGTTATACACGAATTTATACTAACGCAATAAATACAGGTAACGCCCGGACGACGCAGAGCATAGCAAATGGAGCGTTATTGCACATCGGAACATTCTGTGTAGCCGTCAGTACGCATTTCCATACCAAACTTGTCTGGCAGTTTCACAAACAATAAAATATATTAGCCCTGTTTTTGATGGCAAATAACGTCGATGACAAATAATATCGATAAAAAATAATGGAGCCGCGATTATGACCATAGGTATTATTGGTGCTATGGAGCAGGAAATCACTCTGCTGCGCGATCAGATCAAAAATCGCCAGACGCTGTCACACCCGGGTTGTGAAATCTATACCGGGCAGCTGCAAGGCGTGGACGTGGCGCTGCTGAAATCCGGAATAGGGAAAGTGGCTGCCGCCATCGGTGCAACACTGCTACTGGAGACGTGTCGCCCGGATAAGGTTATCAATACGGGCACAGCAGGCGGGCTGGCAGCCGGGCTCAGTATTGGTGATATTGTCATTTCCAGTGCGGTGTGTTACCACGACGCTGATGTCACAGCATTTGGTTACCAGCCCGGGCAGATGGCAGGTTGCCCGGTAGCTTTTGTCGCTGATCCGGCGCTGATACTGCTGGCAGAACGCTGCGTACAACAATTGAATCTGACAGCGTCCAGCGGTCTGATTTGCACGGGGGATAGCTTTATTAATGGCGTAGCACCGCTGGCGCACATACGCGCCACCTTTCCTGATGTTGCCGCAGTAGAAATGGAAGCCGCCGCCGTTGGCCATGTCTGCCATCAATTCAACATCCCATTTGTGGTAGTGCGCGCGATTTCGGATGTTGCTGATCAACAGTCACATCTTAGTTTCGAGCAATTTCTCTCTGTGGCGGCGACACGATCAACGCTGATGGTGGAAGCCATGTTACAGGCGTTACGCGACTCAAACACTGAATGACGATCCGCAGCCACAGGTGGTTTTTGCATTCGGGTTGGTCACGACAAAGCGCGAGCCCTCCAGTCCCTCGGTATAGTCAACAGACCCTCCGAGTAAATATTGCAGACTCATCGGATCTACCACTAGCTCAACGCCTCGTTTTTCAATGCGCATATCGTCCTCGTTCACCCTGTCATCAAAAGTGAAGCCATACTGGAATCCGCTACAGCCACCGCCAGTGATATAGACCCGCAGCTTCAAGTTGGTGTTTTCTTCATCCGCAATGAGTAATTCTGCTTTTCTGGCAGCAGCCTCGGTAAACTGCAAGGGGGCGGGTGTCTCAATACTCATGTTTGGTTGCTCATGTTTGCTTGCTCATGTCTGGTCGAATTCTATCGCAACCTGCCCACTGGCGTCACTACCCCTTTTATTACTGAGGTTTCCAAGTGTAGTGTGGTGTAGTGTGATCACAATTTAATCGGTTTAATATTCCAAATCTCCTCAGCATACTCTTTCACTGTCCTGTCGGATGAAAAATAGCCCATATTAGCGATATTCAGCAAAGCAGTCCGTGCCCATGCGTCTGGATTCAGATAAAGCGCGTCAACCTTCTCCTGAGTGTCAACGTAACTGCGATAATCGGCTAACAGCTGATAATAATCACCCAGATTAACTAACGAATTAAAAAGGCTGGTATAACGATATGGTTCTTCCGGGCTAAATACACCGGTAGCAATTTGCGTCAATACCTGATGGAGTTCACTGTCCTTTTCATAATAATCATGCGGGTTATAATCGTTATGGCGCAATGCCTCTACTTGTTCAGCGGTATTACCAAAAATAAAAATATTCTCCGCACCAACATGCTGACGTATTTCTATATTAGCGCCATCCAGGGTACCGATCGTCAGCGCGCCATTGAGAGCAAATTTCATATTACTGGTACCAGAGGCCTCGGTACCCGCCAGAGAAATTTGTTCTGAGAGATCAGCAGCTGGAATAATTAGTTCAGCCAGGCTGACACCGTAATTGGGTATAAATACCACCTTCAGCTTATCCATTGTCTGAGGATTATTATTGATTACACTCGCCACATCATTAATTAAATGGATAATTAATTTAGCAGTGTAGTAGGAGGATGCCGCCTTCCCCGCAAAAATCATTACACGTGGTACCCAGTTTTCATCCGGATCCTGCAAGATACGGTTATAACGGGTGATGATATGCAGAATATTTAATAGCTGCCGCTTATATTCATGAATACGCTTAATCTGCACATCAAACAGGGCTAATGGATTAATGACAATATTCATCTTTTGGGCAATATAAATAGCCAGCTTTTTTTTATTCTCTCGTTTGACTTTTTGTAGTTTTTGCAAAAAATTCGGATAATCAACATGCTGTTTAAGTTCATTTAACTGGCTCAGGTCCGTGCGCCAGTTGCGACCAATGCACTCATCCAACAGCGCTGCAAGCGGCCGGTTTGCCAATGCTAACCAGCGTCTTGGGGTGACTCCGTTAGTTTTATTACAAAAACGGTTCGGAAAAATACGCGCAAAATCGGAAAATAGCGATTTTACCATCAGCTCTGAGTGCAGAGCTGAGACGCCGTTCACTTTATGGCTGGCAATTACCGCCAGCCATGCCATTCTCACCTGGCGTCCATGATTTTCATCTATGATGGATACTCGTGATAACAATGCATTATCATCGGGGAACTGCTGTTCGACCTGTTTTAAAAAATGGCCGTTAATATCAAAAATTATCTGTAGGTGACGCGGTAATATCCTGGCAATCATCGCCAGTGGCCATGTTTCCAGCGCTTCAGTCATAAGCGTATGATTAGTATAAGAAAATATTTTTTCAGCAGTTTCCCACGCCTGTAACCAGCTGTATTTATGCTCATCAATCAGTAAACGCATCAACTCCGGAATAGAGAGTACCGGGTGGGTATCATTAAGATGAATCGCAATTTTATCAGCCAGATTCTCAAACGTGCGGTAGACCGTCCAGTGGCGTTTAAGGATATCCTGCACCGTTGCCGATACCAGAAAATATTCCTGGCGCAGGCGCAGTTCACGCCCTGAACAGGTTGAGTCATTTGGATAAAGAACTCTCGATACATTCTCCGAGTGGTTTTTATCTTCCATGGCGGCAAAATAATCACCCTGATCAAATTTACCCAAATTGATTTCATTGCTGGCCCGGGCCGCCCACAATCTCAGCATGCTGGCCGCATCGGTGTCAAAACCAGGAATCACTTGATCATAAGCACAGGCAAGAATTTCCTCAGTATCCAGCCAGCGTATCTTCGCCCCCTCCTGCTGAACTCTGCCGCCAAAGCGCACTTTATAGCGCGTGTGGCGGACAAACTCCCACGGATTACCATACTCCAGCCAGCTATCAGGTGATTCAGCCTGCTGACCTTTGACTATCTTTTGGCAGAACATCCCGTATTCATAACGGATCCCATAACCACGTCCCGGCAATGACAGTGTTGCCAGAGAATCTAAAAAACAGGCGGCCAGCCGGCCTAATCCACCATTACCCAAACCCGGATCATCTTCTTCTGCCAGTAATTCAGACAAATCAAGGCCTATATCTTCCAAAGCCTGCCTGATCTCATCATAAATTCCGGTTGATAATAATGCATTGGATAGCGTGCGACCCAAGAGAAATTCCATTGAGAGATAGTAAACCTGGCGGGCATCCTGAGAGGCTTGCGCGCGACCTGCCCGTAACCAGCGTTCCACCATACGATCACGCACTGCGAATAACGTTGCATTCAGCCAGTCATGTGGTGTTGCAATAGAAGGATCTTTGCCGATAGTAAACATTAATTTGTAAGCAATAGACTGTTTTAACGCTTCTGCATTAATAAACGGTGGGATGTAACTGATCGACGGTATCATAATAGTCTGCAAGCTCCCGATATATGCGCTGCTAAAAAATATATGCTCTGCTAAAAATAGTATGCTCTGCGACAAACAGGAAAGATTTAATTAATAACTATAGCAAATGATAATACAGAGAACGGTAACGCTGAGCCGCCGTATGCCAGCCAAAATCCAGCTCCATAGCGTGATGTTGCACCCGATGCCACTGTTTTTTCCGTCTCCAGAGCACAAAAGCGCGGCGAATAGCCTGTTCCAGCGCCCGCGGGCAATATTCATCGAATACAAACCCACAGGCGCTATCATCTGCTAAGTTCTCCAGCGTGCTGTCGACCACAGTATCTGCCAGCCCGCCAGTGCGGCGTACTAAAGGCAGCACGCCATATTTTAGGCTGTACAGCTGCGTTAATCCGCAAGGCTCAAAACGGCTGGGAAGCAGAATGACATCGGCCCCTGCAATAATTCGGTGGGAAAATATCTCGTGATAACCAATCTGCACACTGATCTGCCCGGGCCTTGCTGCGGCAGCGGCCAGAAATTTTTCCTGCAGGGCATGCTCTCCCGCTCCCAGCACTACCAGTTGCCCTCCCAGGCTAAGCAATGGAGTTAATACTTCCAGTATCAGATCCAATCCTTTTTGTTCCGTTAAACGACTTACCACAGCAAAAATCAGCGCATTATCTGTTACCTGTAACCCCATCATTGCCTGCAAATGGGCTTTATTGGGTACCTTAGCGCTCAGATTATCCTGATGATAATGGGCAAGAATGAGCTTATCAGTGGCGGGATCCCAAATATTCTCATCGACGCCATTAAGAATACCCGTCAGACAACCCTCATCAGAGCGCGTTTGTAATAATCCCTCCATTCCGTAACTAAAAGCGGCCTGGGTTATCTCGCGGGCATAAGTGGGACTGACGGTAGTAATGTGATCGGCATAAAATAATCCTGCTTTCAGGAAAGAGATCTGACCATAAAACTCCAGACCATGCATCTGGAAAAAAGAAGCGGGTAACTGCAATTCAGACAGATGATGAGCAGCAAATAACCCTTGATAAGCCAGGTTGTGAACAGTAAATACCGAACGTACGGGCCGGCCACGCGCTGCCAGATAGGCACAGGCTAGCCCAGCATGCCAGTCATGAGCATGAACGATATCTGGCCGCCAGTAACTGTCCAGACCACATGCTATTTCACAGGCCATCCAGCCCAGCAGGGCAAAACGCCGGTGATTATCTGGCCATGGGCGCAGAGATTTATCGTGATAAGGGCTGCCGTGACAATCATAAAGTGATGGTATATCAATTAAATAGATCCCCTTTCCCCGATAATTACCATAGCGGAGCAACACCCTGCCGGCGAACGTATCCACCTCTGCGACCCGTGTACATTGGGGTATACCTTTGCGTATTTCAGGGAAAGCGGGCAGTATTATCCGTACATCCAGACCCTCTGCAATTTGGGCATCAGGCAAAGCCCCGAGAACATCAGCCAGCCCCCCTGTTTTTAGCAGAGGAAATAGCTCGGTACAGACATGTAACACCCGCATTATCATTCCTAAATTGTCAGCAAACCGAATAGCATCACGTACCAAAAAGAGCTGGCCCGGACGGCGCTAACCTAAATTAAATTCGCAAAATGGTTTCCTTCTGATTTTAGACATCAATATCCCGGGCTGCCGTAACACATTTACTGTCAGCGAAAAATATTATTTAACTTTATGATTTAAATAAAAATAAATTTAAAAAATTCATCTATAATGCGGGGCATTTTTTGGGTAAACTCTCAACGAGTAGTGCAAATCTCAATCGTTATCGCAAGGAAAAAATGTTCCAGTTAGTTCGCCGCTCTCTCTGTATGCGCTGTCTCTGTGTATTATTTTTTTTAATCCTGATTACCGCAGCGGTTTTGTGCTACAACTATTACGCTAATCGTGATGCCCTCTGGAATATCATTAGTCAGCAATGTCTCCCGCACCATGCAATGGGAGAGGGGCCAGCGCCCTGTGCACGGGTAGACGAAAAACAGGGCATAGTGGTTTATAAGGACCGTAATGGCCCGCTACAGCATCTGCTAATTCCCAGTATTAAAATAACAGGCATCGAAAGCCCTCTGTTGTTATCCTCTGCCACGCCTAACTATTTTGAACAGGCGTGGCAGGCACGCCACTTTATGTCTGAAAAATATGGCGCGCCAGTGCCGGACAGTGATATTGCTTTGACAGTTAACTCACCCCTGGGCCGTACCCAGTATCAACTGCATATTCATATTTCTTGTCTGTTACCTCTCGTTAAGAATCAGCTGGTTAATCAGCGTGATACTATCAGCAACCAGTGGCAATCATTTGGTCTGTTACTGGGACATCACTACCAGGCTAAACGCGTCACTGCCGCGCAGCTACACCACGAGGGCGCTTTTCGGATACTGGCTCAGGGTATCCAGGGGACGGACCAGCAAATGGGGCATTATGGCTTAGCGATGGCTGCTCTGGGTGATGGTGATTTTGTACTGCTGGCAACAAAACGTCGGTTGTCGGATTTAAACCGCGCCAGTGCGGAGGAAATCCAGGATCATTCCTGCAAGATATTACCGGTTCCACCATAGTGAAACCGCAAAGAACATTAGCCCGCCTGCGGCGAGGGAGGGTGTCAGGTTGTACCTCCTACCGTTAGCCGGTCCAGTTTCAATGTTGGCTGCCCGACTCCGACCGGCAGGTTTTGGCCCTCTTTGCCACATATGCCAGTACCTTTATCCAGTGCCAGATCGTTACCCACCATGGAAATTTGCTGCATCGCTTCAATACCCGAACCGATGAGCGTTGCCCCTTTCACTGGCTGGGTAATTTTGCCTTTTTCGATCAGCCAGGCTTCTGAGGTCGAAAAAAAAATTTACCGGAAGTGATATCAACCTGACCGCCACCAAAATTTGGCGCGTACAGTCCATATTCCACACTGCTGATGATCTCTTCCGGTGTCGACTGACCCGTCAGCATATAGGTATTGGTCATCCGCGGCATGGGTAAATGTGCGTACGACTCCCGGCGTCCATTACCCGTTGGTGCCATTCCCATTAAACGTGCATTGAGCTTATCCTGCATATATCCCCTCAGGATACCGTTTTCAATCAACAGGTTGTATTGTCCGGTAACACCTTCATCGTCCATGGACAGCGAGCCACGTTGTCCATGCAGGGTGCCATCATCCACTACGGTGCATAATGCCGATGCTACTTGCTGACCGATTTTACCACTGAATACTGAGGTACCACGGCGGTTAAAATCACCTTCCAGCCCATGGCCAACGGCCTCATGCAATAAAATACCTGGCCAGCCAGCACCCAAGACTACCGGCATACTGCCCGCAGGCGCCGCGATTGCTGAAAGATTAACGAGTGCCGTGCGTACCGCTTCTTTAGCATAAGCATCCGCGCGTATTTCACCGTCAACAGACTCGAAAAAATGCTCGTAACCGCTGCGACCACCACCACAGCTGCCCCGTTCGCGCTTGCCGTCTTCTTCAACTAATACGCTGACTGATAAGCGCACCAGCGGGCGTACGTCCGCGGCCAGTGTTCCATCGGTAGCCGCAACCAGTATCAGTTCATAAACTCCACTCAGACTAACAGTGACCTCTATGATCCTTTTATCAATCGAGCGGGCAACGCCATCTACCCGATGCAACAGGGCGATTTTTTCTTCTCGCTGCAAACTTTGTAGTGGGTTCAGTGATGGATAGCGCAGAGGATGTGCAATTTCAGTCAGTACACCTGCTCTGCCATGATCTTTTTCTCCGCGCATAATCCCGCGCGCTGCCTGAACACTCTGCTGCAATGCATTCAGTGTTATTTGATCGGCATAGGCAAAGCCGGTTTTCTCACCACTGACTGCACGAACACCAATACCTTGATCAATATTGTAAGAGCCATCTTTGATAAGGCGCTCTTCAAGCACCCAGGCTTCGTGGTAGCTCGACTGAAAATAGAGATCAGCATAATCCAGACGGCGTTCAGACAGTTGACTCAGCATCGAAAATAAGTCCTGATGATTGAGCTTGTTAACTGTGAGGAGTTGTTCACTGACAAACGTTAGGCTCATATTTTTTCACTTTTTATGGACGGGTTGTTATCAAATGCAGTGTCAGCATTTTTCATGGTGTCTTTCATAGTGTCTTACTTCTTTTTAAGCGGCGTAATACTTCGTGGACTTCAGGTTGCGCCAGACTGCCCGTTATTTGGTAGCGAATTAACACCAGGTTGCTCCATAGGGGGGCGAATGTTTTCGTCGCAGCAAATAGCGCAGCGCCCGCTATGGGGTTAATAAATGCCGTTGCAACACCGACTGTAGCGGATATTTCCGGCGCAATAACTGCCTCCATATTGATGTGTCGCTGCACCAGATCAATAGCTCCCGCCAGGGTGATATCTGCAGACAGGCCATCAATGACTATCTTTTTGGTATAGAGCACGCCATTGTCAATTTTGGCGCTGCCACGAATGGAATCGTAGTAAAAATCTTTACCGAAAATATCCGTAAAATCGAGCTGCAATTTCCGTAATAGTGCATCAAAGCTTACCAAGCGCAGCAACTGCCTTGCTGTTCCGCCGCGGCCTGCGTTATCCAGCTGTCCCTTACCCAGATCAAAGACCAGCGAGCCATTGAGCTGATCCGGGCGTAGCTTCCATGGGGCGTCGTGCCAGTTGAGGTCAAAATCCAGATTAAATGGAGTGTCTTTCAATGGCATGCTAATACCCAGAAACGCTGCACTTTGATCAAATTTTGGTCCTGATAATTTGCCTTTAAGCTCCGTTTGCCGTTTTGTGGCATGGGGCTGCCATTGACCACTGACGGAAAGGCGCGCCACCCCGATATCAATTACCCCCTTTTCTAAACGTAAACTCTCCCCGAAAGGGGTAATATTGGCCTCAATGCGTTGTAGATTTTTTCCCATTATCCGGCATTCCTGGCAGCGCCATACTAAAGCAGGCCAGCCGTTAAAAAAAGGCTGACTGCGACCCAATGGCGGTGAAATTTGTGCCGTGATGCCGGGATTATCCTTGGCGGGCCAGTGCGGATTGTAATCAAGATAACGAATATCAGCACGCCAGGGTGCCGTGCTGGCTGACATAAATAAAGCACCATCGATCTGCTTCCCCCTCGCCGTCAGCTGCGCGCCATCCGGTTTTGATTCAAAATATAACGAGAGGTGTTGCCAGCTTTGCCCGGCGTATCGCAGCTCGGGCAGGTGCAATGTCATGCGTTCTGGCCACATAAAATCGCGGCCTTTTTCCTGCCCCGCCGCAGAAATAGCCGGGGCTAACAGTGCCAGCCACGGTTCCCCGTCCAGCGGTGGTATATTGAGTATAACGTCTTCTTTTGCAGGCAATACGGCTGGTTTTTCTCCCCCAGTCTGCCACATGGCGCGCAGTAGCCTGGCCTGTCGATTTTTTATTGTCCACTGGCTATTGAAATTGTGCCCCCCCGGCGCAGAAGCTGTGAGCATAAATTCGTCAGCATCGCCAGTCGCCTGGATTTTTAATGGCCAGGCACGGCCACTTTTTTTGGCTAATGGTGCGGGTAAATGGCTGCTGACTTTTTTAAAATCACTATTTATATCAATAACATAACTCGTTTTTCCGTTTTCTGGTAACCGGAGGGCCACTTTTCCCTGCCACAGGGTGCTACCGGCCAGAGCGTTTGCAATAAAAGGGGGAAGACCGGGTAATTTGCCAGCCAGCCAGCTGCCTTGTAGCCCCAAATCAACCCGATAAGCCTGCTGCTGTTCCTGAGTCGTAAAATTATGTTCCTGAGTCGTGAAATCATGTTCCTGAGTCGTGAAATCAATAGAGAGCGGCTGTCCGTACCAGATTGCCGACAACCGGTCACTGTGTAAATTGCCATTCTTAAAGCGAAATTTACCACTGACTTTTTCCATCAGGTTGTTTAATGGCTTAATCAGTATGGTGTTGTTTTCCAGAGTGACGTCACCACTCGCCTGGGTGGTTTCTCCTTCCGTTAGGGGGATATCAAGATGCAGGCGCCCACTGACATTACCACGAACCTGTAATTCCTCTAACGCCGCGCCCACTGAGTCCCGTAGCGGTGTTCGCATAAAATAGTCCCGAATATCGCCACCATCTCCGATGATGTCTGCATCAATGACCAATTTTTCTTTAACATAATCAGAAATAACTGCCCGAATATTGCTGCCCGCCGCATGACCCAGCATGATTTTTGGGGCAGACATCCACAAGCCATCATTAATAAAATCGAGATTAATCGCCAGATCAGTCAGCGTGGGCCAGTCCGACTGAAACTGAAAAATTGCATTGCGCAGTGGGACGTAAACTTGAAAATGACCTTCATTATTCTTATAGGGAAAGCTGCCAGGATTTCCGTTGTAGATGAGTGAGGCGTTATCTGCCCGTCCTCCTTTCAGTGCGGTACTGAGGTAATCAGATAATTCTACGTCCATTAGGGATTGCGGGAAATAACGCCACGCCTCTGCGGCATTATACAGCCGAATACCTGCTAAAATGGCCAGGTCTGGCTGCCCCTGTCTGGGTTGCTGGTAACGAAAATTGCCATTCAGCCAGAGCGATTTGGCCTGAATGTCCAACTCATCACTCCACAACTCCCAGCCGTTTTCATTCCTTAGCCACTGCAAAGCGCCACTGGACTGAGTTATCGCTAGCGGTGCGCGGAACATTTTGCTATAGGGCGGCAAAGTAGTGTGGTTGAGATTTAAGGTCAGGCGACCACTATTAAGCGCCCCGGTGAGGGTACCGGAAAAGTGATCGATACCCGGCAATTGCTTCCACTGTTGCCAGCTTACCTCCTGCCATTTAGCCTGGAAACGCGTTTGCGCCGGCTGCGCCAGCGGGATATCCAGCGCCAGCGTTTCAATCCGCCCCTGAAGCCGGAGATCTGACCACGGCACTGATGGGGCTGTTATTTCCGGTATCAGAGAGCGGAGTGCGGATAACAGCGGCGAGATCCTTGCCAGCTGTAGTTCCGTCGCACGAATGCGTACTTCTTCTGGCGAATCGGCCCCAATAAAATGTCTGTTTACTGGCAACCAGAGTGCGGACAGGCTTCCTTTTGGCCAGATATGACCATCTGTTGCCAGATTTAGCGCTGGTGCATGCAGGCGCCAGCCTCTGTCCTGACGCTGGATCTGTACGAGAAAGTTGTCCGCCGCGAATTGATGTTTTGTTGCATCAGTCTGCCAGACAGCCTGCCCTTTTTGCAGCAACACATTAGCATCAAAAATCATGCCATTTTTGACCGTTAACCAGGAAGTCAGACTAAATTGCGCTCTTTTTAGCCTGCTATCCCTGTATAACTGGCGAGGAATCCAGGGTAAGGCATCAATATTGTCAGCCTGTATATAAATTGTACCGTGAGTTAATGTATCGCGACTTCCATCCAGATCCATACGAATCTGCACCACACCAGCATCGCTCTGTTTTTTATCGGGCTGTTTTTTATCGGACTGATGTTTATCGGACTGATGTTTATCGGAATGAGCCTTCACTGTCGCAAGGCTGATTTTTCCTTCAGCGCGATGTCGGGTGCTGCTATTCAGTAAGGTAAACTGGGAGATATCAAGCGTGGTTCTGGCACCACTGTGGGCCAGAAAAGCAACCCGGCTGTCACGCAGAGAGAGGTAGTCCAGCTGACGCCAGCTGCTATCCATGGCGTTACGCCACTCAAACGGAAGCTCATTATTATCGTTTCCCGTCTTATCGTTTTCCGTCAGCGGTGTCGTAAGTTCCAGTTCCAGCTGCCAGAAAGTCAGTTTTCTGAATTGCCAGCGCCAGCGTAACAGAGATTGCCATACATCCAGTGCCAGAGTGACTTTTTTCACCCGCAAGGTAGCGTGTGGCAACTGTAGATAACCGCCGTGCAGTTCAATAGTGGGTCCGAAAGCGTCCCACCTGGCGTCCAGCCAGTCAATTTCAATGGGTATCCCGGCCGACTGTATTGTTGCCAACAACTGCGGGCGATATGCATTAAGTTGTGGCAATATCACCCGTAATCCACTTATCAACAAGGCCATTAACACAAGAATTATGACGCCAGTCGCTAACAAAAAACCGGGCAGTCGCCTCACTGTACAGAAAACTGACGACGAATTTTGCGCATTAACAGGAACATCCACGGCCAGAGAATACCGTTGACAAGGCTACCCCATAAAATTTCAGGGTAGAACGGGCTGTTTTTAGCGAAAAATTCAGCGAAAAACGCCACCATTTCCATAAGCAGAGAGAGCCAGACGACAACAACTGCTTGCTGCCATAACACCATATTGCGCAAAAGTTGAAATTTAAAGGCGACAAGGCAGGCAATCAGGCTCAGCCCTAACGCTCTGATGCCAAATGTAGAGCCAAAGATTAAGTCCGTCATCAAACCAAGAGCAAAACCACTACCAATACCGACTCTGTGTGGGAGTGCCATCACCCAGTAAATGAAAGCCAATTCCAGCCAGGAGGGGCGAAACATGTGAATTTGCGCCGGCCACGGTATAACCTGTAACACCATACTGATTAAAAATGACAACCAGATAATCCAGTTCCGGTTGCTGTCATGGCGGCTCACCGGTTATTTCCTGAGAATAAAACTTTCGGAGCCCGGAAGTTCGGTGACAGCAGGCCGGTAGCATCTTCTGGCGGTAGTATGTGCTTTGGCGGTAGCATGTACTCTGGCGGTAGTATGTGTGGCGCCATTTTCATTAATCGTTCATTAGCAACCTTACGGACCGCCCCAGGCGGTAATGGTACGCTTGTTTTAGCGTCCGTGTTCCACAATAACAGTAAATAGCGCAAATGTTGTAGCTCTGCGGTCGGACGAGCTTTAACAATCGTGTGAGCTCTTTGGTTATCAATTGTGACAGAGGAGACCACGGCAACTGGATATCCTTCAGGAAAACGGCCATCAAGACCAGAGGTAACTAACATATCACCCACACGGATATCAGTATTATTAGGTAAATTTTCCAGTTTTAGTGTATCAGTGCAGCCACTGCCTGCGGCCATAACCCGCATATCATTACGTACTATCTGGACAAGCAGAGCGTGTGAGGCATCACAAATCAACAGCACGCGACTGGTAAATTTGCTTACTGCTGTCACCTGTCCAACAATGCCTTTGTCACTAATAACTGGCTGACCTTCATACACGCCATGATGAGTGCCTTTATCAATAATAAACTGGTCGCTATAGGGGTCTGTATCACTGAAAATAATCTGAGCGACCATCTTATGCTCATCCTGCCGCAACGGAGAACCTAATAGCTCACGCAAGCGGGCATTCTCCCGCTTAAGTTGCCCCAATAATAAAATATTACTGTTTTTAAGTAACAATTCCTGACGTAAAATCCGGGTTTGACGTTCCAGTTGCTGGCGGGTTGCCAGTGTGTCAAAAATGTTATCTAAAAATTGACGGGGTCCATTGACCAGAAAATAGAAAGGAGTGATCGCGGTATCCATGTACATTCGTATTTTACCAAACATACCAAGCCGCTGACTGTCAGCAATAATCAGCGCAATTGCTGCAATAACCGCAAAAAAAAGCTGTAGTTGCAGCGAAGGGCCACGGCTAAAAATTGGCTTCATAAATAAAATAAGCATTCCTCAGCTATAGCTACAGAGAAATTATGGCAGAGAGAAATCCAGTTCAGCGAGCACAACAGACATGGGTAGTACAGCCGCTTTTTATGGACAGTACAGTCCCTTTTTGTTGATGGCTTGCTACTCTTCGCTGAATAAACCACCGCCATGCATTTCCACCATTTCCAGTGCCTTACCACCACCACGTACCACACAAGTCAGCGGATCTTCTGCGACCACCACGGGGATGCCGGTCTGTTCCATGAATAAACGATCCATATTGCGCAATAGAGCCCCCCCTCCCGTTAACACCATACCAAGCTCAGAAATATCAGAAGCCAGTTCCGGCGGACACTGCTCCAGTGCAACCATTACCGCACTGACAATGCCGGCAAGCGGTTCCTGCAATGCTTCGAGAATTTCATTGGAATTTAACGTAAAACCACGCGGTATTCCCTCAGCCAGATTACGGCCACGGACCTCGATTTCTAACACTTCATCACCAGGATAACCAAAACCGATGCCATATTTGATGCGTTCAGCAGTCGATTCACCTATCATGGCTCCATAATGACGGCGGACATAGCTAATGATAGCTTCATCGAAGCGATCACCACCAATACGTACAGAGGAAGAGTAAACCACGCCATTTAATGAGATAACAGCGACCTCCGTGGTTCCACCCCCGATGTCTACCACCATCGATCCAACGGCTTCTGATACTGGCAGACCCGCGCCGATTGCAGCAGCCATAGGCTCTTCAATCAGAAATACTTCAAGGGCGCCAGCATCTTTCGCGGAAGCGTGAATTGCCCGCCGTTCAACCTGTGTTGCTCCCACAGGTACGCAGACCAATATTCTGGAATTGGACCCCATAAAACTACTGCTATGAACTTGCTCGATGAAATATTTTAGCATGATTTTAGTCGATTCGAAGTCAGCGATCACACCATCTTTCATCGGTCGAATCGTTACAATATTACCCGGAGTACGCCCCAGCATCCGTTTCGCATTCTGGCCCACAGCCACAACCCTTTTAGTATCCCGGCTCATCGCAACCACCGAGGGTTCATTCAGCACAATGCCCTGACCCTTAACGTAAATCAGAGTATTAGCGGTACCCAAATCTATAGACAGGTCGCTGGAAAACATGCCACGAAATTTATTAAAAATTTTAAACATAAGGAAAGGATAATCCTGCAAGCCCCAGGGGCGGAAAATAAAATTCGTCTACTCTATCAACCCGATGCGGCAGCGACAAGACGCAAAAATAGCCCAGTTCAGTGAAAAGTAGCGACGTTACTCATATCAGTTTATTGGTTCGGCTGCCTGCCAATACATAAAAATATATCGGCCAGCGGGCATAGAATTTAATAAAATCCAACGTCATATAAATATTTTAGAAACATTCTACGTTAACTTGCATTTAATTAGCATCTTAAACATAACAATAATACAACTATTTTTTGTACGCTCGCGCCTGGCAGGCTTTAAGGGAATGGGGGCCTTTGACAAACGAACGATTTTGCTAAACAATCAGGCGTTGTATAGCATAGCAGGTAAAAGATAACTTTTTGATAATGCCTGGCCGGGGCGTTCTGTTCTCTCTCATAGTTCTGTTCTCTCTCATAGTTCTATTCTCTCTCATAGTTCTATTCTCTCTCATAAGAGAAGACTGAACCGGCCTGGTTACGTTCTGTTCGTTGCCCGATTCAAAGCACAGTACTATAGCATTCAGCTGGCCGGAAGGAATTTGCCTTTAATTTTAGCTCAGTCAAAGTCTATATCTGAATACAGAGTCTGTGACTATCCATTGAAAAATATGAATATCTATGAAAGAAAATATGCAGCTAAAACGCGTGGCAGAAGCCAGGTTGCCAACACTATGGGGCGACTTCCTGATGATAGGTTTCGAGGAACTAAAAACGGGTAATGACCATGTGGCCCTGGTGTTGGGTGATATTTATGGTGATACACCCATACTTTCACGGATACATTCTGAATGTCTTACCGGTGATGCGCTGTTTAGTTTGCGCTGTGATTGCGGTTTTCAGCTGGAAGCTGCTATGGCTCATATCGCTGAAGAAGGTCGGGGTGTACTGCTTTACCATCGACAGGAGGGCCGCAACATCGGGTTGTTGAATAAAATACGTGCCTATTCATTGCAGGATAAAGGTGCGGACACTGTTGAAGCGAACCATCAGTTAGGTTTTGCTGCGGATGAACGCAACTTTACGGTATGTGCCGAGATGTACAATTTGCTAAATATCAATAAGATTCGTCTGCTGACAAACAATCCTGGCAAAGTAGACGTTCTTACCCAGGCCGGCATTACTGTTACAGAACGTCTTCCCCTCATTGCCGGGCGCAATCCCAGTAATGAGCGTTATATGCATACCAAGGCATCCAAAATGGGTCATTTTTTGACGCGGTAACTAAAAAACTGGCCCCTGGCCAGTTTTCATCTCGTTACACCGTAATTTGAATCAAAGCATCTTGCGGATAACATAATGAAGAATGCCGCCATGCTGGTAATAAAGCAGCTCATTGCTGGTGTCAATACGACAATGCATAGCCACCACTTCTTCGCGCCCATCGCTGCGAGTGATGACGACCTGAACTTTTTGCCCTGGTTGCAGCGCCTCCAGGTTACTGATACTAATGCGCTCATCTCCTGTTAATTCGAGAGTTTTGCGGGTTACTTCTGGCGGAAATTCCAGCGGCAGGATCCCCATGCCAATCAGATTGGAACGATGAATACGTTCGAAAGATTCAGCGATGACAACCCTGACACCCAATAATCTGGGTCCTTTCGCTGCCCAGTCTCTGCTCGATCCTGAGCCATATTCTTTACCGGCAATAACTGTCAGGGGCACATTTTCTTGCTGATAACGCATCGCGGCATCATAAATTGTCATCTGATTTTGTGACGGGATATGACGGGTAACGCCACCCTCAGTATTTGGCACCATTTCGTTACGGATGCGTATATTGGCAAAGGTGCCACGCATCATGATTTCATGATTACCGCGTCTTGCGCCATAGGAATTAAATTCTTTGATTTCCACACCTCTGTCATACAAATAGCGCCCAGCCGGGCTGTCCAGCTTAATATTACCGGCAGGAGAGATATGATCGGTGGTGACTGAGTCGGCCAGTAGTGCCAAAATGCGCGCATTTTTTATATCCTGTACGGGATCCGGTTTAGCCTTCATATCATTAAAAAACGGTGGATGACGAATATAAGTTGAATTTTTCCTCCAGCCATAGGTGGATGAATTTCTGACTTTAATCGCCTGCCACTTATCGTCGCCATTGAAAATTTCTTCATACACTTTATGGAACATACTGGTTGTCACTTTCTCAACCGCTTGGGCAATCTCGCTATTATCTGGCCAGATATCCTTTAGCCAGACTGGTTTGCCGTTTTTATCTTTGCCCAAGGGCTCTTTGGTTAGATCCAACAGCATCGTCCCGGCCAGCGCATAAGCGACCACCAAAGGCGGTGATGCCAGCCAGTTAGTTTTTACCAGTGGATGAATGCGACCTTCAAAATTGCGATTACCAGAAAGTACCGCCGCCACGGTGAGATTTCCGCTTTTAATTGCCGTTTCAACAGGTTCAGGTAGTGGACCGGAATTGCCAATGCAGGTAGTACAGCCATACCCCACTAAATTAAATCCAAGCTTTTCTAGATAAGGAGTCAGTCCGGCAACATTGAGATATTCAGTAACCACTTTTGAGCCAGGTGCCAGCGATGTTTTGACCCAGGTTTTAGTGTGTAAACCTCTTTCCACCGCTTTTTTAGCCAATAACCCGGCAGCCATCAATACACTGGGATTAGAGGTGTTGGTGCACGAGGTAATGGCTGCAATCACTACCGCGCCATGATGTAAATCACAATATTTAGTTTTTAGGGTAAAGGGAACACGATTCGTTTTGTCTTTGTTGCTGCAAAGTTCCAGCTCAGAGGATGCATCAAAAACCTGGGGAATAGTCTCTAACGTGTGCCTGTCCTGAGGACGTTTTGGTCCCGCCAGGCAGGCTTCAACAACGCCCATATCCAGTTCCAGTGAACGGGTGAACACTGGCTCATCACCAGGATAACGCCACAATCCCTGCGCTTTGGTGTAATTTTCTGTCAGTGCAACCTGTTCATTGCTGCGTCCGGTGAGGCGCAGATAATTTAGTGTAATTTCGTCTACCGGGAAAAAACCGCAGGTTGCGCCATATTCCGGTGCCATATTAGCGATTGTTGCACGATCCGCCAGCGGTAAATCGGCCAGGCCATCACCATAAAACTCAACAAACTTACCCACCACACCATACTTTCGCAACATTTGAGTGACTGTAAGGACCAAATCTGTTGCAGTAATCCCTTCACGCAGTTTGCCTGTTAATTTAAAACCAATAACATCAGGGAGTAACATAGAAATCGGTTGTCCCAGCATAACCGCTTCTGCTTCTATACCGCCCACACCCCAGCCAAGAATACCCAGCGCGTTGATCATCGTGGTGTGAGAATCAGTTCCAACAAGGGTATCAGGATAAGCGATGTGTCTGTCACCCTGCTGTTCGAACCAGACAGTCTGACCCAGATACTCCAGGTTAACCTGGTGACAAATACCTGTTCCAGGAGGCACTACCCGAAAGCGGTCAAACGCTTTTTGGCCCCATCGCAAAAAGATGTATCGCTCATGATTGCGTTCCATCTCAAGGCGTGTGTTTTCAGTAAAAGCGTTTTTATTGCTAAATTCGTCGACGGTAACAGAGTGGTCGATAACCAGATCGACAGAAGAAAGAGGATTAACTTTATTAACATCGCCACCTAAACGGTGAACGGCATCACGCATTGCGGCTAAATCAACCACCGCCGGTACACCGGTGAAATCCTGCATTAATACCCGTACAGGATGATAAGCAATCTCACGTGACGCCTGACCGGTTGATAACCAGCTAACAACAGCTTTCAGATCATCCTCACAGACTGTTTTTTCATCAAGATGACGTAACAAGTTTTCCAGTAATACCTTCATCGATTTGGGGAGACGGTCAACATTCCCTATCTGTTGCGCCATGAGTGATAAACTGTAATAGTCATACTGGTTATCTAACGCAGTCAATGTAGCCATACTTGATTTTTGAAGGTCAGACATTGTATCCCCCCTTTTTTTTGTGACATTTATGTAATAATTGATAAAGATACTCGAATTATAAATTAAACATAAACAAATTCACTACAATATTTTGGTAACTGGTACAATTAATCACAATTCCAGGCAGAAATAACACTATTTTTGACCATCAAATTAAATATTGACAGCCTGTAAAAATAAGCTATGCGACAATACAAAAATTACTGAAAATATAATCACTGAGCGATAATCAACCGATTTAAATACCATTTAATTTGCAGGCGATACCTTGAAAGTATCTAATCAACACGGCAAACATCAGATACTATTATTTTTCTGATATCAAAAAGATAACTCAATAAAAATGCGGCCGTCATAACCGATTTTTTGCTATTGGCGAGTCACTCCCTGTTTTATGTTATTTTTTATTCTCAACCCATTGCCCGTCAATGTAAAAAGCTGACCAGCCGGCCGCTTTATCTTTTTTTTCTGCTGAAACATATTGCGTTTTGGTTTTACGGCTAAAACGCACGATGGTTTTATTGCCTTCGTTGTCAGTCACTGGCGCATTAGCCAGATAACGTAGTTTTTCTGGTAACCGACTCTGAAAACGCAGTAATTCCTCTACCAATGGGGCGCGTGTTTCACGGGATTTTGGAAAGGTATTAGCGGCCAGAAAAACACCGGCAGCACCGTCACGTAATACAAAATAGGCATCAGATTTTTCGCAAAGTAATTCTGGTAATGGCACGGGAGCTTCTTTCGGTGGCGCCACTTCACCACTGCGTAAAATTTTACGCGTATTTTTACACTCATCATCGGTACAGCCCATGTATTTCCCAAAACGCCCCAGCTTCAGATGCATACCAGAACCACATTTGTCACAGTCAATAACAGGGCCGTCATAACCTTTGATGCGAAAGGTTCCCTCTGCAACGCTGGCACCGTCACACACTGGATTATTACCACAAACATATAATTTATGTTGACTGTCAATCAAATAGCTGTCCATTGCTGTACCACATTTATGACAGCGTTGGCAGGCACGTAATGCGCTGGTTTCGGCATCATCTCCTTCCATGACGTTTAAAATTTCTGTTTCGGCTATCAGATTAATCGTGGTCTTACAGCGCTCTTTTGGGGGTAACATATAACCGGAACATCCGAGAAATACCCCCGTACTGGCTGTTTTTATCCCCATCTGGCGCCCACAACCAGGGCATTCAACGCTGGTCATTACCATCTGATTTGGGCGCATCCCCCCCTCTCCGGGATCTTTTTCAGCGGTTGCCAGCCGTTCGCTAAATGCGCTAAAAAAGTCATCCAGCATGCCTTTCCATGCAACCTGGTTGTTTGCGATCTTATCCAGGGTGCTTTCCATGCGCGCCGTGAAATCGTAACTCATCAGCTCACAGAAATTTTCCTCTAGGCGATTAGTGACAATTTCACCCATTTTTTCTGCATAGAACCGACGATTTGCAACCCTGACGTAACCACGATCCTGAATCGTTGAAATAATGGAAGAATACGTTGACGGACGTCCGATGCCCCGTTTTTCCAGCTCTTTAACTAACAGTGCGTCACTGTAGCGCGCAAGGGGTTTGGTGAAATGCTGGGTGGGCAACAATTTTTTCAGGGCAAGTTCGTTGCCGACCACAACTTGAGGCAATATGCGATCTTCATCACCTTTGCGCAGGGCAGGCATTACTTTCGTCCAGCCATCAAAACGCAATATTCGCCCTTTGGCTCGCAGCTGATAGTCGCCCGCTTTTACCGTTAACGTGCTGGAATCGTAGCTGGCCGGCGTCATCTGGCAGGCAGTAAATTGTCGCCAGATTAGCTGATAGAGTTTCTGTGCATCCGCTTCCATATCATTTAACTGCCCGGCTAGCACGCTGATATCGGTTGGCCGGATGGCTTCATGAGCCTCCTGGGCATGCTCTTTGTTGCCGTACAGTCTGGCGGAGGGAGGCAGATAGCTGTCACCAAAAGACTTGCTAATATAATCACGTACCATGGTGAGCGCATCCTGACTCAAATTGGTGGAATCGGTACGCATATAAGTAATGTATCCCGCTTCGTACAGACGCTGGGCCATCATCATGGTTTTCTTCACACCAAAGCTCAGGCGCGTACTGGCAGCTTGCTGTAACGTAGAGGTAATAAAAGGCGCTCCGGGCTTGCTACTTGTCGGTTTATCTTCGCGTTGTACAACGAGGTAACGGGTTTTTTCGAGCAATTTTAGTGCGGAATCTGTCTGTTCACGATTAATGGGTTTAAAGGGTTTTTCATGAAAATGCGTCACTTCCATTTGGATAACAGCGTCATCCGGAGTCAGTAAATCAGCATACAACTGCCAGTATTCTTCGGGTACAAACGTTTTAATATCCCGCTCACGCTCTACAATTAGCCGGACTGCAACTGACTGAACACGGCCTGCGGACAGCCCTCGCGCAATTTTTTTCCATAACAATGGCGAGACCATATAACCCACGATTCTGTCCATAAAACGACGTGCTTGCTGGGCGTTAACCCGGTCGATATTTAATTCACAGGGCTGACTGAATGCCTGAGTAATGGCGTTGCGGGTAATTTCATTAAACACGACGCGGCTGAAACGTTTTTCGTCGCCACCAATAAGTTCGCGCAAATGCCACGCAATGGCTTCACCTTCACGATCAAGGTCAGTTGCAAGATAAATATGATCAGCTTTTTCTGCCAGTGCTTTTAATTCTAAAACAACTTTCTCTTTGCCCGGTAAAATTTCATAATGCGCATTCCAGCCATGCCATGGATCAATACCCATTCGACTGATTAGGCTTGTTTTTTCGTCTTTTTTAATTTTTTTTCCGGAGCTGTTTACCGCTGCGCGCGAATTTTTTTTACCGCCTGAGCTACTGGTCGGTAGATCACGGATATGACCAATACTGGATTTAACCACGTAGTCACGCCCTAAATATTTATTAATGGTTTTAGCTTTTGCCGGGGATTCAACTATTACAAGAGCTTTACCCATAGTGATTTTTACCTGACTTATTTTTCCAAGAGTGTGTTTTTATCACGCCATACCGCAGTGCTCTAAATTTATTTTTATATCACTGGTTTTTTTTCTAAGAAAAAGCGGCTTGCTAATGAAACGAGAAACATCTATGAGGAAAAACTACTATTATGAGGAAAAACTACTATGAGGAAAAACTACTATGAGGAAAAACTACTCTGCACTGCGCAGTAGCGTCAGTATGCTCGGCAAACTACTCGGAGAGACTATTCGACAGGCGCTGGGAGATGATATTCTGGCTCAGATAGAGGTCATCCGCCAGTTATCTAAATCTTCACGTGCAGGCAGTGAAGCGGATCGTCAGCAGCTGCTCTGTGTGCTGCAAAATCTTTCTGGCGATCAGTTGCTACCCGTTGCACGGGCTTTTAGCCAGTTTCTCAATCTGACTAATACCGCTGAGCAATATCACAGTATCTCTTCTCACATCTCTTCTCACAGTGAAGCAGCCAGCTTTCCGGAAGGGCTGGCGCAACTATTTCTGCGTCTAAAAAACAATAAATTGAGTGATAACCAGTTGCGCAGCGCAGTGGACGCGCTCTCTATTGAACTGGTACTAACCGCTCATCCCACCGAGATCACTCGCCGTACTCTGATTCATAAATTCGTTGAAGTGAATACCTGCCTTGGCCAGCTGGATCACGATGATTTGACGGATTACCAGCGTAATAAAATTATACGTCGTCTGCGCCAGTTAGTGGCACAGTCGTGGCATACCGATGAAATTCGAAAGCAACGACCAACACCGCTTGATGAAGCCAAATGGGGCTTTTCTGTGGTTGAAAACAGCCTGTGGGAGGGTGTTCCCGCATTTCTGCGTGAATTTAATGAGCAACTGGAACATTCCCTTGATTACTGCTTACCGGTAGATGCCGTTCCCATTCGGTTTGCCTCGTGGATGGGCGGTGACAGAGATGGTAACCCGTATGTTACCGCTGCAATTACCCGACAGGTATTGCTGCTGGGCCGCTGGAAATCCGCTGATCTTTTTCGGCGCGATGTTCATGTGCTGATTTCTGAGCTGTCAATGTCTGAATGTACGCCGCAACTGCGAAAGCTTGCCGGTGGTGCGGAGGTGAGCGAACCTTATCGCAGTGTCATCAAACAACTCCGCAGCCAGCTCATCAGCACTCAAACCTATCTGGAGGGTTGTCTGAAAGGTGAGTGTTTATCGCCGCCTGCGGATATGTTGCTCAGCAACGAACAGCTTTGGCAACCGCTTTACGCGTGTTATCAGTCTTTAAAAATGTGCGGTATGCAAATTATTGCTAATGGCCCGCTGCTGGATACGCTGCGTCGCATCCGCTGTTTTGGCCTGTCCCTGATACGTATTGATATTCGTCAGGAAAGTACCCGCCATACCGATGCCATTTCTGAAATGACTCATTACCTCGGTTTGGGTGACTACCGTAACTGGGCAGAATCAGATAAACAGGCGTTTCTGATTGAACAATTACGCTCTAAACAGCGATTGTTACCGCCCCAGTGGCAGGGTTGTAGCGATACGCAGGAAGTTCTGGAAACCTGCAAAGTGATTGCCGAAGCACACGAGGAATCTATCGCATCCTACGTTATTTCCATGGCGAAAGTTCCGTCTGATGTACTGGCAGTCCATTTTTTACTGAAAGAGGCAGGTTGTCCATTCTCCCTGGCAGTGGTGCCACTGTTCGAAACGCTGGATGATCTGAATAACGCCGATGCGGTGATGACACAATTATTTAATATTGACTGGTATCGCCACGTTATCCGCGGCAAGCAAATGGTGATGATTGGTTATTCGGATTCGGCCAAAGATGCGGGTGTTATGGCTGCATCCTGGGCGCAATACCGTGCACAAGAATCTTTGATAAACATCTGCGAAAAAATGGGCATCACGCTAACCTTATTCCATGGTCGCGGTGGCTCTATTGGTCGCGGTGGTGCTCCCGCTCATGCTGCGTTACTTTCTCAGCCTCCGGGTAGCCTGAAGGGTGGATTACGGGTTACTGAACAGGGTGAAATGATCCGTTTCAAATTTGGTCTGCCCGAAGTCACTATCAGTAGTCTGGCACTCTACGCCAGTGCTGTACTTGAAGCGAATCTGTTACCACCGCCGAAACCGAAAGAAGAGTGGTGTAACGTGATGAATGTGATCTCCGACGCGTCCTGTCATAGCTATCGCAGCTATGTCTGTAACAATCCAGATTTTGTATCCTATTTTCATGCGGCTACACCAGAGCAGGAATTAGCAAAACTGCCGTTAGGTTCTCGCCCGGCAAAACGCCATCCAGGCGGCGGCGTGGAGAGTTTGCGGGCTATTCCATGGATCTTTGCCTGGACACAAAATCGCCTGATGCTCCCGGCATGGCTGGGAGCGGGAGCCGGCCTGCAACACGCTATCGACCAAGGTAAACAACATCAGATCGCACAGATGTACCTGGCATGGCCATTTTTCGCAACGCGTATTGATATGCTGGAAATGGTCTTTGCCAAAGCAGATTTATGGTTAGCAAAATATTACGATCAACGTTTAGTGGAAAAAAAATTCTGGCCGCTGGGTCAACAGTTGCGAGATCAATTAGTTGTCGATACCAAAGTGGTACTGGCTATTGCAAATCATGGTTACCTTATGGCTGATTTACCGTGGATCGCCAAATCTATTGCGTTGCGTAATGTATATACCGATCCATTAAATGTGTTGCAGGCTGAGTTACTCTGTCGCTCGCGTCAGCAGGAGCCTCCGGACTCACGGATCGAACAGGCATTAATGGTGACTATTGCAGGAATAGCGGCGGGAATGCGTAACACAGGATAAAACGGCATCACTAACAACAATCACTAACAGCAATCACTAACAACAAATGAACACAGAAAATTTTTTTACTTTGACTGGCATAATAAAAATATTACAGCAGGAAAAGGTCATTGCGTATCCTACAGAAGCCGTTTTTGGCTTAGGTTGTGATCCTGACAGTAAAAAAGCAGCTGAGGTATTGCTGGCATTAAAACAGCGCCATTGGTGGAAGGGATTGATTTTGATAGCTGCTAATTATGATCAGCTACGGCCCTATATTGATGATTCTCAGCTCAGTATTAAGCAGTGTGAGGATATATTTTCCAGCTGGCCTGGTCCCGTTACGTGGATATTTCCGGCGAAAACCAATACACCTTATTGGCTGACCGGGCGCTTCGGTACGCTGGCTGTTCGTGTCACTGATCATCCATTAGCTTCCCAGTTATGCGCGTTGTACGGGAAACCTCTTATATCAACCAGTGCTAATTTGAGTGGCTGCAAGCCTTGTCGCACCGCTACAGAGGTAAGAGAGCAATTTGGCCCGGATCTCCCTGTCTTATGCGGCAGCGTTGCAGGGCGAGCCAATCCATCTGAAATAAGAGACGTTTTCACGGGTGAATATCTTCGCCATGGCTAAAGTTAAAAGAAAATAAAAATGGAACACTTTGCAGTTTTCGGTAATCCCGTCAGTCACAGCCAGTCACCGAGGGTACACACGCTTTTTGCCGGGCAAACGGGTATTGAACATAAGTACGGTGCGGTACAGGTTCCTGTGGATTCTTTTGAGGCAATTTTATATCGTTTTTTTGCATCAGGTGCAAAAGGAGCCAGCATTACTGCTCCCTTCAAGGAACGGGCCTGCATGATACCCGATACCTTGACGGAACGAGCCCATATAGCGGGTGCCGTCAATACGTTAACAGTGTCGGAAGGCGGGCGGTTATTGGGCGATAACACCGATGGTGTTGGGTTACTTACTGATCTTGAACGGTTAAAATTCATTCATTCGCACGATCGCATATTACTCGTCGGAGCGGGTGGCGCTGCCAGGGCAGTGATTCAGCCGTTACTTGCTTTTGGTTGCACTGTTATTATAACAAACAGAACGCTTAGCCGGGCTGAGCAACTATCTGAAGCATTCAAACCATTTGGTGCAATTAATGCACTGGCGATGAGTCGGTTACACGGGGAAAAATTTGATTTAATCATTAATGCTACCTCATCGGGTATTTATGGTGAGATTCCTGCATTGCCTGCGGCAATTATCAGCGATACGGCTTGCTGTTATGACATGTTTTATAAATCAGGGACTACCCCGTTCTTAGGCTGGGCAATCCAGCACGGCGCAGAACGTTATGCCGACGGGCTGGGTATGTTGATTGGACAGGCTGCGCATGCTTTTAAACTGTGGCATGGTGTAATGCCCGAGGTTATCCCTGTATTAACACAATTACGTTAATACACTTACTAAGTGACACATAAATCCCTGTTGCTAAAAAAGGCTTGCGTGGGGAGAAGAAAGGCCTATAATTCGCGCCTCCAGAGTAGTAAGGCTGGCAGGAAAAAGTTCTTTAAAAATATGGTCAGACAATGTGTGTGGGCAGAGAGTTATTGCGGGTACGTAATAAAAAATA
>CANJWD010000012.1 GCA_947478475.1 Enterobacterales bacterium
ATTCCTTTGCTAAAGCAGATTCCTTTGCTAAAGCAGAGGAAGATAAAAAAATACCGGTATTCTTTAAAATTGAAGCCATAACGCATGTCGGTATGAAGACTTCACTTGCAGCAAACGAAGAGAGTGAAGCATTATTAACACCTTTTGCTCAATTTAAAATAATCAATATTGAACTTATTGATGGAATGAACCACATTCACCTGAAGGAGTTACTTCCCAGTGAATACCAAAATATGAAGTCAGAAGACATGCCTTATTAACTGGTTGTTATATCATCATGCGATGATTTGTCGTAGCGCTGCTCTCATCTGACAGACAGTCTGTTATGGGGTGGCGCGCCGGGCCGATGAGGATAGCGTTGTAGGCATCAAATGCTGAACAGCTCGCAGCACGCTTGCTGGTTTTTCGGCGTGAACCCAGTGACTGCACCCTTCTATTACATCAATACGCGCGTGTGGAAACTGACGCGCTATACCATCAAAATGACTGTTTTGTATGTACGGTGAAAGTTCACCACGGATAAACAGGACAGGACCTGGCCAGGCAGGGAGTTCTTTCCAGCCAGTAATCGTGTCGTACTGATTCATGAGCACTGGCAGGTTAAACCGCCAGGCGCCGTTATCGAAAGATTTAAGTAAAAATGCGATGACCGCTTCTTGCTCTATCGTGCGGCGCATCAGCTCTGCTGCCTGTTGACGCTGGGTTATCCCTGCCTCTGTCACTGCATTCAGAGCAAAAAAAATGGCGTCATGCCGCAGGTTTTGATAAGCCGCTGGAGCAATATCAATGATAATGAGCCTGTCGATGCGCGAAGCCGCGATGGCTGTCAGCGCCATTGCGACCTTTCCTCCCATGGAGTGACCAATAATAATTATTTTTTCTATGCTTAGCTGATCCAGTAGTGCCAGCACGTCCTGAGCCATAGCAGCGTAATTCATTTCTGGAGAGTGTGGCGATAATCCGTGATTGCGCAGATCAATTTGTATGACGCTGCTCTCCTGTTGTAGTGAGCGGCCAAGGGTGCTGAGATTGTCCAGGCTGCCAAACAGGCCGTGTAACAACATTACCGGAAAATGTGCGGTGGTTTGTGCAGGCCGTAAGTGATAATGCAAATTCATAGTGAGCTCATTGTGATGAAAAATAGTGAAGTTAGCGTATCATGATAGCCCGGTAATCTTCTGAAACAGAATGGGTAACGATGAAAACGATTGAAGTAGATGAAGAGCTTTACCGCCATATCGCCAGCCATACGCGACATATTGGTGAAAGTGCATCCGATATTTTACGACGGATGCTAAAACTCACTCCGGAGCTGGCAGCACATGCTGTACCGGGTGTTGTCGCGGATGAAAAGGCAGTGGGTTACCGGGTGCGTGTATTGCATGAATTGCTGCTTTCTGAGCGGTATTTAACGCAGCAGAAAGCAGTAAATCGCTTTATGCTGCTCCTGGCCACGCTCTGTACCATGGAAGCGATGGAGTTTGCCGCGGCGACTCAGTCGCTGCACGGCCGCACCAGAACTTATTTTGCCTCTGATCCACAAATGCTGCTCAATGCCGGGGCGCACACCAAGCCCAGGCAGATTACGGGCACTCCATACTGGGTGATCACCAATACCAATACCGACCGTAAACGAACTATGGTGCATCATATTATGTCGGCGATGCGGTTCCCTGCTGATATGACTGAAAAAGTTTGTGCTACGCTTTAACAGCAGCAAGCTCTGTCTGGGAAATTTGCTTGGGGAATCTGCTTGGGAAATCTGTCTGGGGAATCTGTCTGGAAAATTAAGGAGTCACTCATGGCCAATCACCCTCGCGCCGGGTCACCTGCCAGGCAGAGTGATCTCATTAATGTTGCGGAGCTGACATCACAGTATTATACGCTGCACCCGGAAGCCGGTGATCCAGCCCACGCGGTAAAATTTGGTACTTCCGGTCATCGTGGCAGCGCGTTACGTCGCAGTTTTAACGAGATGCATATTTTGGCAATTGCTCAGGCGATTGCCGAAATTCGTCACAGCTCAGGGATTAGCGGGCCTTGTTACATTGGTAAAGATACCCATGCCCTGTCAGAGCCGGCAATTATTTCTGTGCTGGAAGTGCTAACTGCCAATCGGGTTGAGGTAATTGTGCAGGAAAATAGCGGTTTTACGCCTACACCTGCTATTTCACATGCCATTCTTTGTCATAACCGTTTGGGGAGATCGCGCGCAGATGGCATTGTGATTACACCGTCTCACAATCCTCCGGAAGATGGAGGGATTAAATATAATCCACCCACCGGCGGCCCTGCCGGCACTTTCCTGACGGAACTGATTGAAAAACGTGCCAATCAATTATTACGTGGGGCATTAAATGGCATAAAACGTCACTCTCTGGATAAGGCATTCCATAGTCATTATTTGCACCAACAGGATTTGATGCAGCCTTATGTTGAATCTTTACCGCAGATTATCGATATGCAGGCTATAGCGCGTGCGAATTTAAAACTGGCGGTTGATCCACTGGGCGGAGCAGGTTTAACTTACTGGCAGCGAATTGCTGAGCACTATAAATTAGATCTGACACTGGTTAATGATCATATCGATCAGACTTTTCGCTTTATGCATTTGGATTTTGATGGCGTTATTCGTATGGACTGTTCATCTGAATATGCGATGGCCGGGTTACTGGCGCTACCGGATAGCTTTGATTTGGCCTTCGCTAACGATCCGGATTACGATCGTCACGGAATAGTAACACCGCAGGGTCTGATGAGTCCCAATGACTATCTGGCGGTGGCGATCAACTATCTGTTCCGTCATCGGCCGCAGTGGGGTGCTGGCGTTGCGGTCGGTAAAACACTGGTATCCAGCGCTATGATCGATCGGGTGGTAACTGATTTGCAGCGTAAGCTGGTTGAAGTACCGGTAGGCTTTAAGTGGTTTGTCGATGGTCTGTACGATGGCAGTTTTGGTTTTGCTGGTGAAGAAAGTGCCGGGGCATCATTTTTGCGTTTCGATGGCACACCCTGGTCTACTGATAAAGATGGCATTATTATGTGTTTACTGGCAGCGGAAATCACAGCAGTGAGTGGTGAAAACCCGCAACATCATTATGATATTTTAACCAAACGTTTTGGTGCTCCCAGCTATAACCGCATCCAGACTGGTGCGACCATGGCGCAAAAAAACGCGTTAGCACAACTGTCACCCGACAGGGTAACAGCCAGCACTCTGGCAGGTGATGCGATTATTTCACGCCTGACTACCGCTCCGGGTAACTGTGCTGCAATTGGCGGTTTAAAAGTCATAACGGCCAATGGCTGGTTTGCCGCGCGCCCCAGCGGCACGGAAGATGCCTACAAAATCTACAGTGAAAGTTTTCTCGGCTCCCGTCACCGTGAAGAAATAGAATACGAAGCGATACAGATTGTCAGTGCGGCACTGGCTGATAGCGGGGAGTAACAGAGTAACAGCCGAAACGCGGCCGAAACGCAAATAGTGCTAAATTTCATTTATATTTCGACGGCTATATTCTGACGGCACCGGCTTGATACTGCTCCGTCCACGCTTAACCGATCATTTTATTATGCAAAAAAGCCGACATATTTTAATTTTTATGTCGGCCTTCTGTTGTGCCTGAAAGACTTGGGTGTACCTGAATTGGTATTCGTGACTACCCTTCACTACCGTGCCACAATGCGACGACACGACCTGTTTTGTTTGGTTGCGGGGGCCGGATTTGAACCGACGACCTTCGGGTTATGAGCCCGACGAGCTACCAGGCTGCTCCACCCCGCGTTCGAATGTGCGCACTATACTCTGAATGAAAGATGTTGCAAGTCTTTTTAGTGATTAATTGAGTTTAAGGTATTTCGTCGTTAGATTTATGTGGTAAAACCAGCGTGCTCCGTAGGTTTTCCGTATATCGTATCCGTTATACTGATATCTTCCGTTTTTTAGTCTGGTGATAAGCTATGCCTCAGCACTATGTGCGTTTGGTTAAAATTGCGGCGTTATCTGCGATATTATTAGCCTTACTATTACTGTTAATTAAGATTTTTGCGTGGTGGAGTACGGGATCGGTCAGTTTACTTGCTGCGCTTGTCGATTCCCTGGTCGATCTTGCGGCATCCATCACTAATTTATGGATTGTGCGTTACTCGCTACAACCGGCTGATCAAGAACATACGTTTGGTCATGGAAAAGCAGAATCCCTGGCGGCATTGGCGCAAAGTATGTTCGTCTGCGGCTCTGCACTGTTTTTGTTTCTTACTGGCTTCCAGTATTTGATTTCACCCGCAGCGGTACAAAACTTAAGGCTGGGTATGGGAGTTACCGTGTTTGCTTTATGCAGTACCCTGATACTGGTTACTTTTCAACGGTGGGTGGTGCAGAAAACACACAGCCAGGCGATACGTGCCGACATGCTGCACTACCAGGCTGATGTTATGATGAATGGCGCAATTTTGATTGCACTGGCACTCAGTTGGTACAACTTTACTTATGCCGATGCTTTATTTGCATTAGGTATAGGCGCTTATATTTTGTACTGCGCATTACGTATGGGGTATACAGCAGTACAGGCTTTGCTGGATTGTGCTCTGCCTGATAACGAACGCCAGACAATCATCGATATCGTTACCGCCTGGCCTGGTGTAATGGGGGCCCATGATTTACGCACAAGGCAGTCAGGGCCAACACGCTTTATTCAGATTCACCTGGAGATGGCAGATGCGTTGCCCCTGGTGGATGCGCACGCTTTGGCAGAACAGGTGGAGCTGGCACTACTGCGTCGTTTTCCGGCTGCGGACATTATTATTCATCAGGATCCTCATTCGGCGGTAATTCATGAATCTGAACCCTTGTTGCGGACTGGCGATATGCACAGTTAGAACCAGGACAGATTTCATGTACTACACAATACCCGATGGCTTGCGGTTATTGCGGTGCGCGCCGCCGCGTGCACCGGTACTACGACGCTGCCCGGTACGAGAGTGGATCAAACGCTTTGGCGGTGGCAGATCAGCCAAGAGTGCTTCGCTATTGTATTTGCTCACAGGAATGTTGTGACCAATGTAAGTTTCAATAGCAGGCAGATTCAGTGCGTGCTCTTCACATGCCAGGCTGATTGAATGACCACTCTCCCCCGCGCGGCCAGTCCGGCCGATGCGGTGAACATAGTCTTCGCAGTCATCAGGCAGATCGTAGTTAAATACGTGAGTGACCAGCGGGATATGGAGGCCTCGTGCCGCAATATCGGTAGCAACCAAAATATCTAACTCCCCGTTACTAAACTCCCCGAGTGTACGCAGACGTTTTTTTTGTGCAATGTCACCAGTAAGCAGACCAACACGGTGACCGTCAGCAGCCAGGTGACCCCAAATTTCCTCACAACGGTGTTTGGTATTGGCAAAAATAATGCAGCGATCGGGCCACTCTTCCTCGATCAATGTTTGTAACAGGCGCATTTTTTCTTCGCTTGAAGGATAGAAAAGCTCTTCCTGGATATGGTGCCCCGTTTTTTGGAGGGGCTCTACGTCTATGTACCCGGCGTTATTCATTTGCTCAAATGCCAGCTCACGCACCCGATAGGAAAGGGTAGCGGAAAACAGCATATTCAGACGCCGTTCAACGGGTGGCATGCGCCGGAACAGCCAGCGAATATCTTTTATAAAGCCTAAATCGTACATCCGGTCTGCTTCATCCAAAACGACAGCCTGTATCGCGCCAAGGTCAATGTAATTTTGTTTCGCATAATCGATCAGCCTGCCAGTAGTACCGATTAAAATATCGACACCATTTTCAAGTACCTTAAGCTGTTTATCGTAGCCATCACCCCCATAGGCAAGCCCAATTTTTAGCCCTGTGGTTTGTGAAAGTATTGTTGCATCTGAATGAATTTGTACTGCCAATTCACGTGTTGGTGCCATGATTAAGGCTCGTGGCTGTCTGGTCTGATGGTTCTCTGTAGCAGGATGTACAAGTAAATGATGAAAAACAGACGCTAAAAACGCCAGCGTCTTGCCGGTACCAGTTTGCGCCTGTCCCGCCACATCACGCCCAGAAACAGACAGTGGTAATGCCAAAGCCTGAATAGGTGTGCAATTATAAAATCCTTGATTTTCAAGTGATTGTATAACAAGCGGGTGCAGCGCGAAGTCGGAAAACTTCAGTTCAGTCAGGTATGTTTTATTCATAAGAAGTAGAATATCAGCTAACTATTGCTTTACGAAAGTATGTCCGGTGAAATAAAGTCAGTTAAATATTCGTTAATGCTACCTGAGTAAGGTAAAAATACAATCCGTTGGAGTAAACATGAGTAATGAAATTATTCAATTAAGCGACAGCAATTTTGATGCAGAGGTGCTGAAAAAGAGTGGTTTAATTTTAGTGGATTTCTGGGCAGAATGGTGTGGTCCGTGCAGAATGATTGCGCCGATTTTGCATGAAATTGCCGTGGAGTATGCAGGAAGGCTGATTGTAGCCAAGTTAAATGTTGATGAAAATCAGGGTATCTCACAAAAATATGGCATCCGCAGTATTCCGACGTTGTTGTTGTTTCAGGATGGTGAAAAGGTAGATACCAAAGTTGGCGCTCTGTCTAAAGCTGATATAAAGTCGTTTGTAGATTCTAAGCTGTGAATGGCGGGGTGCTAAGAGTTGGCGCTAAAAGTTTGGCGCTAAGAGTTGGCGTTTAGTGAGGCGTGCTGTCTCTTATCTGCCACACTGATAGCTTGCCGCTCACAAAGAAGCGTGTTAGATTCGCGGGAATTTTACGCGCGACTGGATTATCCGCAACCGGGATCAGGCATGGTTGCATACTACTTTGGTACTTTTAGGAGTATCTGGAAAACGTGGATCCAGCGTTTTTTCTTTATTAAACAGGCTTGATTGAGGTAGATTGAACTCAACGAATTGCCGGCGGCCAGGTAGTTTCACAAAATGAGTCCATGGTGCTTCAATCTTTAAGTCGTCCCACTTGCAGATATTGCGTCGGCTGTGTTTTGCGCAATGTGTGTATTCGGATTATGTGTGTATTCGGATTATGTGTTCCGTCAGGCAGGCACGGATTACTGCCGTACCATCCACGATCATAAGTTCAAACCCTATCCCGAGTCTAAGAAACACCAAATTATGAATCTTACTGAATTAAAGAATAAGCCAGTTTCTGATCTGGTCATGCTCGGCGAAAGCATGGGGCTGGAAAACCTGGCTCGAATACGCAAACAGGACATTATATTTTCTATTTTAAAGCAACATGCCAAGGGCGGTGAAGATATCTTCGGTGATGGTGTGCTGGAGATATTGCAGGATGGGTTTGGTTTTCTCCGTTCTGCTGACAGTTCCTACCTGGCCGGCCCCGATGATATCTATGTATCCCCGAGTCAAATTCGGCGCTTTAATCTCCGTACTGGTGATACTATTTCAGGTAAAATTCGTCCGCCGAAAGAAGGAGAGCGCTATTTTGCCCTGTTAAAAGTTAATGAGGTTAACTACGATAAGCCGGAAAATGCCCGTAATAAAATTCTGTTCGAAAATCTGACACCTTTGCATGCCAATTCACGTTTGCGTATGGAGCGAGGTAACGGGTCAACCGAAGATTTAACTGCTCGTGTATTGGATCTGGCTTCGCCCATAGGCCGTGGCCAGCGTGGTTTGATTGTGGCACCTCCAAAAGCCGGCAAGACCATGTTGTTACAAAATATTGCGACCAACATTGCCTATAATCACCAGGACTGTGTGCTTATGGTCTTGTTAATTGACGAGAGGCCAGAAGAAGTCACGGAAATGCAGCGTCTGGTAAAAGGTGAAGTTATTGCATCGACGTTTGACGAACCTGCCTCCCGTCATGTACAGGTTGCGGAAATGGTCATTGAAAAAGCTAAACGTTTGGTTGAGCATAAAAAGGACGTTATCATTCTGCTCGATTCCATCACCCGTTTGGCTCGCGCTTACAACACTGTCGTTCCTGCTTCTGGTAAAGTGCTGACAGGGGGCGTCGATGCTAATGCCTTACACCGTCCAAAGCGTTTTTTTGGCGCCGCGCGCAATGTTGAAGAGGGTGGTAGTCTGACTATCATTGCCACTGCACTGGTTGATACCGGTTCTAAAATGGATGAAGTGATCTACGAGGAATTTAAAGGTACTGGTAATATGGAGCTTCATCTGGCACGAAAAATTGCCGAAAAACGGGTGTTCCCTGCCATTGATTACAATCGATCTGGCACCAGAAAAGAAGAACTACTCGCCACATCGGAAGAATTGCAAAAAATGTGGATCCTGCGCAGAATTATTCACCCAATGGGTGAAATTGACGCCATGGAGTTCCTGATTAATAAGCTCGCTATGACTAAAACAAATGATGATTTTTTTGATATGATGAAACGGTCATAAAGTAGCCAAAATACCGGGAACTCCATGTTGAATAGTGGCGTTTTTCGTGTCCTGAATATAGGATAACTGGGTTTATTGAAAGGCTACGTGAGGTTATGCCAGGTTTTTCCATGGCACTGCTCGCTGTTTTTTCCAGAGAATTATCAAACGTGAATTTACTCACCATGAGTGCCGGGATTGCAGTCATTTTTCTGTTTTCCCTGATTTTTGTGTTTTTTTTCCGCACAATTGCCAGGAAAATTGGCTTAGTTGATAAACCCAATTATCGAAAACGCCACCACGGTTTCGTCCCGTTAGCAGGCGGTATTTCGGTTTATGCAGGTCTCTGTTTTACTTCCCTAATAACGAGTGTACCTATTCCTCATTTTGGTTTGTATCTTGCCTGTTCCGGGCTCCTGGTATTCGTGGGGATTCTTGATGACAGATTCGATATCAGCGTAAAGATTCGGGCGCTCGTTCAGGCGATTGTAGGTGTAGTCATGATGATGTTTGCAGATCTTTATCTGCAAACTCCCGGTTATATTTTTGGTCACGCAAAAATATATTTTGGGCAATTTGGTTATGTAGTAACGCTATTTGCTGTCTGGGCTTCCATTAATGCGTTTAACATGGTTGATGGCATCGATGGTCTGTTGGGTGGGTTGTCATGCATTGCTTTTGGTGCCCTGGGTATTCTGTTTTGGCTGAGTGAGCATTTTGCGTTGGCATTTTGGTGTTTTGCCATCATTGCTAGCATTACCCCGTATATTCTACTGAATCTGGGCTTTTTTGGCCTGCGTTATAAAGTATTTATGGGTGATGCAGGAAGTACCCTGCTTGGCTTTACCGCTATCTGGCTGTTACTGGAAAGCAGCCAGGGTAGTGATCCGGCGATAAAACCTGTCACGGCATTATGGGTTATAGCAATTCCATTGATGGACATGATATCGATCATGTACCGTCGTTTACGGAAAGGTATTAGCCCATTTTCGCCAGATCGTCAGCATATTCATCACCTGATCATGCATGCTGGTTGCACCCCGCATCAGGCACTGCTGTTGATTACGTTTGCTGCGGCCATTTTGGCAGCGGTAGGAATTGTTGGTGAACGATTAAGCTTTGTACCGGAATGGGTAATGTTAGTGTTATTTTTACTGGCATTTTTTCTGTACGGTCGTTGCCTTAAACAGGCGTGGCGGGTGGCGCATTGCCTCAGGCGCCAGACAGAGCCATCCGCTAAAAAAAATAAACATAAATTTTAATCAGAGGCTTTTTTACATTGATGCAATCGAAAATAACACCTGTATCGGATAGTCATGGTGAACTGGATATTCGTGGTCTTTGTCGTGCATTATGGTATGGAAAAAAATGGATTGCAGGACTGGCATTTTTGTTTGCGATCACTGCATTACTGTTTTCTTATCTGATGCCACAACGATGGAGCACAACCGCCGTAGTGGATAAACCAGCAATCCATAGGCTGGGCAACTACTATGCCCAGCAGCAACTTTTGCAATATTTTGATGAAAATACAGAGAGGATTGTTGTCGGTGACTCGGTGAGTATTGCGGATAAGATCGCGGATGCGATTTATAGTGAATTTATCAATCAGCTCTCTGCCTGGGACACCTGTCGTGATTTCTGGCTAATGAGTGATTATTATAAACAGCGTCAAAAAGGTGATGCTATGGCTGATGCAGCACTGCTTGATGAACTCATCCGTAATATTCAGTTTACACCTCACGATAATAAAAAAATGCGCCATGATATGATTAAATTAACGGCCGAAACGGCGATTGATGCCAGACAATTACTGCGCCAGTACGTTGAATTTGCCAGTCAGCGTTCGGCTAAAAGCCTGAATGATGCCATGCGGGTTGCCTGGGAAGCGCGTATTCGGGTGATAAAAGAGCGGGTTAAACGGAAGGCGGTGGATGCGGTGACATGGGAGACTTACAACCGTGCATTGAACGCTGTGGAGGAAGCACTAAAATCAGCTGCATTAAAAGAAAAACTGGCATCGGATGATACCTTTCAAACTTATCGTTACCTGCGTACACCAGAAATTCCTGTGATGCGTGATAGCCATCGCCCTGATTTTCTGCTGATCCTATGGGGTAGTCTCGGAGCATTGGTCGGTGCGGGTATCGCTTTGGTCCGTCGTGCCAAACGTTAATGAATACGAACAAATACGAATGAATACCTCCCGGCATGCAGTTAAAACCATTATATTCAGACGGTGTAATAAAAATTTTGATCGTTGAAAACAATTTGATCGTTGAAAAAAAAAGGAATCTGGTGTTGAACCCTATTTTAGTGACCGGTGGTGCGGGTTTCATTGGCTCAGCTCTGGTCAGGTACCTGATTGACGCCTGCGCTGCCAGCGTGGTGGTGGTAGATAAACTCACTTATGCCGGCAACCTTGCATCGCTTGCGCCGGTTGCCAGCAGCGCCCGTTACGCATTTGAGCAGGCAGATATTTGTGATCCCGCTGCGTTGCATCGCATTTTTAGCCAGTATCGCCCGGCGGCGGTGATGCATCTGGCGGCAGAAAGTCATGTGGACCGTTCCATCGACGACCCGGAAGCCTTTATCGATACCAATATTGTTGGGACTTATCGGCTGCTGGAAGTGACCAGACATTACTGGCAGCAGTTATCTGCTGAAGCCCGGCAGGGTTTTCGTTTCCACCATATTTCAACGGATGAGGTATATGGTGACTTACATCACACCTCTGATCTGTTTACCGAAACTACGCCTTACGCACCCAGCAGTCCCTACTCAGCCTCTAAAGCTGCCAGCGACCATCTGGTGCGTGCCTGGCAACGCACATACGGTTTACCAGCCATCGTGACCAACTGCTCTAACAACTACGGGCCCTATCATTTTCCTGAAAAATTGATTCCGTTGACAATCCTTAACGCCCTGGCAGGTGAGTCACTACCTGTTTACGGTGATGGCACGCAAATTCGCGACTGGTTATTTGTCGAAGACCATGTAAAGGCGCTCTGGCTGGTGCTGAACAGAGGAAAGGTGGGTGAAACTTACAATATCGGTGGTCATAATGAAGTAAAAAATATTGCGTTAGTGACAACCCTTTGTCACCTGCTTGATGAACTGGCACCTAAAAAACCATCGGGTATTGACCATTACAGCGACCTCATCGTCCATGTATCAGACAGGCCAGGACACGATGGACGCTACGCGATTGACGCCGAAAAAATTGAACGCGAGTTGGGCTGGCGCCCCATCGAGACTCTGGAAAGTGGGCTGCGTAAAACAGTTAGCTGGTATATGAATAATCAGAGCTGGTGGCAGGGCATACGCAATCGTGCGAAAGGGATCGTGCGACAGGGATATCAAGAGAGATCTAAATGAAAGGTATCATTCTGGCAGGTGGGTATGGTACCCGTTTGTATCCGATTACCCGCGGCGTCTCTAAACAGCTGCTTCCCATCTACGACAAACCGATGATTTATCATCCACTGTCGGTGCTGATGCTGGCCGGGATCCGCGATGTTCTGCTGATTTCTACCGCTGAAGATCTCTCGTCATACCAGCGTTTGCTGGGTAATGGTGAAGAGTACGGCATCCGGCTGCACTATACCGCCCAGCCCTCTCCCGGCGGGCTGGCACAGGCCTTCCTGCTGGGTGAGGCATTTATTGATGGTGAACCAAGTTGCCTGGTATTAGGCGATAACATTTTCTTTGGTCAGGCATTCAGCAAAAAGCTGCGTGCTGTTGCTGAACGCAGACAGGGCGCTACGGTGTTTGGTTACCAGGTCATGGATCCAGAACGTTTTGGTGTTGTGGAGTTTGATGATAATTTCCGGGTTCTGTCGATAGAAGAAAAACCCTGTCAGCCGAAATCTAACTGGGCAATCACCGGGCTCTATTTTTACGACCACCAGGCGGTGGATTTTGCCAGACAGCTCACCCCGTCAGAGCGTGGTGAACTTGAGATAAGCAGTATTAATCAGATGTATCTGGAGCGTGGCCAGCTACACGTTGAATTGCTGGGCCGTGGTTTTGCCTGGCTAGATACCGGTACACACGATAGTCTGATTGAAGCGGGTACTTTTGTACAAGCGATTGAAAAACGTCAGGGTTTTAAAATTGCCTGTCTGGAAGAGATAGCCTGGCGTAATGGCTGGCTGGATGATGATGGCATACGAAGTGCCGCGGCAGCGCTGGCTAAAACGGGCTATGGAAAATACCTATTGGATCTGCTGCATGCCCGTCCACGCCAATATTGAACCTTTACTCTGGGAGAGTGAGTTTTTTCAGCTAAAGTGTGCAAAACTGCATTTTTCACACACTGCACCGCCCGTTCACCTGGCGGATTTGCAACCATGGGCCCTGGTTCAGGCTAAAGTTCCCGCGCACTGCCTTGGCGACATCGATGCCCTGAGCAAGCTTGGTTTTCAGCTGGCAGAGGGAGAAATTAATTTTTCGCTGATGCCTGGTGCAGATCATGCCGCTGCTGTTTTAGCTGACAACATCAACAATAGCCTGATACGGCCGGCAGTTAAGAGCGATATTCCGCTATTACACCGTTGTGCAACGCATGTGTTCGTGTTCAGCCGCTTTCGCGCACCCTGGTATAATGAACGGGACAGTGGCCGCTTTTACGCTACCTGGATTGAAAAAGCGGTACTGGGCACCTTTGATGACCAGTGTTTATTAGCGCTCAATGAAAAGGGTCAGCCACAGGGCTTTGTCACCCTGCGTGCTACCGCGCAAACAGAAGCATGTCTTGGTTTGTTTGCGGTGTTTCCTGACGCCAGAGGTCAGGGAGTTGGCCGGCGATTAATTCAGGCGGCAAAACAGTGGTGTCTGCAGCAACGGCGCCATCCGTTAGGCATAACCACCCAGTTAAGTAACATTGCCGCAATACGTCTTTTTATAAGTAGTGGTGCTATGGCTGAAAGCACTGCCTATTGGTTATACAGAGGACAAAATGATTCCATTTAATAGCCCGGCGATAGTGGGTACCGAGCCTGGATATATGCAGGCGGCGATGAGTAGCGGCAAATTATCCGGAGATAACGGCTTTACACGCCGCTGCCAGATGTGGCTGGAAGATAATTTTACTGCGCAACGGGTGCTGTTAACGCCATCCTGTACGGCTTCACTGGAAATGGCAGCGCTGCTGCTGGATATCAAGCCCGGTGATGAAGTGATTATGCCCAGTTTTACCTTTGTCTCCACCGCAAATGCGTTTGTACTTCGCGGCGCAAAAGTGGTATTTGTCGACATTCGGCCTGATACAATGAATATTGATGAAACTAAAATTGCGGCGGCGATCACCGCAAAGACCAGAGTTATTGTTCCGGTGCATTATGCCGGTGTAGCCTGTGAAATGGATACCATTATGGCGCTGGCGCACGATTACAATCTCTGCGTAGTGGAAGATGCCGCCCAGGCGGTAATGTCACTCTACAAGGGTCGTGCACTGGGGACTATTGGTTGTATTGGCTGCTTCAGTTTTCATGAAACGAAAAATTACACCGCCGGTGGTGAAGGTGGGGCAACAGTTATCAACGATCCGCAGCTGATTGAGCGTGCTGAAATTATCCGTGAAAAGGGAACCAATCGTAGTCAGTTTATCCGTGGTGAGGTTGATAAATATACCTGGCATGATATTGGCTCCAGTTATTTAATGGCTGATATCCAGGCGGCTTATCTTTGGGGGCAGCTGGAAGCAGCGCAGCAGATTAATCAGCGCCGCCTTACGCTATGGCACAACTATTATGATGGCCTGGCTCCACTGGCTAATGCCGGAGCGCTTGAATTACCTGTTATTCCGGATGCACTGAGCCATAATGCCCATCTGTTTTATATAAAACTACGCGATATCACGCAGCGCATTGCCTTCATCAGTGCCCTGCGCTCGGCCGGAATAATGGCGGTCTCCCACTATATTCCACTGCATAGCAGCCCGGCGGGTGAGCATTTCGGGCGTTTTAATGGCGAAGATCGCTTTACAACCAGAGAGAGTGAACGGTTGGTGCGTCTGCCGCTGTTTTATAATATGCCTGATTGTGATCAACAGGCAGTTATTCTCGCCATCCGGAAATTTTTTTCCTGATATGTCACTGGCAAAATCTTCCGCCTGGAGCGCCGGCGCTGTGCTGGTCAAAATTGGCGCCGGGCTACTGGTAGTTAAATCACTCGCAGTCACCTTCGGGCCTGAAGGCGTTGGGCTGGCAGGGAATTTTCGCCAATTAATCACGGTACTGGGAGTGCTGGGCGGGGCCGGTATTTTTAACGGCATCACGCTCTGTGTTGCACAGTATCATCAGCAGCCGGAACAATTGCGCCCGCTATTGGGGACCTCCTCGGCTATTGTTCTCGGTAGCTCTGTGCTGTTTGCGATGTTGCTTCTGCTAACAGCGCGGCCTGTCAGTATTGCTCTGTTTGCGGATGACCGCTACCAGCATGTGGTCCGGGCCTTAGCGTTTATTCAGGCGGGCATTGCTTACGCTAATTTTTTGCTGGCTATTTTAAAAGGGTATGCTGACGCCAGAAATAGTGCACTGGCAGCGATTATCGGCAGTCTGCTGGGTGTCAGCGCTTTTTATTTATGTTTTCGGCTGGGAGGATATAGCGGTGCATTAGCGGGTCTGGCGCTGCTGCCAGCGCTGGCACTACTCCCTGCCTGGTTAATACTAACGCGTCGGAAACTCTTTCCGCTGAGCTATCTGAGACCGGGCTGGGACAGGCTACATGCGTACCATTTAGCCAAATTTACTATTATGGCGTTGATCACTTCTGCCACGCTGCCGGTGGCTTATGTGATGGTACGCAACCGGCTGGCCAGCCACGCTGGCTGGGGAGATGTTGGTCTCTGGCAAGGTGTGAGCACCGTTTCAGACGCTTATCTGCAGTTTATCACCGCCTCTTTTACAGTCTATTTATTGCCAGCGCTGTCACGCCTGAAAAATAAAGCTGATCTTACTGCGGAAGTCGTCCGTACGCTTAAGCTAGTGCTGCCCGCCGTGGCAACGCTGAGCCTTACTCTCTGGTTATTACGAGATATCGTTATCGGGCTACTATTTTCTGTAGAGTTTACCCCCATGCGCTCCCTGTTTGCCTGGCAGCTGACGGGCGATGTGCTGAAAACAGGCTGTTACGTTTTTGGTTATCTGGTGATAGCACGCGCTTCGCTATGCTTTTATCTTTTAACTGAAGTCAGTCAGTTTTTGTTATTAACCAGTTTTTCCTGGTGGCTGATCCCAGTGCATGGCGCTACGGGTGCGGTACAGGCCTATATGGCAACTTATACGGTCTACTTCCTGTTGTGCAGTTGCCTGTTTGTCATTTACCGCCGGCGCCTGTAATAATGCTCAGACATGTACTGGGATCAGATATTCCACATCACAACCAGACGCTGCTGCATTTTTTTAATGATGTGTTAGTGCCGCGCTTCTTTGCAGGAGGAGAGCGGCCACAATTTATGGTGGTGGCTAAAAAAAGTAGCATCTGTGGCCAGTTTAGCGGATTACACATTGAACTGTTTGAAAATAAAAACGCTCTGGCGGCCGCAGTGGTCGCTGCGGCACGTGCTGATCGTCACCAGCGATTTTTTCTGCACGGGCAGTTTAATCCCAGATTGTGGCTGGCGCTATTGAGTGGACTCATTGAGCCTGAACAGATTTGCTGGCACGTTTGGGGTGCAGATTTGTATGAAGAGGAAAAAAATTGGCGGTTCCGCGCCTTCTATTGGTTACGTCGGCAGGCTCAGGGGAGAGTCGGCTATCTATTTGCGACCCGTGGTGACCTGATGCACTATCAGCAACGGTATCCACAGGTACCGGCATCGCTGCTTTATTTTCCAACCCGAATGGGTCCGCCGCTCGTGGGTACCAGAATTAGCGATTCAAGTGCCGGGACACTGTCTATTTTAGTTGGCAACTCCGGCGACAGAGCTAACCGCCATATCGAGGCGTTAGAAACGATTGCCCGACAGTTTGGCAGGGATGTTCGTGTTATCCTGCCAATGGGTTATCCGGAAAATAACCAGCGTTATATCGAACAGGTGCGCGCCCGCGGGGTGCAGTTATTCCGTGGGGAAAACCTGATAATACTCACTGAGGAAATCGCTTTTGAAGACTATCTTTCTGTCCTGCATCAGTGCTCCCTTGGTTATTTGATTTTCAACCGCCAGCAGGGTATAGGCACCTTGTGCCTGCTGATTCAGTCTGGTGTGCCTTGCGTACTCAGCCGCAGAAACCCCTTCTGGCAGGATTTAATCGCAGAGCGCATCCCAGTCTTGTTGCATGGTGATACGCTGAATGAAGCCATAGTCCATGCCGTACAGCGGGATCTTATTGCTCTGGATAAAACCACCTTCACTTTTTTTTATCCCAATTATATTGATGGCTGGCAGCAGGCTTTAGCCCTGGCTACGGGAGAACTTTCATGACTCCGGGACAATTTGGCGGGCTGATCAGTGTCTATATGATGGCTGTTATTTTCGTGTTTATTCTAATTTATCAGGAGGCACGGCATACACGCTGTCACTTCAATCTGTTTTTTTCTCTGCTTTATTTATTCACCTTTTACTTTGGTTTTCCACTAACCTGCCTGTTGATTTTTCAGTTTGATGTGGCGGCGGTGCCGGCAGAGTTTCTGTTATACGCGCTGCTTGCCGCTACCGCTTTTTATGCTATTTACTATGTAAGCTATAAAACCCGTTTGGGGCTACCGCAACGTCATGCGCCTTTTTTTACTGTAAATCGCCTTGAATCTCATTTCACATGGCTACTGTTAGCCGTAGTGTCGGTAGGGACACTGGTCATCTTTTTTCTACAAAACGGGTTTTTGCTTTTTACGCTCGACTCTTACAGCCAAATTTTCTCGAAAAATGAGGTTTCTGCAGTAGCGCTGAAACGTTTTTTTTACTTCTTTATCCCCGCAATGTTAGTGGTCTATTTCCTGAAACAGAATGTGCGCGCATGGTGGTTTTTTCTTGCCAGCACCGTTATTTTTGGAATCCTGACATATATTACTGTGGGCGGAACTCGTGCCAATTTGTTCGTTGCTTGTGCACTGTTTTTATTTATTGGTATGGTGCGTGGCTGGATAACACTATGGATGCTGATCATCGCAGGAAGCTGTAGCATTGTTGGTATGTTTTGGCTGGCGCTGAAACGCTATGGTTTTGATATCAATGGATCAGAACTATTTTATACTTTTCTCTATCTAACCCGCGATACTTTCTCGCCATGGGAAAATTTAGGATCATTACTACAAAATTATAATGAAATAGATTTTCAGGGAATTGCTCCTGTTATACGTGATTTTTACATTTTCATCCCAGACTGGTTATGGCCAGAGCGTTCAGAGATAACGTGGAATACGGCTAAATATTTTTCTATTAAACTGCTGGATAACTACTCAGTGACGATTTCACCTACATTGATTGGTTCTTTGATAGTGATGGGTGGGGCAGGATTTATTGTGCCTGGTGCGATTGTTGTCGGGCTGATAGTTAAATGGTTTGACTGGCTTTATAAGCAAGCTCAACGGGAAAGCAATCGCTATAAAACAGCGATTCTGCAAAGCTTCTGCTTTGGTGCAATATTCAATATTATCGTGCTGGTACGAGAGGGTCTGGACTCTTTCTTTTCTCGTATGGTTTTTTTCGGTCTTGTATTTTGTATCTGCCTGGTCGTGGCAAAATTGTTGTACTGGTTATTTGATGCTGCAGGCTTGATCATATCGCCAGGCGGCACTTGCCGCGATTTATAGCCACATAGCCACATATAATAGATAATCAGGATTATGGTAACAGTAAAAGCAATGACATCAATTCCTCAATATTCAGTTCGTGGTTTCGAAATTTATGCTTTTCAAAACAAGGAACAATTTGTTAATCACTTGTTTGATGGCGGCTTAAAGAGCGGCAGTTTAGTGGCTATGAACGCAGAAAAATTATTGAATGCGGAGCAGAACGCTGTGCTGCGCGAATCAATTGATAATGCTGAATACAAATATGCTGATGGCATTAGTATCGTGAAGGCTATTCAGCGTAAATATCCACACGCGTCAGTGTCAAAAATTGCAGGCGTAGACCTGTGGGAAGCGTTAATGAAACGTGCTGGTAAGGAGCGTATCCCTGTTTTTTTGGTTGGCGGTAAGCCGGACATTTTACAACGAACAGCGGTGGCACTGCACGCACAGTGGAATATCAATATCGTGGGTAGCCAGCATGGTTATTTCTCCGCTGCCGAAAAAAATAATCTATTTGAACGGATTAGAGTTAGTGGAGCAACGATAGTAACGGTGGCGATGGGATCTCCGGGGCAGGAGATCCTGATGCGGGAGTGCCATCGGTATTATCCGCAGGCGTTATATATGGGTGTTGGAGGAGGTTATGATGTATTCGCCGGAAATGTAAAGCGTGCACCTAAAATTTGGCAAAATAGTGGTCTGGAATGGTTATACCGGTTATTGTCCCAACCAGGGCGTATTGGCCGTCAAATGAAATTATTCAAATTTTTAATTTATTATTTCTCTGGACGTTTATAAAAAACAGGTAGTTATCTGATAATTTTAGTTCTTTTATTAACAGAAATTATAACGATAGCGGTAATTGACACTGTCTGGCAAAAATCATTCTGAAGATATTCTGAGGTAATCTTAATTATGATAATAAAAACTGAAAACACTGTAAAATTCATGCAGACTGCACTTAAAATATGCCATGATATTTTTGCCAGGGAACAGAATTTAGCATTAGAATCGACAGTAGCATTAGAATCGATAAATTATCAATAAGATAACCCGGCATTACATTTGGCTCAGTGATGGTATCGCGGAATAAAATCATACAGAGGTTTTATGTCAAATAATTCTATGTCAAATAATTCTATATCAAATAATAAAGAAAATGAAAATGGTTTGCACCGTGGGCTGGAAGCTCGTCATATTGAGCTGATTGCATTAGGCGGGACTATCGGTGTCGGACTATTTATGGGTTCAGCCAGTACGCTGGCGTGGGCGGGGCCATCGGTATTGCTGGCTTATATCATCGCCGGGTTGTTTGTTTTTTTTATCATGCGTGCGATGGGAGAAATGCTCTATCTGGAGCCTGTCACGGGTTCTTTTGCCGTTTATGCTCATAAATATCTCAGTCCCTATTTTGGTTATCTGGCAGCCTGGGGTTACTGGTTTATGTGGATAGCTGTCGGTATTTCTGAAATCACGGCTATTGGGGTTTATGTGCAGTTCTGGTTCCCGGAACTTCCTCAGTGGTTACCGGCGATTGCGGGTGTGGCGGTTGTTGCTCTGTGTAATCTTGCGGCGGTGCGCTTATACGGTGAATTAGAATTCTGGTTCGCGATGATTAAAGTGACGACCATCGTCGTGATGATACTGGTAGGTGTCGGTATTATTTTTTTTGGTATTGGTAACCATGGTCAGGCAATTGGATTTAATAACCTGACGGCTCATGGTGGTTTTTTTGCGGGTGGCTGGAAAGGTTTTTTGTTTGCGCTCTGCATCGTTGTGGCTTCTTATCAGGGTGTTGAGCTGGTGGCAATGACCGCCGGGGAGGCAAAAAACCCACAAATCACCCTGAAACGGGCGATTAACAATGTCCTGTGGCGGATCCTTATTTTTTATGTCGGGGCTATTTTTGTTATCGTTACTATTTTTCCATGGAATGAAATTGGGACAACGGGCAGCCCTTTTGTTTTAACGTTCGCAAAAATTGGTATTACAGCCGCTGCGGGTATTATTAATTTTGTAGTGTTAACGGCCGCATTGTCGGGTTGTAACAGTGGTATGTATAGCGGTGGCCGTCTGTTATACGCTCTGGCGCAAAACGGGCAGTTGCCCGCAGCGCTAAAGAAGGTCTCAGCCAATGGTGTTCCGGTATACGCTCTCGTAGTCACCCTGTTATGTTTACTGATGGGTTCAGGACTCAATTATATTATTCCTAACCCACAGCAGGTGTTCGTCTATGTTTACAGTGCCAGCGTACTGCCGGGGATGATACCGTGGTTTGTGGTGCTGATCAGCCAGCTGCGTTTTCGCCGTGTTCACAAAGAAGCACTGGTACAGCACCCATTTAAATCAATTTTATTTCCTTACGTAAACTGGCTTACTATAATATTTTTGATTTGTGTATTAATCGGTATGGCTATTAATCCTGGTACACGCTTGTCGCTGCTGGCCGGTGCCGTTTTTCTGGTTGTAGTATCGGGCTGCTATTTTGGCTTTCGCATGCACGATAAACGAAAAAAGCACTAGACAGTGACGAATTAAAAACGTAGTATCCTCCCCCGCAAAGGCGCTCTTATGCGCCCGTAGCTCAGCTGGATAGAGCGCTGCCCTCCGGAGGCAGAGGTCTCAGGTTCAAATCCTGTCGGGCGCACACAGAAAGTGTGCCAGTATGCTGGTAAAGTTTCTGTGTGAGAATTGTCTAAAGTGCAGTGACAAAACGCGAGTACAAACAAGAAAGTAATGGTGGCTATAGCTCAGTTGGTAGAGCCCTGGATTGTGATTCCAGTTGTCGTGGGTTCGAGTCCCATTAGCCACCCCACGTTTTTCTGTGTTTCTATATGCGAAGGTGGCGGAATTGGTAGACGCGCTAGCTTCAGGTGTTAGTGTCTTAACAGACGTGAGGGTTCAAGTCCCTCCCTTCGCACCACACAAATTATCCGGGCATTTGTTCGATGCTCTTCCTGCTGGATACAGGAAAAAATAATCAGTCGGCGAGTAGCGCAGCCTGGTAGCGCAACTGGTTTGGGACCAGTGGGTCGGAGGTTCGAATCCTCTCTCGCCGACCAATATAATAGATGAATCACGCGACGAAGCTTTCTTTTAAAAAAACAACAATTCTAAAAACACAACAATTCTAAAAACAGGAAAAACGGCATCAATGAGCTTCAAGCTGCCGATTGTTTCTGATCCGCATCAATCCCTAAAATTGTAGAATCTCTCTGTGTACACCAGGTACCGAATTTTACGGCAAATTTTCATTACTAGCGTTTCAGACGATCCGTATTAACCAGCCAAAGACTGATTATCAATACTAAAATAGAACCGGAATAAAACAGTGTATCTACCGGATTTTTGTGATCAATAATAATTAAACGAATGATTGCGGTAATGCCAATATAAACAAAATAACGTAATGGAAAGTGATAGCCAGATTCAAAATATTTAATAATTAATGCAATGAACTCAAAATAAAGGAAATAAATGACGATCCCTTCAATCGGCAAATAAGAAAATGGGCTCTGGTTTTTGGTAAATAACGTGTGTGCCAGATGATAAGTTTCTTTAACCAGAAAAACAGCTAAAAGAGTAACCAATACCAGTAAACTAACGTTGAGTACTTGTTGCAATTTTCTGGAAATTGATAAAAAAGTGGGTTTTATAATCATGATTTTTCGGGTTTCCGCCAGTCTTTAAAGCGATTTATCAGACCATTCGTTGAGCTGTCGTGGCGGGTAATCACCTGGTTATCGGCCAGCTCTGGCAGAATACCGCCAGCCAGCTGTTTGCCCAACTCAACGCCCCATTGATCGAAGGTATAAATATTCAAAATTACTCCCTGAGTGAAAATTTTATGTTCATAGAGCGCAATCAATATACCCAGGCTGAATGGGGCAATGTCACGCAGTAAGATCGAGTTACTCGGCCGGTTGCCTGCGAACACTTTAAACGGTGCTATATGCTCAGCTTCACCAGGGGTTTTTCCCGCGGCAGCAAACTCAGCATCCACCTGCTGGCGGGATTTGCCAAAAGCCAGTGCCTCTGTTTGGGCAAAAAAATTAGACAGCAATTTTTCATGGTGATCACCCAGCGGGTTCTGGCTGACCGCCGCCGCGATAAAATCACAAGGGACTAATTTTGTTCCCTGATGGATCAACTGATAAAAGGCATGCTGGCCGTTGGTGCCAGGCTCGCCCCAGATAATCGGCCCGGTCTGGTAATCAACCGGATTGCCGTTACGGTCGGTACATTTACCGTTGGATTCCATATTGCTCTGCTGAAAATATGCAGCGAAGCGGTGCAGATACTGATCATAAGGCAGGATAGCCTCGGTTTCGCTACCGAAGAAGTTGTTATACCAAATTCCGATCAGTGCCAGCAGCACCGGCAGATTTTTTTCAAGAGGCGTTGTGGCAAAATGGCGGTCCATGGCGTGGGCACCACTGAGCAATTGCTCGAAATGCGTAAATCCAACTGACAGAGCGATGGACAGGCCGATAGCCGACCACAGAGAGTAGCGCCCGCCTACCCAGTCCCAGAATTCAAACATGTTATCGGTGTCAATACCAAATTCCAGTACCGCTTTGCCGTTGGTCGACAGCGCCACGAAATGCCGGGCAATATGTGCCGGAGAACCGGCTGTTTTCAGGAACCAGTCACGTGCACTGTGGGCGTTGGTCATGGTTTCCTGGGTGGTAAACGTTTTGGAGGCTACCAAAAACAGTGTGGTTTCCGGATTGACTGATTTTAATGTCTCAGCGATATCCGTACCGTCAACATTGGAAACAAAATGCATACTAAGATGGTTTTTCCATGGCCTGAGGGCTTCGGTGACCATATAAGGGCCTAAATCAGAACCACCTATACCAATATTGACCACATCGGTGATGGAACGGCCAGTGTAGCCTTGCCAGCTACCGCCAATCACCTGACTGCAAAATTGTTTCATTTTTTCCAGCATGGCATTGATGGCCGGCATCACATCTTCGCCATCCAGCCATATTGGGCTATTACTTCGGTTACGCAGTGCCACGTGCAGTACGGCCCGATCTTCGGTACGATTGATTTTTTCACCGGAAAACATAGCGTTAATGGCGCCTGATACATCCGTTTCCCGCGCCAGTGCCTGCAGTTTTTCCATGGTTTCCGCAGTAATACGATTTTTGGAGAAATCCACTAGCATTTGGTCATTAAAGATCGCCGAAAATTTACTAAAGCGTGTTTTATCCTGTTCAAACAGGTCGCGCATGGGTACATCTTTTATTTTTTCAAAGTGTTGCTGTAGAGCTTTCCAGGCTGTGCTTTGACGGGGATTAATATTTTTCATAATGGGTATCCTGATGGAAGTGAACAGGGTGCAATGACAGAACCATTGTATCCGGTTAACAGACAGCAAGATCCTTACTTATTATGATAATTTTTGAATTAGCAGCAGACTGTTAACAGTGCCATAGCATAACGATTTAATTTTGATTACAACAAAACGATGAGCTATTCACCTGATCTCTGGCGGAGGGCCTACACTGGCTCTCTTCTTAACCCCACGATGTGTTTGAAATTTCGCTAATATCCTGGAATTGTGCTACAGTTTTGCTCCTTTGAATCCGTAGTCAAAGGGAATAAGTGTCTCCATGAGCGACATTGTCAGAGAAATCATACCGGTTAACATCGAAGAAGAACTGAAAGATTCGTATCTGGCTTATGCCATGTCCGTTATTGTCGGGCGGGCACTACCGGATGTGCGGGATGGGCTGAAACCGGTACACCGCCGCGTACTTTTCGCGATGCAGGTGCTGAGTAACGACTGGAATAAAGCCTATAAAAAGTCGGCGCGCATTGTGGGAGACGTTATCGGTAAATACCATCCGCATGGTGACACCGCGGTCTACGACACGATAGTACGTATGGCTCAATCCTTTTCACTACGCTATATGCTGGTCGACGGGCAGGGAAACTTTGGTTCAGTTGATGGCGATTCTGCTGCTGCCATGCGTTATACCGAAATCCGTATGTCCAGGATAGCCCACGAGCTGCTGGCTGATTTAGAAAAAAATACCGTGGACTTTGTGCCAAATTATGATGGTACGGAACAAATTCCAGCCGTTATGCCAACCCGGGTACCCAATCTGTTGGTCAATGGCTCTTCGGGTATTGCTGTGGGTATGGCCACTAACATTCCTCCTCATAACCTCTCTGAAGTCATTGATGGCTGTCTGGCCTATATCGATGATGAAGATATCAGTATTGCCGGGCTGATGCAGCATATCCATGGACCGGACTTCCCGACAGCGGCAATCATTAATGGTCACAGTGGGATTATCGAAGCCTACCGCACGGGTCGCGGTAAAATTCATATTCGTGCCCGCGCCGCCGTACACACTGACAATAAGGGCCGTGAAACCATTATTGTTAATGAAATTCCTTATCAGGTAAATAAAGCGCGCCTGATTGAGAAGATCGCAGAGCTTGTTAAGGATAAACGCGTCGAAGGCATCACTGCCCTGCGCGATGAATCTGATAAAGATGGCATGCGCATTGTGATTGAAATAAAACGCGATGCGTCGGGTGAAGTGGTTCTGAATAATCTCTACTCTCTGACCCAGTTACAGATTTCTTTTGGCATTAATATGGTCGCCCTGCACCAGGGAGAGCCAAAGCTGCTTAATCTGAAAGATATTTTGGGTGCTTTTGTGCGTCACCGGCGGGAAGTCGTCACCCGACGCACTATTTTTGAGTTAAATAAAGCACGTGATCGGGCACACATCCTGGAAGCACTGGCGATAGCTTTAGCCAATATTGACCCGATCATCGCATTCATTCGCAGTAAGGCAACCCCCTCTGAAGCCAAAAATGGGCTGATCTCCCGGCCATGGTTGCTGGGCAACGTAGGCAAGATGCTGGAACGTGCCGGTATCGATGCGGCACGTCCTGAATGGTTAGCCTCTGAATTTGGTATTCGTGATGGCCAGTATTATCTTACCGAGCCACAGGCCCAGGCGATTCTCGATCTTCGTTTGCAAAAGCTAACAGGCCTGGAACATGAAAAATTGCTGGATGAATATAACGATCTGCTGATAAAAATTGGCGAGCTCGCTTTCATTTTACAGGATCCTGATCGCCTGATGTCCGTTATTCGTGAAGAATTACAGGCTGTTAAAGAGCAGTATCGCGACCCGCGTCGCACTGAGATAACGGTTAATGCTACAGACCTAAAAACTGAAGACTTGATCACTCAGGAAGAGGTGGTGGTGACACTCTCCCACCAGGGATATGTTAAATATCAGCCGCTAACAGACTATGAAGCGCAACGCCGTGGCGGCAAAGGAAAATCGGCCGCACGTATCAAAGAACTGGATTTCATCGAGAGCCTGTTAGTGGCTAATACCCACGATACCATTCTGTGCTTCTCCAGCCATGGCCGCCTTTACTGGCTGAAGGTTTATCAGTTGCCGGAAGCCAGCCGTGTGGCACGCGGGCGGCCAATTGTCAATTTATTACCCCTTGAAATCAATGAGCGCATTACAGCCATACTGCCGGTACGCGAATACTCAGCGGGGTGCTATGTCTTTATGGCAACTTCCAGTGGTACGGTGAAAAAGACCGCACTGACTGAGTTTAGCCGTCCGCGTGCTCCAGGATTGATTGCCGTAAACCTTAACGATGGTGATGAACTCATCGGGGTAAATATCACTGATGGCAGTAATGAAGTGATGTTGTTTTCTGCGCAAGGTAAGGCAGTACGCTTCCCTGAATCACAAGTGCGTTCGATGGGTCGTAATACTACAGGTGTGCGAGGTATTCGTCTTAACAAGAATGACAAAGTGGTATCGCTGATAGTTCCTCGTGACTCCCGTGACATTCTGACGGTTACGGAGAATGGTTACGGAAAACGTACTGCCGTCGCAGACTATTCAGCAAAATCCCGCTCCACCCGTGGAGTCATCTCAATTAAGGTCAGTGAGCGAAACGGCCCGGTGGTGGGCGCGGTACAGGTTGCGTCAACCGATCAAATTATGATGATCACTGATGCAGGGACTTTGGTGCGCACTCGTGTCTCAGAGGTCAGTATCATCGGGCGCAACACTCAGGGCGTAACGCTTATTCGTACTGCCGAAAACGAACATGTCGTGGCGCTGCAACGGATCGCTGATCCAGAGGAGGAGGAAGAAGGAGAGGAAGATTGAGGACGGAAATATTAAGACTCACTGAGCGAGGCCAGCATTATCAGTAGCTAACTTTATAATAGTTAACTTTATTTCTGCTGTCATCAGCTGGCTGAGCATGTGGTAGCAAGCTGTAGTGCGCCCACGACTGGCATCGCTCCTGTCCGTGATATACCCCTCCTGGCGCAGCGTAGCAACTAAAGCCGAGAAAACTGCCTTATCGAACACTTCAGGAGCCTTGATACCATGGAGTGCCGATAAGCGTTGTGCCATGATGCGGCTCTCTTTTTCCAGAGTTTCGCGGCTGATAATGGGATTAGAGCTTAGTAGTGAAAATATAATGGCATAGCGTTGTAATGTTTCATACACTCCGGCTGCTAACAACTGCAAGGCATGAAGACGAGCGGGAATCAGTAGCAGTTCATCACCTTCCATGCTGATCAGTTGCTGACGTGCCAGCTCATTCGTCAGAGTAGTGAGGATTGTGGATAATTGATTCTGATGGTAGTGCAGGAATAATTCGCCCCGGATGACAGGATAGATAAAAGCGATCTGACGCAGCAGATCGCTGCGTGTAATACGCTGATGGTGTACTACCATAGTCGCAATCAGTGCCGGCAGTATGAGCAAATGCTGGATATTATTACGGTAGTAAGTCATTAACAGAGCCTGCTCTGGTGACAGCATAATGATGTCACCACTCTTGTCTTTATTCACATTAAGATTCACATCAAACGTATCCATAGTCAGTGCATAATTCAGCAGCTCTTCCGGGGTGTTATTGGGTACAACGGTATGCTGTGCATAGGGAACATGACGCATTAATTGCAGATAGCAATCCAGCTGTCCGAGCAGTTGCTCCCGGGTTAAAGAACGCTGGGGCGAGGCCAGTAAAGCGGTTGAACAGAGATTCATCGCATTGACCGTGGCTGCATCGTTGATTCTGGCCATGATTTTTTCTGCTAACTCACTGACTGCATGCGGAAGCCAGGCAGGCCGCTGAACTTCCAGCGGATCAATAGCGTCACGCCAGTCCGGGAACCGGTTACTGAGCCAGTTATTCAATGACAACGGCTCGCCAAAGTTGACACAACCCTGGCCAAGCTTACGTAATCGTCGTAAGCTGCGCACGACCTGAATCAGGCTCTCTTTTTTTTTGGTGGCACCGCGCAGCTCACTGGCGTAAGTGCCAACCTCTATCACTTGTTCGTAACCGAAATAAACAGGTACCAGCGTGGTCGGACGCGTACCGCCACGTAGCATCGCCTGAATCGTCATCAATAAGGTACCGGTTTTGGGCGCAAGCAAACGGCCAGTACGTGAGCGGCCACCTTCAACAAAATATTCCACCGGGTAGCCACGAATGAACAGCTCTCCAAGATATTCACGGAATACGGTGGCGTAGAGTTTGTTACCTTTAAAGCTACGGCGAATAAAAAACGCGCCCAGTCGCCGGAATATCGGCCCCGCAGGCCAAAAATTCAGATTAATACCGGCAGCAATATGCGGAGGAACTAATCCCTGGTGATAGAGCACATACGACAGTAACAGATAATCCATATGACTACGGTGACAGGGAACATATACTATCTCATGGCCCTCCTGAGCGAGCTGGCGCACGCGATCAGCATTATGGACATTTATGCCCTGATAGAGACGGTTCCATATCCATGTCAGTATGCGATCAGACACGCGTACTGCTTCATAAGAGAAGTTAGCGGCAATTTCCTCCATCAATGTAATGGCATTGCGTTGCGCTTTTTCATGAGAAATATTTTTACTGCGTGCTTCTTCTGTTACCGCTTTTTTAATCGCCGGCGATACCAGCAATTTTTTAAACAGATCTTGCCTGGCCGGTATTACGGGCCCCACTGCCGCCAGACGCTGGCGTGAAAAATGCATACGGGCAACTCGTGCCAGCTTATGCGCGATAGTCGTATCCGTGCCATGTTCGCGCGCCATATAGCGTAGTGAAACGGGATAAGAAAAGCGCACAAAACTGTCACGACCCAGCCAGAGAAGAGCAAAAAATTTTTGCACGCCATTCAGCAGGCGCAAGTGAGGATACGCAAGACTCTCCTGCCCGGGAGAGCGGCCAAACATCACCGATACCGGTAACATCTGAATATCCAGCTCACTATTATTACGATGCAAATCCAGATAAGCATGGAATATCTTCACCGCATCTTTTCCGGCTGCATGGGAACGCAACACCCGCGGGCGGCCGTCGATACAAACGTAGCTTGGCAACTGCCTGCCTTCACTCTCCAGCGGTATTAAGGGATCGGGCAAACCCCGCTTCAGGCATTGTGCACGCAGCGTTAACAGATCAGTCGTGGATTGATAGGGCAAAACATACAAAATAGGATGCGCTGGATCCAGCCCTAATTCGTTCACAGGATTAATGGGGATAGCCTTGCTTTTTACTAAAAGTTTCACTATTAAATTCAAAATGTTGTAATATATTTTCTCAGCTTGGCATAGCATTTGTTTTCCTCTTAAATTTCAACTGACGCCTGGCATAAAACGCATCCAGTGCGAGTACAGCAAGTGCCACCCAGATAAAAACAAACGTGAGTATTTTGCTACTGCTGACAGCCTCGTTATAAAACATAACCGCCAACAGAAAGATCAGTGTCGGATGAAGATACTGAAAAAAACCCAGTGTTGACAAACGCAAACAGTTAGCGGCAGAGGCAAAAAATAGCAGCGGGATGGTCGTTACTGCACCAGACAGAACCAGTAATACATTTAAATTCCATGAATACACGCTCATGCTGGCAGAATTATCGGCAAAGATAAGCAGGTAGAGCCCGGCAAGGGGTAACAGCCACAGTGTCTCGATGAGCAGCCCCGTTTGTACATCAATACCTATTTTTTTGCGCAGCAAGCCATACAGCGCAAAGCTAATAGCCAGGCCTAAGGCAATCACGGGCAAAGAACCAAATTGCCAGAGCTGTACCAGCACACCGGCGCACGTCAATGCTATTGCCAGCCACTGCAAGCGACGAAAACGCTCACCAAAAAACAGCATTCCAAACAGCACGCTGACCATCGGGCTGATAAAATACCCCAGACTCGTCTCAAGCATACGCTGGTGGTTAATCGCCCAGAGAAATAATAACCAGTTACCGGCAATTAATAGTGCGGTAATTGCCAGTAACAGCATATGGTTACCCTTTTTGCCTGCACGATATACCTGTGGCCAGTTGCCGCTGATACTAAGCAAAATGAGCATAAAAAAGAATGACCAGATAATGCGATGAGCCAGCATGTCACGGGTGGCTACATGGTCCAACAATCTGAAATAAACTGGAGTGATACCCCATAAAAAATAAGCAGCCAGAGCAAAAAAGATGCCCTGACGTGTTTGTCGTCCATTCATGATTACGCCAGTTCAAAGAAATCAGTGAGTGCGGTGCACATTCAAACGACTACCCCACCAAATAGGTGGCAGTAGCGCTGGCAATATGGATCGCTTCCTGATTATGTAATTCTATTCTGGCTACTGAGACTTTATTGCCGCTGCGCAAAAGATGGGCGGTCACAGTAAAATGCTTGCCCCGTCCTGGGCGCAGATAATCGACCCGCAGATCAATGGTACTCATTTTCGATAAATCCTGCAGCAGCTGCTCCTGGGTAAAGGTGCTATGACGCAGCAGGCTGTTACCAACACAAACCAGCCCGGCGCCAACATCGAGCACTGCTGCGATAACACCACCATGCAAAATACGCTGCGTGATATTTCCGACTAATTTTTCCTGGTTATCAAAAGTCAGTTGAGCATTGTTATCTTCAAAGTGAACTAACTTTAAACCGAGTTCCTGGTTGAATGGCATATGGTGGACAAAGATTTCACCGATCAGGCGCCGTGCATCTTCCAGGGTCAATGGTGTGGCTGGCATTTCTTTACTCTCTTATTAATTAAAAAGCTAATGATAATATTCATTAATGACTTTTGATTTTGTACTTTATGACAGGGATACAGAGGATTTCAGAAAAACATCGGGCACTAGGCTGTGTCCCTCAATTAAGTAATCGTCTAAAAAAGAGTCTGATACAACCAAGTCTCACCATCGCCAGATAATTTCCTGCTGTTTTTTCATAACGGGTCGCTATCCGCCGGTGTTCCTTTAGCTGAGCGAAGCATCTTTCAACAAC
>CANJWD010000013.1 GCA_947478475.1 Enterobacterales bacterium
CTGATCCAGTATTGCCCGGTTAAGACCTGAGGAAGTGGTTAAGAAATACATTCAGAATCAACGTGGCTGATTGTTCCTTGAGGCTTTCAGCCTCATTCAAATTCCCCTCCCGCCTTCGTCGGCGGGAGTACCCTTTGAGGTGAAGATGGGCGGGCACGATGGACGGGGAATTTTACCCATCTGTTAAATATCGATATTTGCCGCTCTTAGCGCATTTTCTTCAATAAATGCCCGGCGGGGTTCAACAGCATCGCCCATCAGAGTGGTAAACAGCTGGTCGGCAGCAATCGCGTCCTTAACCATGACACGCAGCATACGGCGGCTGGCTGGATCCATCGTGGTCTCCCATAACTGATCCGGGTTCATCTCTCCAAGGCCTTTGTAACGCTGCACCGATAAACCACGCCATGATTCTTTCACTAGCCAGCCGAGTGCCTGCTCAAAACTGTCCACGGGCTGGCGGCGATCACCGCGTTCAATGAAAGCACCCTCTTCAATCAGGCCACGCAGTTTTTCTCCTAACTGGCAAATTTTTTGGTACTCCGCGCCGTGAATAAAATCAAAATCCAGGGTGTAATCTGTATCGACACCATGGGTCCTGATACGCAGAATCGGTTCAGCTACCTGACGTTCGCGATTTTCTCTCAGTACCGCGCTGTAGCTGCTACCCTGCTTTTCCTGCCCGCTCAGCAACGTCACCAGGGAATCAGCCCACAACTGTACTTTTTCGTGACAACAGAGATCGCTTTCATGTAACACTGGATGATAAATCAAATTATTGAGCAGCGCACACGGGTAACGGCGCTCCATACGACGAATGGTTTTTTGCACTGCGTAGTACTCAGTCACTAGTTTTTCCAGAGGATTGCCCGATATCGCCGGAGCATACGCGTTACTATGCAGTGCAGCCTCCTCCAGAGCCAGCGCCGTCTGGTAGCGATCCATGGCTTCATCATCCTTAATGTACTGTTCCTGTTTGCCTTTTTTGACTTTATACAACGGCGGTTGCGCAATAAATACATGGCCACGCTCAATAATTTCCGGCATCTGGCGGTAGAAAAAAGTCAACAGCAAAGTACGAATATGTGAACCATCAACATCAGCGTCAGTCATGATGATAATGCTGTGATAACGCAGTTTATCCGGGTTATATTCATCACGGCCGATACCACAACCGAGTGCGGTGATAAGAGTGGCCACTTCCTGAGACGCGAGCATCTTGTCAAAGCGCGCCCGCTCTACATTAAGAATTTTTCCTTTGAGCGGCAAAATGGCCTGATTTTTACGATTACGTCCCTGTTTTGCCGATCCGCCTGCCGAGTCACCCTCGACCAGATACAATTCGGACAGTGCCGGATCGCGTTCCTGGCAATCCGCCAGTTTACCGGGCAAGCCCGCCAGATCGAGCGCACCTTTACGCCGTGTCATGTCACGTGCTCTGCGCGCTGCTTCGCGCGCGCGCGCTGCATCGATGATTTTTCCTACCACAATTTTAGCGTCATTAGGGTTTTCCAGCAGCCATTCCTGCAATTTTTCATTCATCAGTGTTTCAACAGCTGTTTTTACCTCTGATGACACCAGTTTATCCTTTGTCTGCGAAGAAAATTTCGGATCCGGGACTTTTACCGATAGCACCGCAACCAGCCCTTCACGGGCATCATCACCCGTCGCACTGATTTTTGCTTTTTTACTGTAACCTTCTTTATCCATATAACTGTTCAGCGTACGTGTCATTGCGGTCCGAAACCCGACCAGATGCGTACCACCATCACGCTGAGGAATATTATTAGTAAAACAGTAAATATTTTCCTGAAAACCATCATTCCATTGCAGCGCCACTTCCACACCAATGCCATCTTTCATCGTGGAAAAATAAAATACCTTCGGGTGGATCGGCGTCTTATTTTTATTTAAATATTCAACAAATGATCGAATACCCCCTTCATAGTGAAAATAATCTTCGCGATCATCGCGTTTATCGTGCAATGTGATGGACACACCAGAATTGAGAAAAGAGAGTTCGCGCAGGCGACAAGCCAGAATGTCATATTCAAATTCTGTATTGTTCGTGAATGTCTGTAAACTGGGCCAAAAGCGCACGGTTGTGCCGGTTAATGGCGTTTCACCCACAACTGCTAACGGCGCCAAAGGTTCGCCCATCGCGTAAGTTTGCTCATGCACCTTGCCTTCCCGGCGAATAACCAGTTCCAGTCTTTCGGACAGCGCGTTAACCACTGAAATCCCCACACCATGCAGGCCACCGGATACTTTATAGGAGTTATCATCAAATTTACCACCGGCATGCAATACCGTCATAATAACCTCAGCAGCAGACGTCCCTTCTTCGTGCAAATCTGTCGGGATACCGCGGCCATCATCTTGCACAGACACAGAATTATCTGCATGGATAATAACCTGAATCTCTCCACAGTAGCCGGCAAGGGCTTCGTCAATCGCGTTATCCACTACTTCGAATACCATATGGTGTAGCCCGGTGCCATCATCGGTATCACCGATATACATGCCCGGGCGTTTGCGCACCGCGTCCAGCCCTTTTAATACTTTGATATTTGAAGAGTCATAAGTGTTTGACATCAATGTTTCTCGCTTATTTTTAATTCTGTGATTGAATTTTAATGCTGCCCCGCTCTACCAAAAATATTTGGCCTTTTTCAGCCATCATTTCGCCGATCTGTTCCGCGCTGACCGCACTGATAAAAATTTGTGCCTGAGTATCTTTTAGCCGCTGAGCCAATAAATTGCGCCGACAGCTATCCAGCTCGGAGGCAAAATCATCAAGCAGATACAGGCACTGCCGCCCACTCTGGCGTGTGAGAAATTCACCCTGCGCCAGACGAAGGGCGCACATCAGCAGCTTTAACTGGCCACGCGACAGCACATCTTCGACCGGGATCCCTTTAACCCTGATACGCAAATCAGCTCTGTGTGGCCCTGTAGTGGTATAGCTGAGTGCGTGGTCACGTTTAAACTGACGTTCCAGCAACTCACCGTAGTCCGCTTCTTTATCCCATCCCTGCTGATAAGAAAAGTTCAGGCAGAACTCTGGCAGAAACAGTGAACAGGTGGCAGCAATATCCTGTGCTATTGCTTCACTATAGGCCGATCGCCATGCACTGACACGTTTCGCTAACGGGACCAGCTCCTTATCCCAGACTTTGATCTCGGTGTAACACCTCGCCTGGCGCAACGCCGCATTGCGCTGCGCCAGTACTTTTTTCAGCTGGCTCCATAATGGGAAAAATCCTGGTTCATGATGAAAACAGCCCCAGTCGAGAAAGGCACGCCGAAATTTTGGGCCGCCATTCAGTAAAGTAAAGCCTTCAGGTGTTATCAACTGCATCGGCAATAATTGCGCCAGCTCAGCCACTCTGTGGCCGCTATTACCGGCAATGCGCACCGTGGTATCACCCTGATGATTTTTACTGAGACCCACTGAAAGCTCAGGATATCCACCCTGACCGGCAAGACGTCCATGAAGAATAAATTCCGCGCAGTCGTGACGAATAACTCTCCCGACCCGCGCACTACGGAAAGCCCGCCCGCACCCCAGCATATGGATGGCTTCCAGCACGCTGGTTTTACCACTGCCATTCGGGCCGACTAAAAAATTGAATCCGGTATCAGGCAGCAGATCTGCCATTTCAATGTTACGAAAATTACGGATAAGTAAACGTGTCAGTGCCATGCCTCAGCATACTCAGTTATTACAAACGCATTGGCATAACAACATAGCTCGTCGCTTTGCTGACAGCATCTTCAATTTGCACACTGGAAACCGAATCGGTCAACAAAAGATGTACCTTTTCACACTTCAGTGCGTTGAGAATATCCAGCACGTAACTGACATTGAAAGCAATTTCCATTTCAGGCCCGCTATAACTGACATCAAGGATCTCTTCGGCTTCTTCCTGTTCCGGATTATTCGCAGTTATCTTAAGGCGGTTGCAGCTGACATAAAGGCGGACACCGCGAAATTTTTCATTTGACAGGATTGCTGCACGCGAAAATGCCTGCTTTAACAGATCACACCCTGCTTCCAGCGTTTTATCCGGGTTTTTTGGCAATACCCGGCGGTAATCAGGGAAGCGACCATCCACCAGTTTAGAGGTAAAAATAAAATCACCCACATGAGCACGAATATTATTATTGCCAATTTGTAGCCGCAGCGGGAGATCGCCGCCATCAAGTAAACGCACCAGCTCCATGACTCCTTTGCGGGGCACAATGGCCGACCATGAAGAGAGAGGCTGGTCAATCGGCATGGAACAGAGTGCCAGACGGTGACCATCGGTGGCCACGGTACGCAACTCTGCCGCGTTGGTTTCAAACAGCATGCCATTGAGATAATAACGTACATCCTGGTGAGCCATTGAAAATTGGGTAGCTTCAATCAGGCGCTTTAGTGTGGATTGAGGAAGAGAAAAATCAACCTCGCTGCACCAGTCGTCGAGATTAGGAAAATCCACTGCGGGTAGCGTAGAAAGAGAAAAGCGGCTACGACCTGAACGCACCATAATCCGGTTCGCTTCCAGGATTACGCTGATTTCTGCCCGCTCCGGAAGAGAGCGCCAGATATCAAAAAATTTACGGGCGGGTACGGTTGTCGTTCCTGGTTCATGGGGCAAAAATAACGTTATTTTTACCACCATTTCCATCTCCAGATCGGTCCCCGTCAGCAACAGTGAGCCTTCTGTGACCTGCAATAAGAGGTTCCCGAGGATAGGTAACACAGGACGCCCGGCCAGTGTACTGGTGACCTGCTGCAAGGGCTTTAATAACTGCTCACGCTCTATAGTAAATTTCATTGGGCAATTTCATTGGTAAATTTCATTGGTCAATTTTATTGCTAGGATGATAATGTTCTGATGAGATTAGAAAAATCTTCTTTTATATCATGATTTTCTTCACGTAATTGACCAATTTTACGGCAGGCATGTAACACCGTGGTATGATCCCGGCCACCAAAAGCATCACCGATTTCAGGCAGGCTGTGGTTGGTCAGCTCTTTTGCCAGCGCCATCGCCATCTGACGCGGACGTGCAACGGAACGGGAACGCCGTTTAGAAAGCAGATCGGCGATCTTGATTTTGTAATATTCCGCCACGGTGCGTTGAATATTATCGATAGTGACCAGTTTTTCCTGCAGGGCCAGCAGATCACGCAGCGCTTCACGCACAAAATCGATAGTAATCGCCCGGCCGGTAAAATTTGCATTGGCGATGACCCGATTCAATGCGCCTTCCAGCTCACGCACATTGGAACGTAAACGCTTGGCAATAAAAAAAGCGACTTCTCCAGGAAGGTGAACATGATTTTCATCTGCCTTTTTCATCAGGATAGCTACGCGCGTTTCCAGCTCGGGTGGTTCAATGGCGACGGTCAGTCCCCAGCCAAAACGCGATTTCAGGCGATCTTCAACGCCATTGATCTCTTTTGGGTAACGATCGGAAGTCAGGATAATCTGCTGATTACCTTCCAGTAAGGTATTAAAGGTATGAAAAAATTCTTCCTGAGAACGCTCTTTATTGGCAAAAAATTGAATGTCATCAATCAATAAAGCGTCCACTGAACGATAATAACGTTTAAATTCTTCAATCGCATTATTTTGCAATGCTTTCACCATGTCCTGGACAAAACGCTCTGAGTGCATGTAAACCACCTTGGCATTCGCTTTACGCGCAATAATACCATTGCCTACCGCGTGCAACAGGTGAGTTTTACCCAATCCAGTGCCTCCATAAAGGAAAAGTGGGTTATATGCACCGCCTGGATTGTCTGCTACCTGGCGTGCCGCAGCACGCGCCAGCTGGTTAGATTTACCTTCAACAAAATTATCAAAAGTATGCTTTTGATTAACATTAGAACGGTATGAAAGTTCTGGCTGAATGACGGAGCGATCCCAGCCCTGGCGCACAGGGGCACTGCGAAGAACGGATTCATTCACGGCTGCTACCGGAGAATGCGTGGGATTCTGCGCCAGAAACACAGGTTTATTGCCTACCTCAAAACGCAGCAGCGGCACATCGGAACCACAAAAATTATTAATCAGTCTATTGATATTATTTAAGTATTTATCACGAACCCAGTCCAAAACGAAACGATTGGGTGCATAAAGCGCCAGGGTATTGCCGCTGAGTTCCGCCTGCAAAGGGCGTATCCACATACTAAATTCTGTAGCAGGCAATTCATCCTGTAGCTGAGCAAGACACTGCTGCCAAAGCGAAAGCGACACGGCGGACTCCACTTGAGTGAGATCAATACAAAAAGGAAAAATCAGGCTATTTTTAGCTTCATCATTTTTGACACACAGCCCAAGCCTCTGGTGGCAGAAGTTCTGTACAAACCGTGTTTCACGATTTACATCTACCCGCTATATTTATAAAAAGCGGGTTATAGCAAGAGGGGCAAATCATAACGCAAGTAGCGCGACAGATCTTGCCCTTCTGATCGAACTGCTCCGTTTTATCCACAAAATTTATCCGGAAACCCGCTCACTATCTGGAGTCCTGGCTTAACAACCCGGACGAAATTTTTTGTACTCACAGGCACCTCGTTGACAACGCGCCCGGCATTAACGCGCTCAGCATGCGCATTTGACTTTCTACTATTTTTATTTTGTATTAGCTGTGCACTGGGTTTGCGTAATGCTAATTGACTCGGGGTAATGAAGTTATTACAATCCCGCCTCCTTATGTAGGATGTAGGTTATGTTGCGGTGCCGGTGGGTTCACGCCGTGGTGCCGCGAATGCTCGTTGATACATCAATCAGGCTTAAGCTTAGGTAGCAATCACCATGAAACGCACTTTCCAGCCGTCTGTACTAAAGCGCAACCGCAGTCACGGTTTCCGTGTTCGTATGGCCACCAAAAATGGTCGTCAGGTGCTGGCTCGCCGCCGTGCGAAAGGCCGTACTCGTCTGACTGTTTCTCAAAAATTCTGCTGATTCCGCTGAGTGGTCAGTCTTGCTTTTAGCCGGGAGTTGCGTCTGTTAACTCCCACTCATTTCGATTTTGTCTTCCAGCGCTCACAACGAGCCGGCACGCCTCAGGTAACTATCCTTGGGCGGCGTAATCAGCTCGGGCATCCTCGCATTGGCCTCGCCGTCGCCAAAAAACAGATCAAACGTGCGAACGAACGTAACAGGATCAAACGATTAATCAGAGAAAGCTTTCGTTTACATCAAAACAGATTACCCGCTATGGATTTTGTGGTTTTGGTAAAAAAAGGCGTTGCTGAGCTTGATAATCGCATGCTAACCGATAACCTGGAAAAACTATGGCACCGCCACTGCTGTCAGGCTCAGGCATCCTTATCGCACTAATCAAGGGCTATCAGCGTGTCATTAGCCCATTGCTCGGGCCGTGCTGCCGCTTCCAGCCAACCTGTTCTCAATACTGCATTGAAGCTGTGGCTCGCTTTGGTATGGTAAAAGGTGGCTGGTTAACGCTGAAACGCCTGGTAAAGTGCCACCCCTTACAGTCAGGCGGTGCTGACAGCGTGCCGGCAAAAATTAATAAGTCAGATAATTAAAACCAGATAATTAAAACAGAGAACACTAACGATGGAGTCGCAACGTAATACCCTTCTCATAGCTCTGCTATTCGTCTCTTTTATGATCTGGCAAACCTGGCAGGCGGATAATACCCCACCATCAACCGCTCAGAACATGAGCAATGCAGCCATTGAGCTTACTGCCGGCAACGTATCGGGTAGTCAACGGGGTAAGCTGATTACCATTAAAACGGATGTACTGGCGCTAACCATTAATACTCGTGGTGGTGATATTGAGCAGGCTATGTTGCTGGCTTACCCGGAAACACTGGGGTCGACAACGCCGTTCAGTCTGCTGGAAACATCATCTTCCTTTGTTTATCAGGCACAAAGTGGCCTGACTGGTAAAAACGGGCCGGATAACCCTGTTAACGGCGAGCGTCCGCTATTTGAAGTTGCTCAGACGGATTTTGTACTTACCAGCGATCAGCACGAGCTGCGCATCCCGTTCACCTTTACCGATAAAAACGGTGTGGTCTTTACGAAGACTTTCGTTGTAAAGCGCAACGATTATGCCATCAGGGTTGATTATCAGGTTGACAATGCATCGCACGACTCGCTGGAGCTGCGTCTGTTTGGCCAGTTAAAACAGCAAACTGAGCTGCCCAAACATCGCGATACTGGCAGCAGTAATTTTGCACTACAGACCTACCGTGGCGCGGCGTTCTCTTCCGATGAAACCAAGTATAACAAATACAGTTTTAGTGACATTGCAGAAGAAAATCTGAATATCAGCACCAGAGGCGGCTGGGTTGCTATGTTGCAGCAGTACTTCGCAACAGCCTGGGTGCCGGGGGGCGATCAAATAAATACGTTTTACTCTGCCAGGCTGGATGGTGGCCAGGCTGCCATTGGCTTTAAAAGCGAGCCTCTTGTGATTGCTCCGGGAGGCAGTAAACAGTTCAGTGCCACGTTGTGGGTTGGCCCGGAACTTCAGCACCAAATGGCTATGGTTGCACCTTATCTTGATCTAAGTGTCGATTATGGCTGGTTATGGTTTATCTCCCAGCCGCTGTTTAAGCTGCTGAAGTTTATCCAGGGTTTTATCGGTAACTGGGGTTTCTCCATTATTGTGATCACCTTTATTGTACGCGGTATTATGTACCCGTTAACTAAGGCACAATATACCTCGATGGCAAAGATGCGTATGCTGCAACCGAAACTGCTGGCAATGCGCGCGCGGATCGGTGATGACCGGCAGCGGATGAGTCAGGAGATGATGGCACTGTACAAATCGGAGAAGGTTAACCCACTGGGTGGCTGCCTGCCGCTGCTTATTCAGATGCCTATTTTTCTGGCGCTGTATTACATGCTGATGGGGTCCATTGAATTGCGCCATGCGCCATTTATCGGCTGGATCCATGATTTATCCGCGCAGGATCCCTACTATATTTTGCCGGTACTGATGGGTGTTACGATGTATTTTATCCAAAAAATGTCACCCACTACGGTCACTGATCCGATGCAACAGAAAATAATGACCTTTATGCCCGTTATCTTTACGGTGTTTTTTCTGTGGTTTCCCTCGGGCCTGGTGTCGTACTACATCGTCAGTAATCTGGTGACCATCGCGCAACAACAGCTAATTTACCGGGCGCTGGAAAAACGTGGTCTGCACAGCCGCGATAAACAAAGCTAATCCACGACCTTCCAAAGCAAAAGACCGGAGAAAAACCATCGTGCACAGCACTGATACCATTGTCGCTCAGGCGACACCGCCGGGGCGCGGTGGTGTCGGTATCCTGCGTATTTCTGGCCCGGCGGCGCCACAGGTTGCGCTGGCAGTATTAGGCAAATTACCCAAACCCCGCTACGCGGATTACCTTGCTTTTCGCGATCCAAAGGGTAGTACTCTGGATCGGGGTATTGCCATCTGGTTCCCGGCGCCCCATTCGTTTACCGGTGAAGATGTACTCGAACTGCAGGGTCATGGCGGGCCGGTGATTCTGGATATGCTGTTACAGGCTATTCTTGCCCTACCCGGATTACGCATTGCCAGAGCGGGTGAATTTTCTGAGCGCGCTTTCTTAAACAACAAACTTGATTTAGTACAGGCGGAAGCCATTGCCGATCTCATCGATGCCGGATCGCAGCAGGCGGCGCGCAGCGCGCTTAATTCCCTGCAAGGCGTTTTTTCCGTCCATATCCATCAACTGGTCGCCATGCTGACCGCTCTGCGGACTCACGTCGAAGCGGCCATCGATTTCCCGGACGAAGAGACACACTTTCTCTCCGATGGTAACATTGCTGGCAGCCTTAATGCAGCCATCAGGGAACTGGCTGGGGTCCGTACCGAAGCGCACCAGGGCAGCCTGCTGCGGGAAGGGATGAAGGTCGTTATCGCCGGACGCCCTAACGCGGGTAAATCCAGTTTACTCAATGTACTGGCGGGACGTGAAGCAGCGATAGTCACCGCAATCGCTGGTACCACCCGCGATTGCCTGCGCGAATGTATCCATCTTGAAGGTATGCCACTGCATCTTATTGATACCGCAGGATTGCGTGAATCGAGTGACGAAATTGAAAAAATAGGCATCGGGCGAACATGGCATGAGATAGCACAGGCTGACCGGCTGCTACTGCTGATCGATGGCACTACTACCTCTGCCACCACTCCTGCCGAAATCTGGCCGGAGTTTATCGCACGTCTGCCCGCTGGCTTACCGATAACAGTGATACGTAATAAAACCGATATAACCGAAGAAGGAGCCGGAATCGATGAAATCGCTGGTTACCCGGTGATCCGTCTTTCAGCACGCAGCGGGGAAGGAATTGATTTTCTGCGCAGCCATTTGAAACAGGTAATGGGTTTTATCACTGGCGCTGAAGGGAAATTCATCGCGCGGCGCCGTCATTTACAGGCACTGGCAGTGGCCGCGGATCACCTGGATCGGGGCCAGGCTCAGCTGGTCACTGCCCAGGCCGCTGAACTGTTAGCAGAAGAGCTGCGCCTGGCGCAGCGCGCCTTAAGTGAAATCACTGGTGAACTGACATCCGATGACCTGCTGGGGCAGATCTTTTCCAGCTTCTGTATTGGTAAGTGATCCAGACCAAAGAAAAACGTTTGATGAGACAGCCAGTCATAATGATTTATTAAAACATCGCTGTTTCTGTGAAAAAAACAGAAATAAAGTACAGCGTAAAAATGCTATTGAAATTAACAAAAAATAGTCATTAATTAATAAATTAATAATACTGCATACCGGAATAGATCGCATCCTGACAGAATTGATGTTTTATTTTATATGCACCATAACAATATAAAGCTATGCTGTTATAGCGTGGTGTCGTCTATGCTATAACACGTAAAACAATGTGCAATTCTGCCATTGTTCCTGTTTAGCTTGATGTTTTTATGAAATTTGCATTTTTAGTCTCTTTGTTGTTTAAAAGAGGGTCTATGTTGTTTAAAAGAGGGTCTATTTTCTTTAAGCCCTCCCCTGTAATACTATTAATCTTCACAGTCATCCTGTCAGCAGTGCCTGGTACTGCCAGTGCTGACAGTAGTGGCGTCAAACTTTCTGCAGAGACAGTCAGTGAATTTGATGAATTTCAAAGGAAGAAAGAAATAAAATACCTTATCTATGCATTCAATTCTGATAATACCAAAATTATTACTGAATCCAGACCTGTTAAACTCACTTCTGAGTTTGACGCTTCTAATGCTCACTACGACGAATTTGTCAGGCTATTGCCTGAGAAAGAAGTCCGTTATGGGATAATTGATATTAGCCATAATATTTCAGAAGGTCAGCGGAGCCAAACGATTTTTATTGCATGGATCCCTGATGAGGCACCGATAAAACAGAAAATGCTGGCTGCATCGAGTAAAGATGCATTCAAAGCGTTACCGGGCATACGTACAAGGATTTCTGCAAAAAGCCGCGCTGATCTCGATAAGGACACAATCATCGCTACCCTTTTTCCTTAAGGCTAACGAAAAACAGGCTAACGAAAAACTCTGCCCTGATTTATCGCTGTTATGACTATAACACCACCACCGGCCGGGCAACACGATATCCTAAATTATAAACAGAATCGATGTCCGTTAACGATCGTGTGTGTTATTTCATAACTGGAGGTAAATGCTGTTAAATTAGCCACTTTACCCACACTGATGCTCCCCAGACTTTTATCCACCCCGATAGCCCTGGCAGCGTACAGAGTTGCCATACGCAGCGCTTCGTCCAGTGGGATCCCTGCATATTTAACACAATTTTGTACGGCTGCAATCATGGTCAGTGCTGAACCACTTAACACACCGTTTTCATCCACACAGCAGCCATCATGGTAGTGGATTGTCTTATCGGCAAAAACAAAGTGTTTAATGCCAGCACCTGCGACAGCAGTGGCATCAGTGACCAGTACCATGTGATCACCTTTTAAGCGTTTTGCACTGCGGATGCAAGCCCACGCCACATGGTAACCATCGGCGATAATAGTGCTATATACATCAGGTGTATCGAAAATAGCCCCTGTTAACCCAGGCTCCCGTCCTGCGAGCGGCGACATTGCATTATACAGATGGGTGGCGCAGCGGATCCCGGCTCTAAAACCCGTGCACGCCTGCTGGTAAGTGGCGGCAGAATGGCCTGCTGAAACGACGATTCCCGCTGCGATCAGCTGGCGAATATATTTTGTGGCCACACTTTCAGGCGCCAGGGTGACTTTACTGATCACATCAGCATTCATGCATAAATAATTTACCATCTCATCAGTAGCGGGGCGGATAAAGGCGGCATTATGTGTACCCTTTTTTTCTGGATTCAGCCAGGGGCCCTCCAGATGTAACCCTAATGCCTGATTGGGGTATTTTTTTAACCAGGCACGCATGACGTCTATCGCTCGTTTCATCAGTTCATCACTACAGCTGATTAATGTTGGCAGGTAGCTGGTACAGCCTGATTTTTCATTAGTCCTCTGCATGATGTTTAATGTTTCTTCTGAGAGTGCATTCAGGGAATCATTAAACTGCACACCACCGCAACCATTCAGTTGCAGATCGATAAAACCGGGGCTAAGAATGGCACCAGCCAGATCATATTTTATGATATCTGTGGGCAGATCAGGCTCCCGGCATATATCCGCTATCACCCCGTCAGCAATAATAACGGCATGATTATCCAGTATTTCGTGGCCGGTATAAATACGGCTATGGGTTAACGCGTACATCGGTGCTCCATGATGAAAACTATGATGAAAATCAAAGATTTTTTATATTTTATGCTTCTAATTCTCGAAAATATTGTAGCGTTTTAATTTTTAATTCTATCGTGGACGCTTCATCACAGACCACAATGGCTCTGGCATGTAATTGCAGACAGCTGACAGTCCACATATGGTTGATATTCCCTTCCACTGCCGCCTGTAACGCCTGTGCTTTGGCAGAGCCCGTGACCAAAATCATCACTTCTTCTGCATCGAGCAACGTGCCTACACCCACCGTCAGTGCATATTTTGGCACCTGGCTGGGATCACCACCAAAAAAGCGTGAGTTCGCCATACGGGTCTGTTCAGTCAGCGTTTTAATTCTGGTGCGCGAACTCAGGGAAGAGGCGGGCTCATTAAAAGCGATATGTCCGTCACTGCCAACTCCTCCCATAAAGAGGTGAATTTTATCGTAAGATTTGATTTTTTCTTCATAACGCTGGCATTCTCTGTCAAAATTTTCGGCATTTCCATTTAACAAATTGATATTTTTTGCAGGAATATCAATATGGTCAAAAAAGTTATGGTGCATAAAAGTGTGATAACTTTGCGGATGCTCCTTTGGTAACCCGACATACTCATCCATATTGAAGGTAACGACATTTCTGAAGCTTACTTCACCGGCTTTATGCATCGCGATCAGCTGCTGATACGTCGCAAGTGGTGTCCCTCCTGTTGGTAATCCAAGGACAAACGCGCGCGAAGCGTCAGGCCTGAACGCATTGATGCGCCTGACAATATGACGTGCTGACCATTTCCCAACTTCTGCGCTATCTTTTAATGGAATAAGTCTCATGCAGTAACCTAAAAAAATTATACGTTATGGGATGTGTGCCCGTGGAAACCTAATCGTAACGCAAATTTCGCTCTGTGTGGGGCGATGGCTGTGTGTTATTTTATTGTATTTGGGGAGTTAAACAATGAGTGAAACTGCAACTCAGGCAGGTAATTTTATCCGTCAGATTATTGATGCTGATCTGGCAGCGGGAAAACATCTGTGTGTGCGCACACGTTTCCCGCCTGAGCCGAACGGTTATCTGCATATTGGCCATGCGAAATCTATCTGCCTGAATTTTGGCATTGCCCACGACTATCAGGGGATCTGTAATTTACGTTTTGATGATACCAACCCGCTGAAAGAAAATGTTGAGTACATTAACTCCATTAAGCGCGATGTGCAGTGGCTGGGTTTTCAGTGGCACGGTTCTGCACACTACTCGTCAGATTACTTTGAACAATTATACCAGTATGCGCTGGAACTTATCGATAAGGGGCTAGCCTATGTGGATGAGCTGAATACCGCACAGATACGCGAATATCGCGGGACACTGACAGCGCCTGGTAAAAACAGTCCCTTTCGTGATCGCAGCGCTGCTGAGAACAGGGCGCTGTTCACAAAAATGCGCGCCGGTGGTTTTCCCGAAGGCAGTGCCTGTCTGCGCGCCAGGATTGATATGGCGTCATCCTTTATGGTGATGCGTGATCCGGTGCTGTACCGCATCAAATTTGCCGACCACCATCAGTCCGGTAACCAGTGGTGTATCTACCCGATGTACGATTTTACCCACTGCATTTCCGATGCACTGGAAGGGATCACACATTCACTCTGTACACTGGAATTTCAGGACAATCGGCGCCTGTATGACTGGGTACTGGATAATATTTCTATTGCAAACCATCCACGTCAGTATGAGTTTTCTCGCCTTAATCTTGAATATACGGTGACCTCTAAACGCAAGTTAAGCCAGCTGGTTAGCGAAAATATCGTTGAGGGATGGGATGATCCTCGCATGCCAACCATTTCCGGCCTGCGTCGTCGTGGTTACAGTGCGGCGTCAATTCGTGAATTTTGCCGCCGTATTGGCGTTACCAGGCAGGATAACACCGTCGAGATGAGGGCCCTTGAATCCTGTATTCGCGATGCTCTCAATGAAAGCGCCCCCCGGGCGATGGCCGTGTTAGATCCTGTCAAAGTGGTTATTGAAAACAGGGCGCCGGCTGAAGAGTGGCTCACTGCGCCGGTACACCCTAACCGACCTGAAATGGGCAGCCGTCAGCTGCCGTTTTCCAGTGAACTCTATATTGACCGGGCTGATTTCCGTGAAGAAGCGAATAAACAGTATAAGCGGCTGGTTACAGGCAAAGAAGTTCGGCTGCGTAACGCTTATATCATAAAGGCACAACGTGTTGAGAAAGATGACACCGGTAAGATTACCCGCATTTATTGCAGCTATGATCCGCACACATTAAACAGCGATCCCGCGGATGGCCGAAAAGTCAGGGGCGTCATTCATTGGGTATCCGTACCGCATGCGCTGGCAGCGCAATTTCGTTTATACGACACGCTGTTCAGCGTACCCAATCCGGCGGCGGCGGCAGATTTCTTATCCACCATTAACCCTAATTCGCTGAAAATTTGTCATGGTTTTGTTGAACCTGGTCTGGCTAGTGCCAACAGTGAACAACGATGGCAGTTTGAACGAGAGGGATATTTTTGTGCAGACAGCAGACACTCTGCGGCAGAAAATCTGGTCTTTAACCGCACCGTAGGCTTGCGTGATAGCTGGCAGAAAGCCGCCGCCGGCGATTAACTGATTTTAGTCAGCTTATCGGGATTCGTTCACTGGCCGCCTTGCTGCACCTCCGGTTACTTTGGCTATCTAATTACTTGGGCTATCGATAAACAGGAAAACGGGCACAAATATCGAGTACTTTTTGCCTGATCCGCCCGATGGTGGCTGTGTCGTGAATATTGTCCAGCACATCGCATACCCAGTTTGCCAGTTCGCGTGATTCAGCTTCCTTAAAACCACGCCGGGTGACGGCCGGCGTACCGATACGGATGCCAGACGTGACAGATGGCCCCCTTGGATCATTGGGCGTGCTGTTTTTATTTACGGTAATATTTGCCAGACCTAAGGCAATATCAGCCTCTTTGCCAGTCAGATTTTTATCCAATAAATCCAGTAAAAACAGATGATTATGCGTGCCGCCGGAGACAACTTTGTAACCACGTAACAAGAAAACATCCGCCATAACTTCAGCATTGTTCATCACCTGTTGCTGATAAATTTTGAAAGCAGGCTCCATTGCTTCCTTCAGTGCCACTGCTTTACCAGCGATAACATGCATCAGTGGCCCACCCTGCACACCGGGGAATACAGCAGAATTCAGTTTGTTATACAACTCACTATCACCGCCTTGTGCCAGAATCATCCCGCCGCGCGGGCCGGCCAGCGTTTTGTGCGTCGTGGTTGTCACTACATGGGCATGGGGCAGTGGGCTGGGATAAATCCCTGCGGCAACCAGGCCTGCGACATGCGCCATATCGACAAAAAAACAGGCATTGATGCTGTCAGCAATGGCACGCATTTTTGCCCAGTCAGCAACCCCAGACCAGGCGGAAAAACCACCGATAATCATTTTCGGCTTATGAATTTCGGCCTGACGGGAGAGATCGGCGTAATTAATCTGACCGCTGTCATCAATGCCGTAAGCGATAATGTTGTAAAGTTTACCGGAAAAATTAACAGGAGAACCATGAGTTAAATGACCACCGTGCGCCAGATTCATCCCAAGAACTGTATCACCTGGCTTCAGTAACGCCATATAAACCGCTGTATTCGCCTGGGAGCCAGAATGCGGTTGTACATTGGCATAGTCAGCCCCGAACAAGATTTTCGCGCGATCGATAGCCAGCTGCTCTACTACATCAACATACTCACAGCCACCGTAGTAACGTTTACCAGGATAACCTTCGGCATATTTATTGGTCAGCTGGCAGCCTTGTGCTTCCATTACGCGCGGGCTGGTGTAATTTTCCGACGCAATCAGTTCCAGGTGCTCTTCCTGACGTACTCTCTCCCGCTCCATTGCATTCCATAACTCGGTATCGTAGTCGGCAATATTCATTTTATTTTTTAGCATCCCACTCTCCAGTAATTTTATGGTCCATCGTGTATCTCATGTTATGTGACAGCTTCTGCCGCAATAATGTGCTGGAGATTGTACAGTACAATCAGGGCGTGTAGCTGCCGACTGATGCCCGAGAGTGTCAGTACGTTGTCACGCCAGTGCTGCAAACGCACCAGTAGTGCCAGACCTGCGGAGTCCACGCGCATCAGCTGTGCAACATTAATGCAGACTTTACCCGCCAGCAGCGTCTCACGTTGCTGCCACAAAGGTAACAGCGTTTCACGGTCCAGTTCGCCCCGCAAAATCAAAACCTGTTGCCGCGATTCCCAGTGCAGTAAACCTGCCATGATCACTTTTTATCCAGGATAATTGGCTGCTTAGCCGAAATCAACAACTGCTCCGTGAGCCCATCAATACCTTTCAGGCGCAGGACCTCAGCCCACTCATTCTGCTTGGTAGTAATGACACTCACGCCTTCCGCTGCCATGTCATAAGCCTGCCAGTAACCTGTCTGGCTATTTTTGCGCCATTGAAAATCTAAACGAGTTGGCGGGCGACCACCGGGATCCATAATGGTGACGCGAATAGGGATAATCGTGGCATCTCCCGGCGCTTTTTCAGTTTCGATGGTATATTGCTGCCCATCATAGAGCGCCAAAACATGCGCATAGGCCTGCTCTATATAGACATTAAACGCGGTGAAATAGGCCTCGCGCTGCGCGGGGGTTGCCTGTTTATAGTAGCTCCCCAATACCAGAGCACCGGCATATTTTAACTGAATAAAGGGAATCAATTCTTCGTGCACAATAGTGCGCAGGTAATCGGGATTTTGTCTGATACGAGGTTGCTCTTCCTTCAGGCGTGAGAATATTTTTTGGGCAGCATCCTGCATCAGATGCCAGGGGTTAGTGTGATCCACTGCCTGTGCCAGCGGACCAATAGCTAATAATACAATCAGTAATAAATATTTTAACATCACTCTATTCCCTAAAAATAAGGTAAAACTGGCAGAATATTTTCGCCTTGTGAACAGATCGTCTTTTTGCATAATGTTGCATTATTTGACTCTCTGTGGTCCGGCGGTATCACTTCGTTGCTCACTGCCACTGCTTTTGTACATGAATTGTCCAATTAAATCTTCAAGAACTAACGCTGACTTGGTGTCATGCAAGGTATCGCCATCTTTCAGAATACGGGTACCCATCGTCGGGTCTTCAAAACCCAAATTCAGTGAGAGATACTGCTCCCCCAGTAAACCGGAGGTACGAATTGCCAGCGAACTGGTATCCGGGATTTTGTCGTAACGCTGCTGTATATCTATTGCAACCCGCGGAATGTAATTTTTAATGTCCAGCGAAATATCAGCGACACGACCCACCACCACACCACCGATCTTGACCGGCGAGCGTATTTTTAATCCGCCGATATTGTCAAAGATAGCGTAGAGGCGGTAAGTCGGTTGATGACCCATTGATTTTATATCCGCCACTTTCAGGCAGAGAAACAGGAGTGCGCCCAGCGCGATCAGCATAAACAGCCCCACCCATACTTCATTTTTCCTGGTTTGCATCGCGTTAATTCCCAAACATCAGTGCCGTCAGCACAAAATCCAGTCCCAGAACTGCCAGCGACGAGTGCACCACCGTACGTGTCGTCGCACTGCTTACCCCTTCAGTGGTTGGCATCGCTTCATAACCATTGAACAGTGCAAGCCAGGTCACAGTGATCGCAAATACTACGCTTTTAACCAGGCAGTTGAGCAAATCTTTTTTCCACTCAACCGCATTCTGCATGGCTGACCAGAAAAAACCACCATCAATGCCCTTCCAGTCAACTGCCACAACTGAACTACCACAAATGCCAGTTGCGACAAAAAGTACCGTCAGCAGGGGCATACTAATACACCCTGCCCAAAACCGTGGGGCAATAACCCTCCGTAATGGATCAATCGCCATCATCTCCAGGCTTGAAAGCTGCTCCGTTGCTTTCATCAGGCCAATCTCTGCTGTCAGCGCAGAGCCTGCACGTCCGGCAAATAGCAGTGCCGTGATGACCGGCCCTAATTCGCGCAATAACGACAGTGCGACCATCATCCCTAAACCCGCTTCAGCACTGTAGGTGGTCAGCACGATATAGCCTTGCAGCCCCAGCACCATGCCAATAAACAGGCCGGAAACTATGATAATGAGCAGCGACTGCACGCCAACCGTGTGCAGTTGTTTCAGTAGCAGTGGCCACTGCTTAGCGAATTCTGGCCGCCCAATCAACGCGTTATATAGCATCAGTCCCGCTCTTCCAAAAGAGACGCAAAGAGTAGTTCCCCTATGCCCCAGTGATGCTAACGCCCGTAATAACATGAAAAACTCCGTCATCCCAATAGTTCAGCTCTATAGTCAGCAGCCGGAAAATGAAAGGGTACTGGCCCGTCAGCAATACCATCAAGAAACTGACGCACACGCCCGTCGGTCTCATTTTGTAACTGTTCCGGTATACCTTCAGCGATGACCTGCCTGTCAGCGATAATATACGCATGGTCAGCAATACGCAGCACTTCAGCCACATCATGCGATACCACCACACACGTCACACCCAGCGCACGGTTGAGCTCATCGATAAGATTAACTAATACGCCTTTGGTGATAGGGTCTTGTCCAACAAAGGGCTCATCAAACAGGATTAACTCAGGATCGAGTGCAATGGCGCGGGCTAATGCAACACGACGCGCCATCCCACCTGAAAGCTGAGCGGGCATAAGATCTGCGGTGCCACGCAAACCCACGGCTTCTAATTTCATTAACACTGTACTGCGCAGCAGTGCATCAGGCAGAGAGCTGTGTTCGCGCAGAGGAAAGGCGACATTTTCAAATACGCTGAGATCAGTGAACAGTGCGCCAGACTGAAATAACATGCTCATTTTTTTACGGGCGTTATACAACTGATGTCTGGACATGCCAGCAATATTATCACCATTAAACCAAATTTTGCCGTCATCTGGCAGAAGCTGCGCAGCGATGAGGCGCAGTAAAGTTGTTTTTCCTGTACCGGAAGGGCCCATGATGGCAGTCACTTTCCCACGCGGTATTTGCATGTTTATACCAGTGAATATCTGCCGCGGGCCGCGCGCAAAATTTACCCCACAAATTTCAATCAAATTGGGCGTGGTCCGGTTTATTTTCGTCATTTTTTATCCCTTAAGACCATTCAGACTCAACATGCTTTCGACGGCGAAGGCAGGATATAATACAATATGGCCGGGTGTTATAAAAAAGTAACGCTGTCTGAAACACAAACACAATCACGGTGCTTATCCCAGAATTAAGGGTTGAGTGAAATCGCCCGGTTCGGCAGGCGCCTTCCGACTAACAATTTGTATACCGAGTGAACAAAGACCAAGGACTCTGCATGTTGCTTGCTATAATGCTCCTAATCGTCGGGTTAATCCTGCTAGCGTACGGAGCTGACAGGCTGGTGTACGGTGCATCCGTTTTATCCCGTTCTCTGGGCGTTCCGCCACTGATTATAGGCATGACGATCGTCGGTATCGGCACCTCGTTACCAGAACTGGTCGTTTCCGTTACTGCGGCACTCAATAACCAGCTCGATATCGCTGCGGGCAATATACTGGGTTCCAACATCACTAACATTCTGTTGATTGCAGGGGGTGCGACATTAATTCACCCACTGACCGTTCGTTCCGATATTTTGCAGCGGGAGCTGCCATTGATGCTACTGGTCACCGCATTGTGTGGTTTCCTGCTGGCAGATAACCACCTGAGTCGAACTGATGGTGTGATTTTACTGCTGGCAGCCACGCTGTTCGTTGTACTGATATTACATATCGCCCGGCGAGCACGTTGTGAAGGCAGCGATACGCTGACCATAGAGCAACTTGCCGAACTACCGCAAAACAGCAGTAATACCGTGGCGGTTCTTTGGGTGATGCTGGCATTCGTGGTGCTGCCACTATCAGCTAAGATGATTATAGACAACGCCACGGTGATCGCGCGTTTTTATGGATTCGGTGAGCTGGTCATTGGCCTGACCATTATTGCCATTGGCACCAGCTTACCCGAGCTGGCAACATCTGTCGCCGGGGCGCTTAAGGGTGAGGATGATATGGCATTGGGTAGTATTATTGGTTCTAATATTTTTAATATCGTCATCGTACTGGGCATTCCGGCACTGCTTTCCCCAGGTGATATCACGCAGGAAGCCTTTCTGCGTGACTATTGGGTAATGCTGATAGCGAGTATCATGCTAACGGTGCTCTGTCTCAGGCGTACACATCGCATCAATCGGATGGCGGGAGCAGTGCTGTTATGCGGCTTTATTGCGTACCTTACCCTGCTGTTTTCATTCCCCTTTATCGATATGGATAGCATTGCGTAATGGCATCCAGTGGAAAGTGCAAATGTCTCATTTTGATTTACGGCAAGATTTACGGCAAGAGATAAACTTCCAGAAAACAGGTCTGCAAGTGCTGCAAATCGAGCGGGATGGCCTTGCCCAGCTCGGCCAGTACATCAATCATGATTTCGCGCGGGCCTGCGAAAAAATGTTTCAGTGCAGCGGCAAAGTGGTGGTAATGGGAATGGGGAAATCGGGCCATATTGGTTGCAAAATCGCCGCAACGCTTGCCAGCACGGGGACTCCCGCTTTTTTTGTCCACCCCAGTGAGGCCAGCCATGGCGATCTTGGTATGATTACCCCTCAGGATATCGTGCTGGCCATCTCAAATTCAGGCGAATCGAACGAAATTTTAACGTTGCTTCCGGTATTAAGGCGCCAAAAAATCCCGATGATTTGCATGACAAATAACCCTGAAAGTACATTGGGAAAAATAGCGGATGTTCACCTTTGTATCAAAGTTCCGCAGGAAGCCTGCCCGTTAGGACTGGCTCCCACCACCAGTACTACCGCAACATTAGTGATGGGTGATGCGCTGGCGGTAGCATTATTGCAGGCTCGTGGATTTACGTCAGAAGACTTTGCGCTCTCACATCCGGGAGGCGTTCTGGGACGAAAATTATTGCTGCGTATTAGCGATATCATGCATACCGGCAGGGAAATTCCCTGTGTTAGCACCACTGCCTCCCTGCGCGATGCATTACTGGAAATTACCCATAAAAAACTGGGCATTACAGTTGTCTGTGACGATGCCATGAAGATTTTTGGTGTGTTCACCGATGGTGATCTACGGCGAATACTCGACACAGATACCGATTTAAATCATGCCAAAATAGCCGATGTTATGACGACAGGAGGGATCCGTGTACAGCCTGGTCTACTGGCAGTGGATGGACTAAACCTGATGCAGTCGCGACAGGTAACGGTTCTGTTGGTCGCTGAGGGTGACAACCTGGTGGGTGTTGTGCATATGCATGACATGTTGCGAGCCGGTGTCATTTAAGGAGCAGAGCAAATGGAGCAGAGTGAACGCATCACTACCTGTTATGGCCCGGTTCATAAACATATCATCAGTCGCGCCGGTAATATCCAATTATTGATTTGTGATGTCGATGGGGTGTTATCTGACGGGCTGATTTACATGGGAAATAACGGAGAAGAGCTAAAAACGTTTCACGTTCGCGATGGTTACGGTATTCGCTGCTTAAAAAATGCCGGAATCGAAGTGGCACTGATTACAGGACGGAATGCAAAACTGCTGGAAGAGCGGGCAAGGATATTAGAGATCACCTATCTTTACCAGGGTCAGTCCGATAAGCTGCCCGCCTACGAGGAACTGCTGGCGGCACTGGCTCTCACACACGATAAAGTGGCTTATATTGGTGATGATCTGATTGATCTGCCTGTGATGAAAAAAGTGGGGCTGTCCGTTGCTGTAGCAGATTCTCACCCGTTACTGTTACCAAACGTCCATTATGTGACCAAAATGACCGGGGGACATGGTGCGGTACGTGAACTGTGTGACCTGATACTGTTAGCACAGGGTAAACTCGACGGTGCCAGAGGGCTGTCAGTATGACGAGATCGTGGTTGTGGATAACCTGCACGCTGGCGGCAATCGCGCTGGCGCTAACTGGCTGGTACATGAGTAATAACAGTGTGACAGATACCTTAGAGAGAGCAGATGATAATGAGCCCACTTATCAAAGTCAGCATACTGCTACCCTAGTTTATACCCCGGTGGGTAAGCTGAATTATAAACTGGTGGCAGAAGAAACGAAAAACTACGCCGCTAACGGGCTAACCTGGTTTACCCGGCCCAAAATAACACTGTTTGATGACACTTCAACTGCCAGCTGGTCAGTCCATGCAGACCAGGCAAAGCTGGTTCAAAATAAAACCCTTTACCTGTATGGCAATATCGAAGTAAACAATCTGAATTCTGCATCACAGCTGCAAAAGATTAGTACCGACAGTGCTCAGATTAATTTAGCGACTCAGGATGTATCATCCGATGACCAGGTCAGGCTCTCTGGCACTGGTTTTACCTCTACCGGCATGGGCATGCGTGGAAATCTGCGGAACAGAACCGCTGAGTTAATTGAAAAGGTAACGACCTGGTATGCGCTGCAAAATCAAAAATAAAATCCGTAATTGCTTGATAATTTTCCTGTTTTTAGCTATTAACCCATCACTTGCCCTCAAAGAGGATGTGCATCAACCCATCCATGTGACGTCAGTCAAACAGGCGCTGGATATGAACGGGAATACGGTGACATTTACCGACCGCGTCATTATCAGGCAGGGGACAATTGAGATCCATGCAGACAGGGTTATCGTAACGCGTCCGGATGGGGATCAAAATAAAACAGTGATAGAAGGTTTCGGAAATCCGGTTACTTTCGTTCAAATACAGGATGATGGCAAACCCATCAAAGGACATGGTCAGACACTGCGTTACGAAGTCGCTAACGAGTTCGTTGTGTTGAGCGGCGACGCTTACCTGGAACAGCTGGACAGTAATATCAAAGGCGACCGAATCATTTATCGGGTGCAACTAAAACAGATGGAAGCCTTCAGCGATGAAGGGAAACAGGTTACCACCATCCTGTTACCTGCACAGCCAGATGATAAAAATCAGCAAAATAGCAGTCAAAACAAGAGTCATTAATCGTTTATGGCAATATTATTATGGCAACATTAATTGCAGAAAAGCTGGCTAAAACGTATAAGGGCCGGCAGGTGGTGGAAAACGTCAGCCTGACGGTAAACTCCGGAGAAATTGTTGGCTTACTGGGCCCTAACGGGGCAGGTAAAACCACGACATTCTATATGATTGTCGGCATTGTGCGACATGATGCAGGCTGTATCCGGATAGATAATGAAGATATCAGTCTGCTGTCACTGCATCAGCGTGCCCGCCATGGTGTTGGCTATCTACCGCAGGAAGCCTCTGTTTTTCGCCGCCTGAGTGTTTACCGTAACCTGATGGCCGTACTGGAAATTCGCCGCGATCTTTCCCGTCAGCAGCAACATGGACGTGCTATCGAATTAATGGAAGAGTTCCACATTGCACATTTGCGAGATAATTTGGGCCAGTCGCTGTCAGGAGGGGAGCGGCGCCGGGTGGAAATTGCCCGCGCTCTGGCCGCAAACCCAAAATTCATTCTGCTGGATGAACCGTTCGCGGGTGTCGATCCGCTCTCGGTTATCGATATCAAAAAAATCATTAAACATTTAGGTAACAAGGGACTGGGTGTCCTTATTACTGATCATAATGTGCGGGAAACACTCGATGTTTGTGAGCGCGCTTATATTGTTAGCGCGGGGCATTTAATCGCTCACGGAACGCCGTCCGATATTCTGGCTGATGAACAGGTAAAACGTGTTTATTTGGGCGAAGAATTTCGTCTTTGAATAAAAAGTTTATGAAACCGTTGGTGCTCGCCGATATCGCGCGGACCACAGAAAATCGATACCAGAGGAATTATCACATGGTGTTTATGATTGTCAGCGGCCGTTCCGGCTCCGGAAAGTCTGTTGCCTTACGTACACTTGAAGATATGGGTTTTTATTGTGTCGATAACCTTCCTGTGGTGTTATTGCCAGAACTGGCCAGCCAGCTTGCCAAACAAAATGGCTCCGCAGCCGTCAGTATTGATGTGCGTAATATGCCGAAATCGCCCGAAGTCTTTGAATCTGCCATCACCCGATTATCTAACCATTTTACGCCGCAGTTACTGTTTTTAGATGCTGATCGTAATACACTGATTCGCCGCTATAGTGAAACCCGCCGCCTGCATCCACTCTCTAATAAAAAGTTCTCTCTGGAAAATGCCATAGACGAAGAAGGTAATCTGCTGGAACCTTTACGTGCGCGAGCAGATTTACTCATTGACACATCGGAAATGTCAGTTCATGAACTCGCCGAAATGTTACGCACTCGCTTACTGGGTAAACGTGAGCGCGAGCTGACGATCGTACTGGAATCGTTCGGTTTTAAACATGGGATCCCCATCGATGCGGATTATGTGTTTGACGTCCGCTTTTTACCTAACCCCCATTGGGATCCCAGGCTGCGCTCCATGACAGGCCTGGACAGGCCAGTTGCCGCATTTCTTGAACGCCATACCGAAGTCCATAATTTTATTTATCAGACTCGCAGCTATCTGGAACAGTAGCTGCCAATGCTGGAAGCCAATAACCGCAGCTACCTGACTATCGCTGTTGGCTGTACTGGTGGTAAACATCGCTCGGTTTATGTCGCTGAACAGCTGGCAGGATATTTCCTCTCCCGGGGGAAAAATGTCCAGTCCCGCCACAGGACACTGGAAAAACGCAAATAGGGCCAAGTAGTGGTAGCCATAACATCGATTACAATTAAGACAACAGGGTAACCGATGTTATGCAAACTCCGGATGCACTAAAATGGCGCTGCCTCAGCAAAGAGTTGGCTATAATGGTCGCTTCCCCACTTTTTATTTAATATTTTGTTCAACATTTTGGAAACCATCATGAGTTTAGCTTTAGTCCCGGCAGGGGAAAATCTTCCTGAAGATGTCTACGTTATCATCGAGATCCCGGCAAACGCCACGCCCATCAAATATGAAATCGATAAAGCAACCAGTTCCCTGTTTGTCGATCGTTTTATGTCAACCGCGATGTTCTACCCCTGTAATTACGGCTATATCAATAATACCCTCTCGCTGGACGGCGATCCCGTTGATGTCATGGTACCCACGCCTTATCCCTTACAGGCCGGTTCAGTGATCCGCTGCCGCCCGGTGGGTGTATTGAATATGACCGATGATGCAGGCGAAGATGCCAAGCTACTTGCCGTGCCACATAGCAAACTGACTAAAGAGTACGACCATATTCAGGATATAGACGATGTCCCTGCATTGCTGCGCGCCCAAATTATGCATTTTTTTGAACATTATAAAGAGTTGGAACGGGGAAAATGGGTAAAAATGGGGAGCTGGGGAGACGCCGAAGCCGCTCGAGCTGAAATCATCGCCTCCTTCAGGCGCGCTAAAAAATAGTTATTGTTTACCCTTTCGCCGTGCAAATTTCCCCCATGGCTGCACGGCGGCATCGGTTTACCCTGGCGGGTCTATTTCTACGGGTCTATTCCGGCACAAGCCATTTGACCAGTGTATGACCGTTGCCGGAAGGCGCCAGCACCTTATGTAACCAGGGCAGCAGATGATTCATTTGTTGCTCCAGTTTCCATGGCGGGTTGACCACAATCATACCGGATGCCGTCATACCTGATCTATCGCTGTCAGGGCGCAGTGCCAGTTCAAGTTGCAAAATATTACGGATAGTGGTGGCTTCCAGCTCCTTCAGCATCCGTTTTATTTTCTGCCGTAAAACCACGGGATACCATAAAGCATAAGTGCCCGTAGCAAAACGTTTGTGACCTTCACTGATCGCCTCTACTACCCGTTGATAATCGGTCTTTATCTCATAAGGGGGGTCGATAAAAATAAAACCACGGCGCAAAAGAGGAGGTAACTGAGACTTTATCTGCTGATAACCATCAGCACGCTGCACTCTGGCCCGGCTATCTTTCGAAAATTCGCGTGACAGCAATAAATAATCTCTGGGGTGCAGCTCGGTCAGCTGAATTTTATCGTGCTCGCGTAATAAATAACGGGCAATAAGCGGTGAACCTGGATAATAGCGCAGCGTGTCACCCTGGTTAAAAGCTCTGACTGCGTTCATATAAGGCGCTAAATCAACAGGCAAATCGCGGCGCTGCCAGATTTGAACGACACCTGATAAATATTCACCGGTACGTTCAGCATGTTCATTGCCCAGCCTGTAACGTCCGGCCCCGGCATGGGTATCTAAATACAGGAACGGCTTTTCTTTTCCTTTCAGTGAATCAATGATCAGAGCCTGCACAATATGTTTGAGAACATCGGCATGATTGCCAGCATGAAAGCTATGACGGTAACTCAACATAGTCTCTTTATGTCTTCCTGTTTTATATATATTCTGTTATTAAATAAAAGCGGTACTGTTTACATCCGGAAAATAAAAAGCGCTACAACTGTCCGCAATAGCGCTTATTACTTTAAATAGCATTAGCCAATTTACATCAGTTCATGCTGTATTGTTTCAGTTTTTTACGCAACGTCCCGCGGTTTATCCCCATCATCGATGCAGCGCGGGTCTGATTACCGCGAGTGTATTGCATTACCATATCCAGCAATGGCCGTTCGATTTCGGCCCGCACCAGCTCATACAGATCGTTGACATCCTGACCATTCAGTTGCGAAAAATAATTTTTCAGGGCTTGTTTAACAGAATCACGTAACGGTTTTTGAGTAACCTGATCCTGTGCATTTACGGTTGCAATGGTTAGTACGCCAGAATTTACACGTTGTTCGAACATAGTTCTTATCAGCTCTTTTTTGTTTACGGTAGTGCCCAATGCGCTACAGATAAAAAATGACCCCAGTGCGCGTCATATTACGCATTTTTCATCGCGGATGAAAGGACAAACGCTAAACCTCCCCATAGCTAAAGCTAGGGGGTTCTAAGGGCGAATTCACCGGGGTCTCTGGGCTCTCACGTTTCCGCTACAACATCCCAGCCATGACCGATGGCAAGCCCTCTTCTGCAAACGATCTACTCTGACGGTGTTACCACCGTAATCTTGCCAGAAGGCTCAATTTTCGCAGATTCTGAACGCAACCATCCCGTTTGCAACAGCACAGGTTTCTGAGCCGCCCACATAGCTTCTAAATGGGATGGATGGTGCGTATTATCAATAACGCAGCGCGCAAGGAACGCAGAGTAAATATCTCGCTGTACCACGCCAGATCCGTCTCCGAGCACATGCCAGCGCTGACTGAGCGGCTTCCTGGCATAAACTTCGGTGGTATGATCGTACTGCGACATCTTTAGCGACCAGGTGTGCAGATCACGCAATTCGCCGCCAGCGCTTTCAGCCTTGCGTCGTAATTGTTCGACAAACATTCCTGGGGCTCTGACTTTTACGCTCTTGCCATAGTTTTTCTGGAAGGCGAGGTATGGCACTGTTAACAAAATTATTTTCAAGGTAGTATCTTATTTTTTAGCAATTTTTTAAAAATGAAAGAGAGACATTATCCGATTGCTGAGGCGAATTTTATAAAAGATATTGAGCCCCTCATTATCAGGCATAACAAACGTCCAGGA
>CANJWD010000014.1 GCA_947478475.1 Enterobacterales bacterium
TATTGTGGGCCAGCGTAAAATTTTGCCAGATCCTAAATTTGGTTCTGAGCTGCTGGCTAAATTTGTTAACATATTAATGGTGGATGGTAAAAAGTCTACGGCTGAGGCTATTGTTTATACCGCGCTGGAAACGCTGAAACAGCGTTCAGGTAAGGAGTATTTGATTGCCTTCGAAGCTGCCCTGGATAATGTGTGTCCAACTGTTGAAGTTAAGTCCCGTCGTGTTGGTGGTTCTACCTACCAGGTGCCCGTTGAAGTACGTCCGGTGCGCCGTAATGCGCTTGCTATGCGCTGGATAGTTGATGCGGCTCGCAAACGCGGCGATAAATCCATGGCTCTGCGCCTGGCGAATGAGCTTTCTGACGCAGCTGAAAACAAGGGTTCTGCCGTTAAAAAGCGTGAAGATGTTCACCGCATGGCAGAAGCCAACAAGGCGTTTGCGCACTACCGCTGGTAATGTGCTACACGGTTCATGTAACTGATGCAGATACCATCAAACACACGGGTCCGCATAGTTTATCCTGGTGCCACGTGATGGATATAGAGGAATCAAATGGCTCGTAAAACACCCATTGAGCGCTACCGTAATATTGGCATAAGCGCCCACATTGACGCCGGTAAAACTACTACCACTGAGCGTATTCTGTTTTACACCGGTGTAAACCATAAAATCGGTGAAGTCCATGATGGCGCCGCTACGATGGACTGGATGGAGCAGGAGCAGGAGCGGGGAATTACCATCACCTCTGCGGCAACAACCTGCTTTTGGTCTGGCATGGCTAAGCAATTCGAACCACATCATATCAATATTATCGATACGCCAGGGCACGTTGATTTTACCATTGAAGTTGAACGTTCTATGCGGGTTCTTGATGGCGCCGTGATGGTTTATTGTGCAGTTGGCGGTGTTCAGCCACAGTCTGAAACGGTATGGCGTCAGGCTAACAAATACAAAGTGCCACGTATCGCATTTGTGAATAAAATGGACCGTATGGGCGCCAATTTTCTGCGTGTTGTGGAACAACTCAAATCTCGTCTGGCCGCAAATCCCGTTCCTATTCAGCTGGCTATTGGCTCAGAAGAAAAATTTACCGGTATTGTTGACCTGGTAAAAATGAAAGCTATCAACTGGAGTGAAGCAGATCAGGGGATCACCTTTGAATATGAAAATATCCCTGCCTCGCTGGCTGAACTGGCCGAAGAGTGGCACCAGAAGTTAGTGGAATCTGCTGCCGAAGCCTCAGATGAGCTAATGGATAAATATCTGGGTGGTGAAGAGCTGACCGAAGCAGAAATCAAGACAGCATTGCGGCAGCGTGTACTAAGAAACGAGGTCATTTTAGTGACTTGCGGTTCTGCCTTTAAAAATAAAGGGGTACAGGCAATGCTGGATGCGGTGGTTGAATACTTGCCAGCACCAACAGATATTGAAGCTATCAACGGTATGTTGAATGACGGAAAGGATACTCCAGTTGTACGTCATGCCAGCGACAAAGAGCCCTTTTCCGCTCTGGCTTTTAAGATTGCATCCGATCCGTTTGTGGGGAATCTGACGTTCTTCCGTGTTTATTCTGGCGTGGTAAAGTCCGGAGATACGGTCGTTAATTCTGTAAAAGATAAACGTGAGCGTTTTGGTCGTATCGTGCAGATGCATGCCAACAAACGTGAAGAGATTAAAGAAGTGCATGCCGGAGATATTGCCGCGGCCATTGGATTAAAATATTCCACTACCGGCGATACCTTGTGCGCAGAAAATATGCCGATAATCCTTGAACGCATGGAATTTCCGGAACCTGTTATCTCTGTGGCTGTCGAACCAAAAACTAAGGCCGATCAGGAAAAAATGGGCGTTGCTTTGGGGCGCCTGGCGCAGGAGGATCCTTCGTTTCGTGTCTGGACTGACGAAGAATCCGGTCAGACCATTATCGCAGGCATGGGTGAACTACACCTGGATATTCTGGTCGATCGCATGAAACGTGAATTTAACGTCGAAGCGAACGTAGGAAAACCTCAGGTTGCTTACCGTGAAACCATTCGTAATACCGTTGAGCAGGAAGGTAAATTTGTCCGCCAGACGGGTGGTCGTGGGCAGTTTGGTCATGTCTGGCTGCGTGTTGAACCAATGGAAGCCGGTGGTAAAGGTTATGAATTTCTTAACGAAATTGTCGGCGGTGTTATTCCCAAAGAGTATATTCCGGCAATTGATAAAGGCGTTCAGGAACAACTGAAAAATGGTGTTCTGGCAGGTTATCCGATTGTTGATGTACGAGTTGCTGTTTTTGATGGTTCTTATCATGAAGTTGATTCATCTGAAATGGCATTCAAAATCGCAGGTTCTATGGCCTTTAAAGAGGGCTTTATGAAGGCGAAACCCGTTTTGCTCGAGCCGATCATGAAAGTTGAGGTTGAAACACCGGAGGACTATATGGGCGATGTTATCGGTGATTTAAACCGTCGTCGCGGTATGATCGATGGCATGGAAGATACTTCTACCGGTAAGACTGTTCGTGCTCAGGTACCCTTGTCTGAAATGTTTGGTTATGCTACTGATCTACGCTCTCAGACCCAAGGCCGTGCTTCCTACTCTATGGAGTTCCTGAAGTATAACGAAGCGCCGAACAACGTCGCTCAGGCCATTATCGAAGCTCGTAAGGCTAAATAAGCCTCAGGGTGTAAAATTTAGGTTGCGTGTTTTTTTATCAACGAAAAGCACAACAGTTAAGGAATTTAGTCGTGTCTAAAGAAAAATTTGAACGTAAAAAACCCCATGTAAATGTAGGTACAATTGGCCATGTTGACCATGGTAAAACCACCCTGACCGCGGCGATAACCACTGTTCTGGCTAAAAAATACGGTGGTAATGCGCGTGCCTTTGACCAGATTGATAACGCTCCGGAAGAGAAGGCACGAGGTATTACTATCAATACCTCTCATGTTGAATATGATACGCCAGCGCGCCATTATGCGCATGTTGACTGCCCTGGCCACGCTGACTACGTAAAAAATATGATAACCGGTGCCGCCCAGATGGACGGTGCGATTCTGGTGGTTGCAGCAACAGATGGCCCGATGCCACAGACTCGGGAACACATCTTGCTGGGGCGGCAGGTGGGTGTGCCCTACATCGTCGTATTTTTGAACAAATGTGACATGGTCGATGACGAAGAGTTGCTGGAATTAGTAGAAATGGAAGTGCGTGAGCTGCTTTCCCAGTACGATTTCCCAGGTGATGATACGCCGGTGATACGCGGTTCTGCGCTAAAAGCTCTGGAAGGCGTTGCCGAGTGGGAAGAGAAAATCATCGAACTGGCAGGTTTTCTGGACAGTTATATTCCGCAGCCAGAACGAGCCATTGACAAGCCCTTTCTGCTACCTATCGAAGATGTATTCTCGATTTCCGGCCGCGGTACCGTCGTCACGGGTCGCGTAGAACGCGGTATCGTAAAAGTCGGCGAAGAAGTGGAAATTGTCGGCATTAAAGACACCGTTAAATCTACCTGTACTGGTGTTGAGATGTTTCGCAAATTGCTGGACGAAGGCCGTGCCGGGGAAAACGTTGGCGTACTGCTACGCGGCATTAAACGTGAAGATATTGAACGGGGTCAGGTACTGGCAAAGCCAGGCAGCATTAAGCCGCACACCACATTCCAGTCAGAGGTATATATTCTGAGCAAAGAGGAAGGCGGCCGTCACACCCCGTTCTTCAAAGGCTACCGTCCACAGTTTTACTTCCGTACTACCGACGTCACGGGTACCATTGAACTGCCAGAAGGTGTGGAAATGGTGATGCCAGGTGACAATATTCAAATGACAGTAACTCTGATTCATCCCATCGCCATGGATGAAGGTCTGCGTTTTGCCATCCGTGAAGGCGGCCGTACCGTTGGTGCGGGGGTTGTTGCTAAAATTATCGCTTAAGAATGCTCGCCTGCCGCCAGACCAGAGCCTTGTGCATTAATGATATTATAATTAATGATATTACGATTAATGCCTGGTTCTGGTTGTCTGGAAATATCAGATCACTCTCTATTAACGCGATTCGATTTGCTTCGTTTCACGTTAAGGTGAAATGACATTATTTTTGATGAATTACATAGTGGCGGATTGGTTTTATGAGCACAAATACTGATGCCCGAAGAAGTGGGCGCGGCATGGAGGTAGTTAAGTGGCTAATCGTTGCTGTGTTATTGATTTCAGTTGTCGTTGGTAACTATTATTACCGGAATTTCAGCCTGCCACTACGTGTATTAGCCGTGGCGGCGGTTGCTTTTGTTGCGGGTGTTATGGCGCTGATGACGGTGAAAGGCAAGGCTGCAGTGGCGTTTGCGCGTGAAGCGCGTGCTGAAGTGCGTAAAGTGATTTGGCCTGGCCGTCAGGAAACATTGCACACTACGTTAATCGTCGTTGCAGTAACCGCGGTGATGTCACTGATTTTATGGGGACTGGATGGTATTTTGGTCCGACTGGTGTCATTTGTTACTGGCCTGAGGTACTAAATATGTCTGAAATTCCCAAAAAACGCTGGTACGTTGTTCAGGCGTTTTCCGGTTTTGAAGCTCGAGTTGCAGAGTCTTTACGCGAATATATTAAACTGCATGAAATGGAAGAATTATTTGACGATGTCATGGTGCCAACGGAAGAGGTGGTAGAAATTCGGGGGGGATTGCGGCGCAAAAGTGAACGTAAATTTTTTCCGGGTTATGTCCTGGTACAAATGGCAATGAATGATGCCAGCTGGCACTTAGTGCGCAGCGTGCCGCGTGTTATGGGTTTTATCGGCGGTACTTCTGACAGACCAGCGCCAATCAGCGACAAAGAGGTCGATGCTATCATGAATCGCCTGCAACAGGCTGGTGATAAACCCCGACCGAAAACGCTGTTCGAACCGGGTGAACTCGTGCGCGTCAGCGATGGTCCATTTGCCGATTTTAATGGTGTTGTCGAAGAAATTGATTATGAAAAGAGTCGGTTGAAAGTATCGGTTTCAATTTTTGGCCGGGCTACTCCTGTCGAGCTCGATTTCGCTCAGGTTGAAAAAAGTTGATAATTTTTCAAAAATTAGTCTGGCATACACAATAACACAGGGGAGCTTCAGGCGAAGCGCTGTTACCCAATTTGAGGAAAATATTTAATGGCTAAAAAAGTACAGGCTTACGTCAAGCTGCAAGTTGCAGCGGGTATGGCCAATCCAAGCCCACCCGTCGGTCCTGCCTTGGGTCAGCAGGGCGTGAACATCATGGAATTTTGTAAAGCGTTTAATGCTAAAACTGAAAACCTCGAAAAAGGTCTGCCGACTCCCGTTGTTATTACTGTTTATTCTGATCGCTCGTTCACGTTTGTGACAAAAACACCGCCGGCGGCAGTTTTGCTAAAGAAAGCTGCCGGGATTAAGTCTGGCTCTGGTAAGCCAAATAAAGACAAAGTGGGCAGTGTTACTTCTGCTCAGCTACGTGAAATCGCCGAAATGAAAGCGGCCGATATGACAGGTGCGGATATTGACGCCATGATGCGATCTATTGAAGGCACGGCTCGTTCCATGGGTCTGCTGGTGGAGGAGGATATAAATGGCCAGGTTAACTAAGCGCAGGCGCCTAATCCGTGACAGCGTAGAGACGGGCAGACATTATGAAATCAGCGAAGCCGTTACTCTGCTGAAAAAGCTGGCTACCGCTAAATTCACCGAAAGTGTTGACGTTGCAATAAATCTCGGCATTGATGCGCGGAAGTCTGATCAGAACGTGCGCGGTGCCGTTGTTTTGCCACATGGTACCGGCCGCTCTGTGCGTGTTGCGGTATTCACTCAGGGTCAAAATGCTGTAGCGGCGCTTGAAGCCGGAGCCGAACTGGTCGGCATGAATGACCTGGCTGAGCAGATTCAGAAAGGCGAAATGAATTTTGATGTCGTAATTGCTTCTCCGGATGCGATGCGGATTGTAGGCCAGTTGGGGCAAATTCTTGGGCCACGTGGTCTGATGCCAAATCCGAAAACAGGCACTGTGACACCTAATGTTGCAGAAGCAGTGCGTAATGCCAAAGCAGGGCAAGTTCGTTATCGTAACGATAAAAATGGGATCATCCACACCACCATTGGTAAGGTTGATTTTGATACTGATAAGCTGAAAGAAAATTTAGAATCGCTGATTACGGCACTGAAAAAGGCGAAGCCCGCTACAGCTAAAGGTGTCTACGTTAAGAAAATAAATTTGTCTACTACCATGGGTGCCGGTGTTTTGCTTGAGCAAAGTAGCCTGAGTAGTATTGTGAACTAATCGCTTTACGTGGGCGACAGATTTGTCTAGAATCCACCACCCGTGGCCCTGCCTTAAATGCAGAGCAAGAAGTTCTTCTGGTGGAGCCTGGCCCAATTAACCTGGTCTCCGTCCAAGACCGCAGGTGTGCTGTGAGGCACTTAATTTTCCTGCGCAGACGGTGACAGAGCCTAAAGAAAATTTATTTAAATAACCTTTACTGGATTCTGCTCACCGTATTTCGATGCTCAGTATACTGCAATATTTTGTGGTGTGGTTTTGTGGTGTATTGAGAGATGTGAGTTCTGGGATATCCCTAAATCAGTCCAGGAGCAAAAAAACCAATGGCACTAAATCTTCAAGGCAAAAAAGCGATTGTTGCGCAAGTCAACGAAGTGGCCAAAGGTGCGCTGTCTGCGGTCGTTGCGGATTCTCGCGGTGTCACCGTTGATAAAATGACCGAACTGCGAAAAGCGGGCCGTGAAGCGAACGTGTACATGCGTATTGTTCGTAACACCCTGCTGCGACGTGTGGTTAAAGGCACTACTTTTGAATGCCTGAGCGACACGTTTACCGGTCCTACCTTAATTGCATTTTCTATGGAGCATCCGGGTGCTGCGGCCCGTTTGTTTAAATTATTTGCCAAAGAAAATGTAAAGTTTGAGGTTAAAGCAGCCGCCTTTGAGGGTGAGCTCATTCCTGCGGCACAAATCGACCGGCTGGCGACGCTGCCAACTTACAAAGAGGCAATCGCACGTCTGATGGCGACTCTGAAAGAGGCCTCTGCTGGAAAATTGGTACGCACTCTTGCTGCACTGCGTGACATAAAAGAAGCGGCTTAACTTGCTACATCCTTTTGTTGCACTTTAACGTATAAACTATTTTTGAATGTTAGGAACAATGGTATGTCTATCACTAAAGAACAAATTCTTGACGCAGTTGCAGAGATGTCAGTCATGGATGTTGTTGACCTGATCTCCTTGATGGAGGAAAAATTTCGCGTTTCTGCCGCCGCGGCGGTAGCGGTGGCAGCAGGGCCTGCTGAGGTCGTTGAGGAACAAACTGAATTTAGCGTTACCCTCACCAATTTCGGCGCCAACAAAGTGGCCGTTATCAAAGCAGTCCGTAGCGCTACCGGCCTGGGTTTAAAGGAAGCTAAAGATCTAGTTGAGTCTGCGCCTGCTATCATGAAAGATGGCATCAGTAAAGATGATGCCGCGGCACTGAAAAAAGCGCTGGAAGAAGCAGGGGCGTCTGTTGAAGTCAAATAGATTTAATTTTTCAGTATACAGCCTGATCTATCATGCTGATGGCTGGTGACTGTATAGTTACCAGCTTTTCCCTGTTCCAGGATGTTGATGGCGTTTCACACTGTTTGGTTGCCAGCGTCCTGATATTCCTTGTCTGTCGACGATATTGTCTGTCGGCAACTCAGTATCCTGCATTCTCATGATAACAGCTACCGTTTAGTTAAATATGTTAAATATGGCGCAATGAAAATGGTTTAAGCGGGATGGCAAGAAAGTATTCCGGCAAGTGTTTCTGTGCTTATCGGCCAAAATAAATAGTGTTGAATGAACTGTCTTTTAGAAAGCTGTTGCTGATCGGTTGTCGGCGGTAGTCAGATCAGGCGAAAATCTGGTGAAATGGCGCGGGTTACGTAGAAGTCGGTGCGCATGTTTAGTCAGATTATCGGCCTGGCACTACCGAATATGACAGATTGTAAACAGTGCTTTTAGAGCGGACAGAGTGGGTCACTGATCAGCGAGCTGAGGAACCCTATGGTTTACTCCTATACCGAAAAAAAACGTATTCGTAAGAATTTTGGTAAACGTCCACAAGTACTGGACATACCTTACCTCCTCTCTATCCAGCTTGACTCGTTTCAGAAATTTATCGAGCGAGACCCGGAGGGACAGCACGGCCTTGAAGCGGCATTTCGTTCTATTTTCCCTATTCAGAGCTATAGTCGTAATTCGGAGCTGCAGTACGTCGGTTACCGTCTTGGTGCTCCGGTATTCGATGTCAAAGAGTGCCAGATCCGTGATGTGACCTATTCAGCACCACTGCGTGTTAAGTTGCGTTTAGTGGTTTATGAGCGAGAAGCGCCAGAAGGTACGGTTAAGGACATCAAAGAACAGGAAGTTTACATGGGTGAAATTCCACTCATGACCGAAAATGGCACCTTTGTTATCAACGGCACTGAAAGAGTTATTGTTTCGCAGCTGCATCGTAGTCCTGGTGTATTTTTTGACAGCGATAAAGGTAAAACCCATTCATCAGGTAAGGTCCTGTATAATGCGCGTATTATCCCTTATCGTGGTTCCTGGCTGGATTTTGAATTCGACCCGAAAGATAATTTATTTGTCCGTATTGACCGTCGCCGTAAGCTCCCTGCGACGATAATTTTTCGGGCATTAAATTATACGACGCAGCAAATTCTGGATTTATTCTTTGAAAAAGTTATTTTTGAAATAGAAAATAATGTACTAAAAATGGCGCTAATTCCGGAGCGGTTGCGGGGTGAAACGGCTTATTTTGATATTGTAGCGAATGGCAAGGTTTATGTTGAAAAAGCCCGTCGTATCACTGCACGCCATATTCGCCAGCTTGAACAGGATGGTGTTGACCACATTGAAGTACCCGTGGACTATATTGTTGGTAAAGTTGTCGCAAAGGATTATATCGATAAAAATACCGGTGAGATTATTTGTCCCGCTAATACAGAATTGTCACTGGATCTGCTGGCAAAACTGAACAACGCCGGATACAAACTGATTGAAACGTTGTTCACCAATGATCTGGACCACGGTCCGTATATTTCTGAGACATTGCGCGTTGATCCCACCTGCGACCGCTTAAGCGCCCTGGTTGAAATCTACCGTATGATGCGTCCGGGTGAACCGCCGACACGCGAAGCGGCTGAAAACCTGTTTACTAACTTGTTCTTCTCTGAAGACCGTTATGATTTGTCTGCGGTTGGCCGTATGAAGTTCAACCGTTCGTTGTTACGTGACGAAATAGAAGGTTCGGGTATCCTGAGCAAAGAAGACATCATTGAGGTAACGAGAAAACTCATTGGTATTCGTAACGGTAAAGGTGAAGTGGACGATATTGACCACTTGGGTAACCGCCGTATCCGTTCGGTTGGCGAGATGGGCGAAAACCAGTTCAGGGTTGGTTTGGTTCGTGTAGAACGTGCCGTGAAAGAACGCCTCTCCTTAGGTGATCTGGATACACTGATGCCGCAGGATATGATCAATGCCAAACCTATTTCGGCCGCGGTGAAGGAATTTTTCGGTTCCAGTCAGTTATCCCAGTTTATGGATCAGAATAACCCGTTGTCTGAAATTACCCATAAACGGCGTATTTCTGCGTTAGGGCCCGGTGGTTTAACACGTGAACGCGCGGGTTTTGAAGTGCGGGATGTTCATCCGACACACTACGGTCGGGTCTGCCCTGTCGAAACACCAGAAGGTCCGAATATCGGTCTAATTAACTCACTGGCAGTTTATGCACAAACCAACGAATATGGTTTCCTGGAAACTCCCTATCGTCGGGTGTGTAATGGCCTGGTGACCGATGAAATTAATTACCTTTCTGCCATTGAAGAGGGTAATTTTGTCATCGCTCAGGCTAACTCCAACCTGGATGATAACGGCAGCTTTATCGAAGATTTAGTTACCTGTCGCAGCAAGGGTGAATCCAGTCTGTTTAGACGTGACCAGGTTGATTATATGGATGTCTCTACGCAACAGATCGTCTCAGTTGGTGCCTCTTTAATTCCCTTTCTGGAACATGACGATGCTAACCGCGCACTGATGGGTGCGAATATGCAACGTCAGGCAGTTCCTACGCTGCGTGCCGATAAGCCACTGGTGGGTACCGGTATGGAGCGGGCGGTGGCGGTTGATTCTGGGGTAACCGCAGTGGCGAAACGTGGTGGCGTAATTCAGTATGTTGATGCCTCACGTATTGTTGTTAAAGTCAATGAAGCGGAGATGCATTCGGGCGAAGCCGGCGTTGATATCTATAATCTAACCAAATATATTCGCTCTAACCAGAATACCTGTATCAATCAAATGCCCTGTATTTCGCTGGGCGAACGGGTTGAGCGTGGCAACGTACTCGCTGATGGCCCCTCTACGGATTTAGGTGAGCTGGCGTTAGGCCAGAACATGCGGGTGGCCTTTATGCCATGGCATGGTTATAACTTTGAAGATTCCATTCTGGTCTCTGAACGTGTCGTACAGGAAGATCGCTTTACCACCATCCATATTCAGGAACTGGCCTGTGTGTCACGTGATACAAAATTAGGCTCAGAAGAGATAACCGCTGATATCCCGAATGTGGGTGAAGCCGCGCTATCAAAACTGGATGAGTCCGGTATTGTCTATATCGGTGCCGAAGTGACCGGTGGTGATATTCTGGTCGGTAAAGTCACCCCAAAAGGCGAGACTCAGCTGACACCCGAAGAGAAGCTGTTGCGGGCCATCTTTGGCGAAAAAGCGTCAGATGTTAAAGATTCCTCTTTGCGGGTACCGAACGGTGTTTCCGGTACAGTTATCGATGTGCAGGTCTTTACCCGTGATGGTGTGGAAAAAGATAAACGGGCGCTTGAAATCGAAGGGATGCAGCTAAAACAAGCGAAGAAAGATCTGACGGAAGAGCTGCAAATTCTGGAAGCGGGTTTATTTGCGCGTATTCATGCCGTCCTGGTGGCTGGTGGTATTGATGCGGAAAAAATTGGCAAATTACCTCGCGAACGCTGGCTGGAACTGGGCCTTACCGATGAAGAAAAACAAAATCAGCTGGAACAGCTGGCGCAGCAGTATGATGAACTGAAATCTGACTTTGGGAAGAAGATCGATGCCAAGCGCCGAAAAATTATTCAGGGTGATGACCTGGCGCCAGGGGTACTAAAAATTGTCAAGGTTTACCTGGCAGTGAAACGCCAAATCCAGCCGGGCGACAAGATGGCTGGCCGTCACGGTAATAAAGGCGTTATTTCCAAAATTAATCCGATCGAAGATATGCCTTATGATGAAAACGGTACGCCGGTTGACATCGTTTTGAACCCACTCGGCGTCCCTTCACGTATGAATATTGGTCAGATTCTGGAAACCCATTTGGGCATGGCGGCAAAGGGTATCGGCGAGAAAATTAACGCTATGCTTAAAAAACATGAAGATGTCACTAAGCTGCGCGGATTTATCCAAAAAGCCTACGATCTGGGTGATAACGTTTGCCAGAAAGTGGATCTCAAAACGTTTAGTGACGATGAAATACTCCAGCTGGCTGAAAATCTGAAAAAAGGTATGCCCATTGCGAGCCCGGTCTTTGATGGTGCGACCGAAAAAGAGATCAAGGAGCTATTACAACTGGCAGGGCTACCCACTTCCGGGCAGATAACACTGTATGACGGTCGTACCGGCGAACAATTTGAACGTCAGGTAACGGTAGGTTATATGTACATGCTGAAACTGAACCATCTCGTTGATGATAAAATGCATGCACGTTCTACCGGTTCTTACAGCCTGGTGACTCAGCAACCACTGGGTGGTAAAGCACAATTTGGTGGTCAGCGTTTCGGTGAGATGGAAGTGTGGGCACTGGAAGCTTACGGTGCTGCGTACACCTTACAGGAAATGCTTACTGTCAAATCTGATGACGTCAACGGCCGCACCAAGATGTATAAAAATATCGTGGATGGTGACCACCGTATGGAACCCGGCATGCCGGAATCGTTCAATGTATTGTTGAAAGAGATCCGTTCTCTGGGTATCAATATTGAGCTGGAAGATGAGTAATCATTCACAGGGGTTCCTGGGTGTTCAAACCAGGTGCCTGGCCGGTTTAACTCCGACAGGAGCGAGTTCGTGAAAGACTTATTAAAGTTTCTGAAAGCACAAACTAAAACTGAAGAGTTCAGTGCGATTAAAATTGCTCTGGCCTCGCCAGATATGATCCGTTCATGGTCGTTCGGTGAAGTTAAAAAGCCGGAAACCATTAATTACCGAACGTTCAAACCAGAACGTGACGGTCTTTTTTGCGCCCGTATTTTTGGCCCGGTCAAAGACTACGAATGCCTGTGTGGTAAGTATAAGCGTCTGAAACACCGCGGGGTTATCTGTGAAAAATGCGGTGTTGAAGTCACTCAGACTAAAGTGCGCCGCGAACGAATGGGGCATATCGAACTGGCGTCTCCCACTGCTCATATCTGGTTTTTGAAATCGCTGCCATCACGTATCGGTTTATTGCTGGACATGCCATTGCGCGATATTGAGCGAGTGCTTTACTTCGAATCCTATGTGGTTATCGAAGGGGGCATGACTAACCTGGAGCGTCGTCAAATCCTGACAGAAGAGCAGTATCTCGATGCACTGGAGGATTTTGGTGATGAATTCAATGCCAAAATGGGGGCGGAAGCAGTTCAGGCTCTCTTGAAAAATATGGACATGGACGCGGAATGTGAAATTCTGCGTGAAGAACTGAGTGAAACAAATTCTGAAACAAAGCGTAAAAAACTGACTAAGCGCGTCAAATTACTGGAGGCTTTTATTCAGTCCGGTAATAAACCGGAATGGATGATCCTGACGGTACTGCCGGTACTGCCGCCAGATTTGCGTCCGTTAGTGCCTCTGGATGGCGGGCGCTTCGCCACGTCAGACCTGAATGATCTCTATCGTCGGGTGATCAACCGTAATAATCGTTTAAAACGTCTGCTTGATCTGGCGGCGCCGGACATCATTGTGCGTAACGAAAAGCGCATGCTACAGGAAGCCGTTGATGCTCTGCTGGATAATGGCCGTCGTGGGCGCGCCATTACGGGGTCAAATAAACGTCCGCTGAAATCGCTTGCTGACATGATCAAGGGAAAACAGGGGCGTTTCCGCCAGAATCTGTTAGGGAAACGTGTGGACTATTCCGGGCGTTCGGTGATTACCGTAGGCCCCTATTTACGCTTGCACCAGTGTGGGCTGCCCAAGAAAATGGCACTGGAACTCTTTAAGCCGTTTATCTATGGCAAGCTGGAATTGCGTGGGTTAGCCACCACCATCAAAGCCGCAAAAAAAATGGTTGAACGCGAAGAAGCTGTCGTCTGGGATATTCTGGATGACGTTATCCGTGAGCACCCGGTATTACTCAACCGGGCACCAACGCTGCACCGTTTGGGGATCCAGGCGTTTGAGCCCATATTGATTGAAGGCAAAGCGATTCAGCTACATCCGCTGGTTTGCGCTGCCTATAATGCCGACTTTGACGGTGACCAGATGGCGGTTCATGTGCCATTGACACTGGAAGCGCAGTTAGAAGCACGGGCGCTGATGATGTCAACCAACAACATTCTCTCTCCCGCAAACGGTGAGCCGATCATCGTTCCCTCTCAGGATGTGGTGCTCGGTCTCTACTATATGACCCGGGATTGTGTGAATGCCAAAGGTGAAGGCATGGTATTGACGGGGCCGAAAGAAGCGGAACGGATCTACCGCGCCGGTCTTGCCTCACTACACGCCAGGGTTAAAGTGCGTATTTCTGAAGAAATTAGAAATGCTGAAGGGGGATCGATTTCGCAAACCAGCATCGTCGATACCACCGTGGGACGCGCTATTTTGTGGATGATCGTTCCCAAAGGGCTGCCTTACTCTATCGTTAATCAGACGCTCGGTAAAAAAACCATCTCTAAAATGTTAAATACTTGCTACCGTATTTTAGGTCTGAAGCCAACGGTAATTTTTGCTGACCAAATCATGTACACCGGTTTTGCCTATGCTGCCCGTTCTGGTGCTTCTGTCGGCATCGATGACATGGTGATTCCTGCTAAAAAAGCGGGAATCATTACAGAAGCTGAAAGCGAAGTGGCTGAAATACAGCAGCAGTTCCAGTCTGGTCTGGTAACAGCAGGTGAGCGTTACAACAAAGTTATCGATATCTGGGCAGCGGCCAACGAACGCGTTGCCAAGGCGATGATGGAAAATTTATCCGTCGAAACAGTCATAAATCGTGATGGTCTTGAAGAAACTCAGGTTTCATTTAACAGTATTTTTATGATGGCAGATTCCGGGGCCCGTGGCTCGGCGGCGCAGATCCGCCAGCTGGCAGGGATGCGGGGTTTGATGGCGAAACCCGATGGGTCGATCATTGAAACACCCATTACAGCGAATTTTCGTGAAGGTTTGAACGTACTGCAATACTTTATTTCTACGCACGGCGCGCGCAAAGGTCTGGCAGATACTGCATTGAAAACAGCCAATTCAGGTTATCTGACGCGTCGTCTGGTTGACGTAGCGCAAGATTTAGTGGTAACGGAAGATGATTGTGGCACGCATAATGGTATCACTATGACCCCGGTTATCGAAGGTGGTGATGTTAAAGAACCACTGCGCGAGCGTGTATTGGGTCGTGTGACGGCAGAAGATGTTATCACGCCAGCGACAGCAGATATTCTGGTAGCACGTAACACCTTACTGAATGAGAAATGGTGTGATCTGTTAGAAGAAAATTCTGTTGATAGCATTAAAGTACGATCAGTCGTAAGCTGCGAGACCGATTTTGGTGTCTGTGCCAACTGTTATGGCCGTGATCTTGCCCGTGGCCATATCATTAACAAAGGTGAAGCCATCGGTGTTATCGCCGCGCAGTCCATTGGTGAACCTGGTACTCAGCTGACCATGCGTACCTTCCATATCGGTGGTGCTGCATCGCGTGCCGCGGCTGAATCGAGCATTCAGGTCAAAAACAAAGGTAACCTGAAACTCAGTAATGCTAAATTCGTTATGAATATGTCAGGTAAACTGGTTATTACCTCACGTAATACTGAGCTCAGGCTTATCGATGAATTCGGTCGTACTAAAGAGAGCTATAAAGTACCCTATGGCGCTGTGATGGGCAAAGGTGATGGCGCAGAGGTTAATGGCGGTGAAATCGTTGCTAACTGGGATCCGCATACCATGCCTGTTATCACCGAAGTGGGTGGTTTTATTCGCTTTGCGGATATGGCCGACGGCCAGACCATCACTCGTCAGACCGATGAACTGACTGGTTTGTCGTCCCTGGTGGTATTGGACAGTGCCGAGCGCACCGGTAGCAGTAAAGATTTGCGTCCGGCGCTAAAAATTGTCGATGCAGCAGGTAATGATGTCCTGATTCCATCAACAGATATGCCGGCGCAATATTTTTTACCTGGCAAAGCCATTGTGCAGCTGGAAGATGGTATTCAGATTGCCGCAGGTGAGACGTTAGCACGTATTCCTCAGGAATCTGTGGGCACCAAAGATATTACCGGTGGCCTGCCGCGTGTCGCCGATCTGTTTGAAGCGCGCCGTCCAAAAGAGCCGGCAATTCTGGCTGAAATCAGTGGAATCATCTCGTTTGGTAAAGAAACAAAAGGTAAACGTCGCCTGGTCATATCACCCCTTGATGGCAGTGATGCCTACGAAGAGATGATCCCAAAATGGCGTCAGCTTAATGTATTTGAAGGTGAGATAGTTGAACGTGGCGATGTGGTTTCTGACGGGCCGGAATCAGCGCACGATATTCTGCGTCTGCGCGGGATACATGCAGTAACCAGCTATATTACCAACGAAGTGCAGGAAGTTTACCGTCTCCAGGGCGTTAAAATTAACGATAAACACATCGAAGTTATCGTGCGTCAGATGTTACGTAAATGCACAATTGTCAGTGCAGGCGGTACTGATTTTCTGGAGGGTGAACAGGCCGAAATGTCACGTGTTAAAATTTCTAACCGGCAACTGGAAGCTGACGGCAAGACTACGGCAACCTGGTCACGTGATTTACTGGGGATCACCAAAGCCTCTTTGGCCACGGAATCCTTTATTTCTGCGGCATCGTTCCAGGAAACGACGCGCGTTCTGACTGAGGCAGCTGTTGCAGGAAAACGTGATGAACTGCGTGGGCTAAAAGAGAACGTGATAGTCGGGCGCTTAATTCCTGCCGGGACGGGTTACGCTTACCATCAGGATCGTATGCAACACCGTCAGCGAAGGGAGGAATCTACGGTAACTGCGCCCGTCAGCGTGGATGAAGCGACAGCTAACCTTGCTGAACTGCTCAATGCAGGTTTTGGTGATGGCAGTAGCTGATAATAGCTGTGCACAACGGGAGAAATCCTTTTCTCCCTGACCCTAAATCTCCCGTAACCACATAACGGCTCCCCTGACCAGGGAGCCGTTTTTTTGTTGTTTTACTGGAGATAAATCAGAGTGAAATGATTTTTAGTAGGCTAAAATAATAAAAATAGTAAGGTTTATAGTAAGGTTATAGTAAGGTTTATAGTAAAATTTAGAAAATAGTAAAATTTAGAAAATAGTAAAATTTAGAAAAAAAAACCGCCTGTTTGTTGAGGTCGGTATTTTTAGAAATCAGCGGCTACGGAAGACAATACGCCCTTTGCTCAGGTCGTACGGAGTGAGCTCCACGGTGACTTTGTCACCTGTCAGGATGCGGATATAATTTTTTCGCATTTTACCGGAAATATGAGCGGTTACCGTATGCCCGTTCTCCAGTTCAACACGGAACATGGTATTAGGCAACGTGTCAAGTACAGTGCCCTGCATTTCTATATTGTCTTCTTTGGCCATTGAATCCTCTAATGTTTAACTGACACAAATCTTGTCCGGCAACAGTGACGCTGAAAAAACCATATTGTATCAGGTAAATAAATATTAATGTAATCCCGGAATTTGCATAAAATTGGTTTATTGAGTGCAGAAACCAGATTTGGCATGGGATGTCACTTAAAGCAGCGCACTTTACCCCATACAGTGTTAAATATCCAGTGATTGTGCCCGCCTGCACTCCGGCAACAACGGGACAGACTGGAGTCACTTCAACTACTGCAACTACTGCAAAAAATAACTGCGGGCGACCTCTTTTGCACCCAGCGACGCCGTATGGGCATTAACTACCTGACAGTCAATAAGTATCCCTCCCTGACGAATAAAATAATCGGTAAATAGGATTAATGCACTTTTTGAGTGGGCTCAGCTATCCGGATCAACATCATGCAATGCCATGGTAAGAATTAGTGTGGCTGTAATAGTGCGCCGGTAAGAATTATTTCTAAAAATGTCATAACCAAAGTAAGAATAATTTCCCTGTTAGCCTCTATGCTTTTTCTCATATGCCTGCTGATAATTTACATGCTTATAATTTATCTGCTGATAATTTTTAAGTTCGTAAATTATTAACTTAGAGGAAGACGATCTTGTATAAAAAAATTGAAGTATCCACAGCAATCCTTATTGAACAACAGAATCTTCACCGACGAGATAAGCCGATTATTTTTCTGTCGGCGTTTGTCTGCCAGAAGGCAGGATCAAAATAGTCTCTCTTTCTCCAAAATTTAAATTAACACAGCATTCATTAACAACAGATGGAATTTTATTAAAGGAAATAATGATGAATCAGCAAACAATATTTTTAGACACACTCAAAGAGTTTATTAAAGAAGAACAGGCGACGACAGAAGATAAAACGCTTTGGCAGTTTCTAAAAGAAGGGGAGGAGTTCAACACTTACGCTGAGCAAGCGTATAACGGGGTAAAAATAGCGCTTGAGACAACAGGGAGCAGTCTTGCAGCTCTGGGGTATGAAATTCATGAGCGGGACAAAGATATTAAGTATTTAGATAAAATAACGAGCGAAATAGATGCAGATAATCTGCAATGCATGGAGGATATTCAAAAAACGGTTACGCTGGTCGTCTCCGAGCTTGGCTTTAAAAATAAGATCAATGAGATCCAGGATGATATCGCAATTCATTACAAAAATAAAACAAATTATTATCTCAAAAATCTGAGTGAACAGCCTTCTGTCGTTGAAGGAAGGCAATATTTACAGAATCACCTATTAGAGCAAATCGAAAATATTAATGCTGCTATACGCGTCAGTAATAGCTACATTTTAACTTGTGTGAAACAGGGTTCTTCTTTGAACAAAGATCACTATTTAACACTCTTTAAGAAATTAATTAACACAGTGGCAGAAGTTAGCGCATTAATAAGCTTACAAAAAGATTATAACTTATTGATGAAAGATTCCATCAATGTTACTCCAGAGTTAAATCAGCAGCTGAGTGAGTCCAGGAAAGTAGCGTTATTTGACGTGGAAAACACAAAACAAGTTGCCATCAATATAGAGTACACGCAGTCGACTGAGAATAATAAATTTATTCATAGTAAAACATGGCTGGGAATAATCGCGGCTAGCAATATGACATTACCCGGTATTTTTAATCCAAATAAATATTACCAGAACTGGCTAGAACAGTTTAGTGTGGAAAAAACGCAGGAAAATGACAAAACTGATTACTCCAATTACAAAGAAGAGATACTAAAAGAGCTTCCTGTAATCGAAAACCATCAGCAGCAGGTAAAGGAAAAAAGTATTGTCATTAACGAGGAGCACACCGCCCTGCGAAAAGAGTTAGCTGAGCTTAAAAAAACGATAAATGATGATATCGAAACAACAGCCCGTGCTTTGATAGAGGAGTGGGATAACAAAAACAGTTTTACTGCCTGGGTGAATACGGTTGCAAAGAGTGCAAGCATCACCAGCAATGCTGATCTAAAGGCGGCCTATAAGAAATATACTAGTGCGATGAGGTCTGGCGACGACATAGAGGCTGCAAAGGATACGCTAAAGTTTTTTTGGGAAAATGAAAGGGATAAGCTTAGGGGGGACGAGCAGATATTTCTTGAGACTATGCGTAAAAAGGCGCTTGAACGTATTTATCAGAGCCGCGGTCAAGCTCTTCAGGAATGCGAAGAAAAGGAGAGAAAAAAGGCGGTCCACGCAAAGGTCTTAGTGGATATATTGACGTCATTGGCGCCTCCGAAGAAAAATGGATCCAACCCGGACAACAATATCAATAAGATCAAGACGGACGCAAAGACCAATATGCTGATCAGTCATATGCCGGTGGAGTTCCCTGACGGGAAGAATGGCGAGCAATATGTACGACTGTACATAACGCTCCTGGATGATAATCAGCTGGAAAATCAAAAGAAGCTGGTACTAAGTGATAATAAAAAACAGATTATCCTTACTCCCAGAGGTGGCAGCATGGATAACAGTAGCGATTTCTCGCTGGGTAATCTTCCCCGCTCTCTTGCATGGCATGATCGTTATCGCGTGACGGATCAAGGTACAATAACCCATGCCCCCATTCGTTCTGTACTGGTAAAAAAATCAGCGGTTTTTGATCTTTTCATGGATTATGTACAATTAGCAGATAATGGCTCTGTGCACTACCGTGTCAGGGGTGAGGGGTGGAAAAAAGTAAGCAGTGTTGACACCGCCATTCCAAACCAGATAGAGGTAGCGTCGGGTAGCAATCTGCAGGAGTGGTTAGATATAAATGTCCATCGCACACTGGACGGAGTCATCAGCTCTTTTGAAACCATTGCACCCAAACATTGGGTGCAATTTCATCAGCCCGATATACATGGTACATTTCGCGATATCAAGAAAGTAAAAGAGGAAATGATAAAAGGAGATCCAAATATAACGGGAGATCAGACTGGTCTGCCAACGGAGTATCTGATGGTATTACCCGGTCCTCGTGATGATAATGCAAAACAGTATATCACGTATACGGCGTCAGGAATAGCCATCTCTGAAAGTGGAAGGCTAAGCTCAATCAGTGCTGGCGAGGCTGAGGTCATTGCAAAACAGGTACAAGAATTTTCTGCGTATTTTACCTCTATCAATGAGGACACCCTCACTGCTGATGAGCGTACTGAACTCCTTCAGACGAAGGCAAAACAGAGAGCAATACTGAAGCGTTTCTTAGAAATCAATCACCTTACACCTTTTCATGTGATTAAAAAAGGTGTCGATGCAATGAGCCAATATCGCGACTTTGAAAGTAAGCTGGCTACAAAGCATCTGGAATCGATGAAAAATGACGAGGTCATGCGGAAGATTATCCAAGATTTTGCGAAGCATTTACAGAAGCAGCATGGTGAACATGAACGTGAACGAGTTTCTCAGCAAATATTTAGGAAATATCGGGATACGTATATTAAGGCACAGAAAAACGACCTTCCGGACCTAAAAAAGAAGTATGAAGAAGCAAGAAAAGCGCTTCAAAAAAAACGAGAAAACCTTACGGTGGCGGCGTATGAAAAAGAAAGAGAAGCGCTTACGCTGAAGGAGTATGAAGAAAGAAAAACGCTTATGAAGCAGCTCTTCGTGGATGGGATAGCGAAGGCAACGGAGAATCAATGGCTTCCAAAGACCGAAATTCCCGATGATAATTGTACCGAGAAGAAGTTTCAGGAATTTTACAAACAACTAAACAATAAACTTGGGAAATCCTCTCATGCTGATACCTCCCTATCTATACTGGAACAGGCCCTCGGAAACTTTTATAGCGAAGCGGACCTGCGTCAGTATTTCCGTGTAAAGCAAATAAAAGATTCGACACCTTTGAATTATGCACAAGCTGTCAAGTTATTCAATTAGATCATGGGGATAGATACTCCTGAAAATAAAAATCCAACGATTGCCGATCTTGCTATACGCCAAAAACTCTTTTTTCACCTGATACGCCCTATTGCAAAAGCTTACGATGATAAAAAGAAAGCCAAAAAATCGAATGTAACGAAGACCACCAAAAATCATAATTTAGAGACAGAGACGGCGTCACAATTTCCTGAACAAACAGAGCCCTATTTCTATGATTTTGGTAAGGATCCTGAGAGTTCTGAAAAAACTAAGGAAAACTTTGGTCTGCATCGTGTTGATAAAATCGATGCTTATGCACTTATTAACAGCGATGATGACAAACACAAAAGCAGTAACTGGTACCAGCCTGCGGATGATTATGTCAAAGCACATCATCAAAAAATGGGCATTCCCTTCCTCGGTGGGCTCTCTGGTACGGACAAAGTAATTACCGCCAACCTTAAAGATCTCTTCGGGAGACAACTGGATGCACAGGAGTACTGGCGTTTCCAGTTCACCCTTGCAGCGCTAATGGTAGAGAGTCAATACCACTCTTTTTATGAAGTCATCTTCATTGCTGCTGCCTATGAGCCCGCCTATCTCTACCTCGCTGATACTCCAAACGATCAAAAATTGGGATACAAAATATTGCAGGACCTTCAGGCGCAGCAGCAGCGGATCACAAGCGGACAGCCCATTGACAACTCTATCTATAAAAACACGCTGAATATTATCAATGAGCATGGCCAACTGCATCACTGGGAGAGCATAGTGCCCACTATGGCGTCGGCAGATTATCCGCCTCCTTATCATCCGCCGGTGGAACATAACGTTCCCGTTCCCGTTTCCGAATGGAGGCTACCGTCGTCGTCGTCGGACTCTGTTCAAAACTCCAAAAAGAAAGACACTCACTATCAAATGCAGCTTATCATTCAGCTGGAAGATGATGAAGTGGTCATGAATTCAGCAGTTGCACTGGCAAATAAACATCTGAAGCGCAGCATTTTGGTGCAAGTAGCGGCTGATGGGAAATATCGGGTGGTGGAAAGAAAGACTGACGGCACGTGGCAGCCATTAGATTTTGCTGAATCAACCGCGTATTTAAAGAAGAAATTTGAGTTAATGCGTGGGGAGGATTCTAAATCCCGCTGGCAGCTGGTGGGACACAGTAATCACCTGAAAGGTCTTGGGCCAGAGGGGCTATCAAAGCAACTCTCTCAATTAAATAACTTAACAACATCGGCGAGCGCCCCCTCCCGCGTTGTACTCGTTAACTGTCATGTACAGAATGCCCTGGATTTTGTAAAGCAGCTGTTTACTGATTTTAAAGAAAAATCTCCTCACCTTAGCGTGGGTGTCTTTTCCACAAATGTAGTTGTAGATAAAACCGGAAAAAAATATCTTGAACCTGATGGTAGGCGCCATGACTATTCGTCTCACGGCAACGATGAGAATGGCATACCGGTACCGAAAGAAGTTAAGAAAGAATCAGCAGTAGAGCAGGGTATCCCTCATACAAACTGGTTGAATAAGGCCAATGCACTGAAAGGGATTCTGGACAATCTCGCACAGGGTCGGAGCTCCCCTGAGCGCCTGAATACCGTTGAGCAGGCTCTGCTGACGGAATTTTACAGCGACGATGAGAATGGCTATCGCAACACGGTGCAGGAGGTTGCTTTCCGCAGCCAGAAAGGTAAGGACTTTCTGGCAGAAGCTCGTCAGTTAGCCAGCGATCATGAAGAGTTCAGCGGCCCGAGTGGCCAGGCGCAAGATGCAAAATCGGCACTCACGCAGATAAGAGAAGCGCGTCACAAGGCAAAACTGGAGCGCGCTGAGATACGGCGCATTATGCTGACCGCATCACCCGAACTTGCCCTGCTGGATGAGATCCGGAATGAGACCCGGTCTGGGCTCATGGAGAGAATGCATCAGCTCAATCGTACGATACGCAAGCTCCAGGCAGAAGGGATAAAAATTCAGTTCAGCGACGTGAATAGCATCACCGCGGTGGCCGCAAGGACCGTAGAGCGTGCCGGTAAAATGGTGTTTGGTATCGGTTTCGTCGCCGCGCTGTGCAGAATTAGCGCGATAAAAAAAGAGCTCAAAGAAGGCGGACTCAGTAAGAAGAGAATAGCTGAGCTGAATCGCGAGAAAATTCAGGCCATCGGTGAGAGCCTGGTGGATTTATCCGATGAAGTGGGCGATATCGCATCGCTGAATCAAACCAAATTCAAACAGACGGTTCAGAAGCTTCAGGAGGCCTGGAATAATGGCAGAATAGCGAATATATCATCCACCCAGTCTGCCGGCCGCATGGTGACGACTGGCCTTCGCTTTACTGGAAATCTTGCCGGGCCGGTGCTGGCAGGGGTTGGCGCTTACTTTGCCTGGCAGGCTGTGGTGGGAACTCAGGAGGCCCTTAAACAAACCGGGCTCTCCAGCGAGCAGAAACAGGAGCTACATGTTGATCTGGCACTGAGCATTACCAGTGCTCTGCTGAGCACGGGACTGACATTCACTGCCGCCGTGGCTGTTATCGCCGGTGGTCTTTCCGGGCTGGGGGTCTCAATAGCCGGATTAAGCGCTATGGCTGCCGCAGCAGGGCCTGCCGGTTTGCTGATGGGCGCGGCCCTGATAGGCATCTTCGTGGCGCAGTGGGTGGTTAGCGGCACCAGGGCAGTCAACGAAGTGGAACAATACATCGAACTGACTGGCCGGGAAAGGTTTCAGGTGGGCTTAGGTGCTATGTTTGGCTACAAGCCTGATGGTGTGAAAATACGCTATGAATATGCAAAGCTGCTAAAGACGGTGAATACAGAGAAAAAAGCTAAAATAGATCTACTGGGAATTCAACATCAACTGAATGATCTGTATGGCGATATAGATCTAACAGACGTAATTTCCGGGAAAATAACACCGAAAATTAGTGGTAATACCGGGAATCCCATTTTGCCCTATAATAAGCGAAGAATCACCGCAAACTTGCCTGGCAACGTCACGCCCTCTATAAAGGTAAATTACTTTGGGGGGATTGATTTAAATACCGGAGAATTTAATAGCAGTCACCCGCAGAACAGTGACTGGAACCCGGAAGAAAAGCAACGCCGAATGCATCACCGTTATAACGGGTTTTACTTTGTTGACAAACAGCAAACGTCGAAATGGATAGCATCGCTGCAAGCATGTTATGCGCCTGCTATAACTTATGCGCCTGCTATAACTGATTTCGCTCCTGGCAGCGTTAACATTGCTCACCTTTCTAAGGCGGAGTTTCAATTATTAAACAAGTTTTACAAGCAGCACGATGCCGTACATCAGCATGATAACGTCCATGATATCTCGTTCGGGCATTGGGGCATGTATATGCTTGATATGACGTTAGATAAAAATGGCAATAAGAGTATTTGTTACCGTGGTGATATCAATGGTGATGGCATTAAAGACGTGCTTTCTTTTGGCAGCGAAGGTAGCACCGCAGGCAAGATGCTCGCCTTGCTATCTGCTGACTCGGGAGAAGGATCGCACCCTCTGCCTGACAAAAGTTTTGAGGTCCCTCAGAAGTTATTGCAGCAGCTGCTTGGCCCCGAAGCGTTTTTTATTTTGCATGATATCAATCGTGACAGTAAGGCTGACCTGGTCGCTATTGAGAAAAACGGGCAGGTGCGTGTGGCGCTCAGTCAGGGAGACGGCCGTTTTGCTGATGAGATCACCGATTTTGTGATTCGCGGCGTTACCGGGCAGCAAGAAAATATTTTTTCTGATGCTACCGTACTGGGGTTTAAACCTGGCACTAACATACTGCTGAGCTGGCACCATCAGGGAGATAATACGGGAGAACTTTACGCCAGCTTTATCGTCTCTGCTGCGGCTAACCGGCCCGTGTCTGGCATTGATTTTGCTCGCAAGGATCTTTCACAGAGTGGCACGGATATCTTTATTGCAAGCAATAAAGTCGCCGAGATCAATGAAATGTCGCAGAGTGACGATACTTCCCGCTTACATAACAAAGTAACTCAAGACAATGCAGAGTACGTTTTCAACGTTTACGACACCCAGTCCCAGAATTTTACCGGAGGGAAAGGAAACGATATATTTAGTTTCGAATTATCAGACACGACTCATTTCTATGCTCCGGCTGAGGAGCAATCGGAGGGTCGTAGACGTCCAATTATTCTCGATGGTGCAGAAGGAAATGACCATATTGAATTTTTGTTGCCAGGCGACCACAAATCCAATGGTGCAGTGGCTCATCTTAGCGAGAGCATTAATAGTCAAAAATCCTATTTTTCTACTCGTGGAGACGCAAGAAATGGCGCTAACCTCTATTATATTAGCCTGGAACTGGTCGGTATCGAAAATGTCACGGGGACACATGATGCGGATATTTTCACCAGTAGTATGCTACAGAACGTTACTCTCAATGGTAATGGAGGATATGATCGTCTTGAGAGCGGAGCTGGCGATGATATCCTGACGATAGAGCGTGGCCAGGCAACTGGGGGTCAGGGCAGAGATACGTATATCATTCTCAAAAGTGAAAAGGATGGCGAGCTGCGGATCACAGAGAGTCAGACAGGAGCAACGAGTCAGATCGTGCTGCCTGGTAGGCTGAATCAAATTAAGGAAATTAAGCAACAAGATACAGAGTTACATCTCTCTCTGGAGAACGAGAACAGGACCACTCAACTCCTTATTCTGAAGGAATTTTACCAAACAAGTGCTTCCGATGAACCGGCGTCAGTCTGGAATATCAGTTCCAAAGATGGTTTTAGTTTTTCTCTCATAGCCGGTCAAATCATAGCCATAGGTAGCCCTGTCAAAGTACGCTATGCCGTGGAAAATGACACGATGCTGGATACAAAAATAGCAGTAAAACAGATAGAGCAGAGTGCCGGCAATATCGGTGAAACGAGCAACATCTTCATTGTCAGGAAAGATGACACACGGGAGCAACGGATAGTACCGAGTTTGTTTTTATTGCAACTATTCGCTGAAACAGACCGCCCTGACATCCTGAATGGAAGCTCAAAGAATGACCTGCTGGTTGCCAATGCCGGGTCAGGTGCGACCTTAACAGGGAATAGCGGGCAGGATTTTTATCTGATTCAGCCTTCCGACACACCGGGCGGTGTGACCATCATTAACCTTGGTGATACCGCCGATCAGCAGCAGGACTCTCTGATACTGCCATGGCGTTTTGATGAGATCACGTGGTCCATGACAGACGGGCATCTGACCGCTACTCACACGACTCAGTCAGCAGAGCATGAGGCCTCTGTGGAGCAGTGGATAGCTTTGAAAAACGTAAAAGCGGATGACGCGTTCCGTTACCTCAAGATTTACGATGCCGACGAACAGATCCGCTATCTCAGCGCTGAAAAGGACGCAGTCTGTCTCTCAGACGGACTGCTGAGCCTGAATAACAGAGACAGCATGGTGCTTACTTATGCATCAGCCCCGGTGGAGCTGGTCGGAGATTCTCGCTGGCTGAGCGAGAAAAATACTCTTCCAACAGTGATCACGGATAACAGTCAGGCGGGCAATGTCATTCGCGGCAACACGACAACACGCAATCTGATACGTGCTGTCGGTGGCAATAATACAATATACGGCGGCCCACAAAACGATGAGCTGCATGGTGGGGACGGTGCTGACCAGATCTTTGCTGGTTCAGAGGATGACATCCTTATTGGCAACGGCGGTAATGACACCCTCTATGGTGAAAAAGGCAACGACCGTTATATCTTCAGAGCCGGTGATGGCCATGATGTTATTTACGACGACGGCAGTGATAATAATGATGTGGTGGTGCTACGGGGTATTTCACAGAAGCAGCTGTATTTTTTTCAGGGATCATCAAACGGTGTTCTGTTCATCAAAGTATTAGGGTCAGAGAATGACTGCCTGGAGATTTATCATCAGCTTGGCAGCGAGCGTCAGAAATATGCCATCGAGCGGCTTGAAGTGGGTAACGCCACACTGCTACTGGCGGATGCCATCGCAGAGTTCAAAGCCAAAGAGAGTGAAATAACAGAAGCTTTGCATGAGTATCTGCTTCAGGATCGCTGGTGGTACGGTGAAGATCGTGACATCGAAGAGGATGAGATCATTGATGATAAACCGGGAAGTGATAACCTGGTAGGGTATGGTATTGATATCGGTCAATTAAAATTTTCCCAGGAAGAGAACAATCTTAAGATCACTGCTCCAAAGCAGAAAACCGTCACATGGGAGAATTTTTATACAACGCCTGAGGTCTTTTCAAAACTTATTACGCTTCAAAGAGACGCTGTAACGACCTGGTCGGTTTCAACTCAGGTCGTTAATGGCACAGGACCCCATATTGTGCTGGGGAGTAATGAGGCTGAAACTTTATCTGGTAGTAAAGAAAATAATTATCTCTATGGTTTAGAAGGAGATGACTTTCTCTTTGGAGACGTGGGTAATGATCATTTTGACGGCGGGAAGGGGAATGATCTGCTCGATGGCAAAGCGGGCGATGATACCTATCATTATCACTGGGGTGATGGCAGTGACACCGTTGAGGATAATCAGGGAAGCAACACGCTGGAACTGCATGATATTGAGATGAGTCAATTAAACTTTCTCAAGGAAAGCAGCAGCCTGATTATCACTTTTGATAATAGTTCGGAGGATAAACTGACGCTTAAAAATCAGTTTACCGGTGATAAGCAACAGACCATCGAACGCATTGAACTGGATAACGGCAGTTATCTGCAGCTGGCCGACGCGATAGCGGCATTCAGTACTGATTCATCAGTGAGTTTGCAACAGCATCTGAAGCTGGCGTGGCTCGCACCGCCGCTGGTCACGGGCTCAGGGTTTTCAATCCCCGAATGAGGTATTTTTAGCATATTTACAGGCCGCGCAAATCGATGCGGCCCAGTTATCCGGTGCCGTGCCTTCGTCTGAGACGGCTGGCAACACATTCTGCGCATCGCCAGCGTGGATTGGGGCGGCTCCTCATGGGGTGCGCGGCGGCGTTTCACGGTCCGGCAACCGAAAATACAAGGGAAATGCTATTTTCCTCCGTATGATGACTCCCAGATTAAAGCAGTGACACGGCCCAGCGCCAAATGAAATGCACATAGATGGGAACATCAATTTAGGGTGAAATGGCGTCAATTTTTCATTCTAAGTTTCATCGATAAGGACGCCATCATATTGGGCGGTAAACATCTTACTCCGGAAGCGCGCTTTTACATTGAAA